>JBDKIG010000058.1:0-11592 GCA_039797215.1 Verrucomicrobiota bacterium | reverse complement strand
CCCGCTGATCCGCCCCCTCCGCGAGGGTTCATCCGCCCCCTCCGTCTCTCTCCGCCGAGCCGCTGCCATTCCAAAAATTGAGCCTGGCGCCGAGGTTTTGGTTTCGATGAATACCCAAGAGCCATTCCTCATCGAAAAACCCCATGGCAAGGGCAAGGTGCTCCTGCTCGGTGTTTCACCGGACCGCACGACCAGCGATTTCCCCCTGTCCCCCTTCTTTCTCCCCCTCCTCGTTCAGTGCGCCGACTACTCGTCCCCCCAGTCCCAGCCTTACATCGAGGGCACCGACACCGTGATCCTCAATGAACTTTTCCCCGGACTCTCCGAGCCACCCAAAATCACCGGCCCCGATGGAAAAAACCTCCCCGTCCGTGCCAACGCCGCCGAGGGCCGCACGGTCTTCGTCGCCGAGAACATGTTCCTTCCCGGCGTTTACAAAATCTCCACCGGCCCCGGAGAATCCTCTCAACTCGACCTCGCCGTAAACATCCCGCGCGGCGAGAGCAACCTTGCCCCGATCTCTTTCGAAGAGATCACCGCCCGCCTTGGTGATGTGAACCTCAAAATCGCCACGGATCTGCCAACGCTCCGCTCGCAGTTGGAGGAAAGCCGCGTCGGCCGCACCTTCGGCGAGCAAATCCTCTGGCTCGTCCTCCTGCTTGCCGTCATCGAATTCTGGTATGCGAACTCCCTCTCGCGCCGAGGCGCCATGGGCCGCGAAAAACTCGAACTGGATTTCGCCGGCCACATCAAGAAACCCGACGCGGCATGATCATTTTCGAAAACAGCGTTCCGACTTTGACCATTGTCCTCTGCCTCCTCGCAGCGGCGCTCGCGGCGGCGTATTCAGCCTACCGGTTTCTTCCCTCGGGCTCTTTCCGCATCGTGCTTTTTTCCCTCCATGTCCTCGCCCTTCTCGGCCTCGCCTGGTGCCTCTTCATGCCCGGGAAAAAGACCACCATCACCCAACTCCTCAAGCCCCGCTTCCTCGTTCTGGTCGATACCTCCCGAAGCATGACCCTGAAATCCTCGGAGGCCGCCCCGAGCCGCTGGGACAGCGCCCGCACCGCTCTCGGGCTGGGTTGGTCGAAGAAACTCGCCTCCGAATGCGACATCGATGTTTATTCCTTCGACACCTCGCTCAGCGAAGGAATGTCCCTTGGCGCTGCCGAAAATTTAAAGCCCGAGGGTGCTGCAACCTCCCTCCGCGACGCCCTGGCCAAACTCGAGCAACGCCTCGCCGGCCTGCCCATCGAGGGCATGCTCCTCCTCAGCGATGGCACCGACACTCTGGAACTCACCAACGAGTGGGCCTCCGCGCCTCGCCCATTTCCGATCCACACCCTCCAGCCGGAAAAACCGGGTAGCTGGGAGCAGGAACCCGATCTCCGCATCGACACCGTCACCGCCGCCCGCCGAGTCACGGTCGGCTGGAAGACCGAAATCAAAGTCAAAGTCTCCGGACAAGGCACGAAGGGGGCACCGGTTTCCATCCAATTATTCGAAGACGATCGCCTGGTCGCCGAGAAGCCCACCCAAATCCCCGATTCCGGCGGCGAACGCGAGGTCGTGTTCGAGGTCGAACGCCCCAAAGTCGGCGTCTTCAACACCCGGGTCCTCGCCGTTCCCCTCGCCGGAGAGAAAAACAAGGACGACAACGAGTGGAAGACCATCATCGAGGTCGTGGATGCCCGGAACCGCATCCTCTATGTCGAAGGCGTTCCCCGCTGGGAATACAAATACCTCCGCCGCGTTCTCATGGAGAACCGACAGATTTCCCCGGTGATTTTCTTCACCAGCGGCGATGGCAAACCCCAAGCCGCCACACCCGCTGAGACTTTCACCGCAGACATGAACGAGAGCCAACTCTCGGCCTTGAAAGTCGTCATCCTCGGCAATCTCGATGCGGCAGAACTCAGCCAGGAACGCGCCAAGCGCCTCCTCGGCTTTGTCGAAAAAGGCGGCAGCCTCGTCGTCCTTGGCGGCACTAAGGCCTGGTCTCCAGGCGGCCTCCTCTCCACCGATCTCGCCCAAGCCCTGCCGATTGAAGGCGGCAGCCCCAACCTCCTCGAAAGCCCGACTCCCCTCACCGTCAAACTCACCCCCCAAGCCGCCACCCACCCCGCCTTCGCCGGCGATCCGAAATTTTGGAAAACCATCCCGCCCGTCCTCTCCGTCTTCACGGGCCTGCAAGCCAAGCCCGCCGCCGAGTCCCTCGTCGTCGTCGAGACCCCTTCCGGCTCCGCGCCTCTCGTTCTGACCCAGCGCTTCGGCGAAGGCAAAGTCGCCGTCATCCTCACCGACTCCCTCTGGCGCTGGCAACTCGGCCCCGAATCCGGCGACGCCAAACCCTACAAACGCTTTTGGACCCAACTCGTCTCCTGGCTTTTGCCCAAGGCGGAAAATCTTAACGCCGAGGAGTTGGAACTTTTCACCGACCGGGACGACCTTTTCCTGGGCGAAAAAATCACCATCAACGCCCGCCTCTCCGAAGAGAAAACGAAGGGCAAAAAGCCCGCATCCATCGACGCCACACTCGTCTTCCCCGATGGACGCTCGATTCCCTACCGCATGGATCTCAGCAAGGTGACCACCGTCTCCGGCGATTCCTTCGAAGGCTACAGCGTCGAATTCCAAGCCGACACGCCCGGAGCCTATCGCCTCACCGCCACCGCCCAACTCGACGGCAAGCCCGTGACCAGCAAACCCATGAGCTTTTTCGTGAAACCCTTCTCGCCCGAGACCTCCCCGCGCCCTGCGAATTTCGAAATCCTCCAAGCCATCTCCAGCGCCAGCGGCGGCTCCTATTTCGAGACCCCCGAAGCCCTCAACTCCGCGCTCACGAATTTCGACCTCAAAGCCAAGGAAGAGAACTTCTCCGAATTCCAGACCCTCTGGCGCAACGGCCCCGTCGTAGCCATCGTCATGCTCCTCTTCGCCGCCACCTGGTTCGCCCGCCGCACCCGCCAGATGCCATGAGATCGCCTTGTCAAAATCCACCATCACCTGCAACTTCCACACCATGATCAAACCCTTCAGCCACGCCCTCCTCGCTGCCGTCTCCCTCTCCATCGCCACCGCCCAAGAGACCACTCTTGTGAACAGCAATTTTGACGATGCCGCGAACCCTCCCACCGGGTGGATCACCGACTACGAGTGGTCCGGAAATTCCTACTATGTGGTCAACAAAGCCGCCATTTCCACCGGGACGGAAGCCGGTCGAGGGAGCGTGGTTCATTTGAAGCCGCCAAAGCCTGACGACGGTGGGGCCAAAATGGAAACCATCCCCTTCGTCCTCGAACCGGGCTTCCGCTACAAATGCACGCTCGAAGTGAAAGGCGGCCCCTCGCGCGTTTACTTTGCGGGTTACCGCTGGGCGCCCGGCGTTCGCCCACATGATCAACCGGCGATCTCAGACCTTCGCATGATCTACAAGAGCAAGGCCGCAAACACACCCGCCGCCGGCGATTGGACGAAGGTGACGCTGGAATTTCCCGGGGTGGCACTCTCCCCCGACGCGCTCAAACATTTGAAGCAAGTCCGGTTCATGACCCTCTATGTCTGGTTCATGAACACCGGCTCCGTGGACAACATCGTGGTGACGAAAACACCCGATCCTTCCGTGCAATTCTAATCCATCCCGTGGATCCCAGACTCACCAACACGCTGGAAAAAGTCCGCCGCCGAATGACGGCTTGGCAGGCGATGGTGAAGCTCAAATGGGGCTTGGCCACGATATTCGCCGTGCTTTTCGTCGTGGGCTGGGTCGATTTTTTACTTCGCCTTGAGCAAGGCGGCCGCCTCGGGGCCTGGATACCTCTCGTGTTGCTTCTGGGAGCCACCGTTTGGCTGGCCTACTCCGCTCTCGTCCGAGCCTACACGCCCGAGGGAATCGCTGCCGCACTCGAGAAAACATTCCCCCAGCTCGACAACCGCCTCATCAACTTCCTGCAATTCTCACGCGAGCCCTCGAATGATCGATTCAGGAACGCCTACATCAAAAATGGCTTCCCCGATTTGGAAAAACTCGACCTCCGCGAACTCAAAGACCGCCGGGCCCACAAGTGGAGCCTCATCGCCTTTCTGAGCCTGGCCCTCGTGCTCGCAGCGCCTGGAGCCTTCTACGGCAAGCCATGGTTCATCGCCCTCTGGCGCGCCGTGAATCCCTTCAGCCAAGTCGAGCTCCCGACCCTCACAAAAATCATCGAAGTCACCCCGGGCGAGACCTCGATTCCTGCCGGGCAGGGCGTCCTCCTCACCTGCAAAGTTCAAGGATTCAAAGGCCACGAGGTCTTTTTGGAAATGGATGCCTCGGATGGACCAGACGAAACCGTTTCGCTCGGTAAAATCACGAGCAGCAGCGAAGAAACCTTCTCCCGGCAAGTGCCACGCTTAACCACCGCGTTGAAATACCGCTTCCGCGCCGGCGATGCCTATCCGAGCAAATGGTTCAATATCGCAACGAAGGCCCCGGCCGCCTTCACCGGCATCAAGGCCGTCCTCACCCCTCCTCCGCACACCCGCCAGGCCCCGGCAAATCTGGACCTCCAAAAAGACCCTCTCGTCGCAAAGTCGGGATCCCGCCTGCAGGTCACCGTCCAATCGAACACCGATCTCTCCGGCATTCTGCTCTCGGGCGCGGTGCTCACTCCGACTCCCCTCACCGCCGTCGATAACAACCCACGCACCTGGAGCGCTGAAGCCGTTCTCTCCCCGGGCGCATCCCTCATATTGGAGGCCAAAGAAGGCGATTCCAAGGCCGTCACCGAGGAAATCGCCGTCACCGTTCAAGTCGATGAACCGCCGCAGATCACCATCGTCAGCCCCACCGAGGCCAGCATTCTCCCGGCCGGCGCGAGGCCACAGATTCATTTCGAGGTGAAGGACGACTACGGACTCTCGGAGGTCGAGGTTCAGTTGCTCCCTCCCGACCAAACTCCGGAGGCCGCCGCAACCACACTCAAATCCTGGAAATTCGATGGCAACCCGGCTTTCAACCAAATCTGGAGTTCCGACATCGCCGCCACCGCCGGCAAAAAATTGGTCTTTCGCATCGTCGCCCGCGACACCCATCCTGAAAAACCCAACGAATTCCTCTCCGATTCGATCGTCTTCACCACCCCGACCACCGACGAATTGCTCGCCAAGAAAAACGAACTCGCGAATTCCGCCGCCACGGGCATCGACCAATTGCTCGAACTCCAGAAATCCAACATCGAGGCGACCGAAAAACTCGCCGCCAATCTCCCAAAATCCGATCCCGCCAAGTGGAAAGCAGCCGCCACGAATCAGGAAAAAATTCGCAGGGTTTTGAAGGGCCTTCTCGATAACACCCTCGAACCCCTCGGCGCCCTCACCCAACTCGGCCAGAAGCTCTATTTGAACGAATCCCTCCACGCGATCGAGGCCTTGAAGTCCGCCTCCACCGCCGCGCCTGCTGGCCGCGGCGAATTCGCCAAGGAAGCGCTGGATTGTCAGAACCGCATCCTCCGCCAGCTATCGCCAGCCGATTCCTCCATGGAGGAATCTCTCAAAGACAACCGCTTGACCGGCCTCGCCGCCATGCTCGACGCCCTCCTCAAAGGCGAAAAAGAATTGCTCGCGAAAACCACGGAACTCGCCGCTGCCAACGGCAAAGCCTCCCCCGACATGGTCGATTCCCAAGACGCCCTCGCTGAGGATGTCCAAGCCTTCATCCGCACGGCCCGCGAGGATGCCGTTCAAACCGCAACCTCCGACGCCCCATTCGCCGAGAGCATCAAGAATTCAGCCGACCAGGCCGAAAAAGAAGGAATCCAGAAAGACATGGTCCTCGCCGCCGAAAACCTCGATCAACAACGCCTCGAGGAAGCCAAAAAGCCCCAGGAATCCGCGATCCGAAAACTGGAAGCCATCAAAGCCTCGCTCGAGAAACTGACCCTCACCGAGGAGAAGGAAAAGACTGTCGATTTCCTCGAAGCCGTGGGCGAGGCGAAGGAAAAAATCGAGAAAATCCAGGAACTCCACAAGAAAATGCGCGAGTCGATCGACGCCGTGAAAGCCCAGGCCAACCACGACACGGAATTGGTCGATAAAATGGAGGACGCCTACCGCGAAATGGAGAAGAACACCAAGGAAGCCCTGCTGGAAGTTCCGACCGACCTCCACATTTTCGCCGAGATGAATACCGCCAATGATCTCGTGGAGGACGTGTTTTCCATTTTCGAAGAAATCGAGCAGGTCGCCAAAGAGGAAACAAAGCCCGACGGCACCGAGAAGGAATTCAAGGCCAAAGACAAAGGCTATACCAAGGAAGACGTCCTCATGGCCATGATGGGCGAGGCCAAAGAACGCCTCGACGCCTGCGAAACCTGGCTCGGCGAAAAAGCCGACGCCGATAAAATTACCACCGAAGCGATCGACCGCGAGGAAATGCCCGACTCCGGGGTGGCCATGGCCGAACTCGCCACCGCCGCCGAGGATTTGGTCGGCGATCTCCTCGAGGAAAGCAAAGAAGCCGCCGAGGAGTCTGATGACGGCGCCACCAACCACGCCATGAGCGATTTCCCCGCAGGCTGGGAAACCAAGGAGGGAAACATCGCCTCGTTCGGCGCTCAGGGAAAATCCGGCAACACCGCCCCCGATCACAAGGAGCAGGACGGCCGCTCCAATGTCGGCCGCCAGGGCATGGCCAGCGGAGAAACCGCCGCAGGCTCCGGAAAAATCGGCAAAGGCGATGACAATATCGAAAACCGCCGCACCCAGGATCCCATCCAAAGCGGCCAAGTCGATGCCGAGGGCGATGCGAAAACAGCTGCGACGGGCGGTGGAAAACAAGCCTCCGGCAAAGCCGATGATGTCGGAATGTCAGGCGGCACGAAACGCGTGGACTCCACCGAGCAAGGATCCTACGAGGGCCTGGCCGCTATTATGGCCAAGAAAGCCGATGCCATTTTCGCCGAGGCCTCAATGAAAAATGTGCGCGTCGATTCCCTGAAAAATGCCGCCCACCACATCCGCCAATCCGCCGACGCGGTTGCACGGGGAGATATTCGCCAGATGAAGGAACACAAAAAAGCAGCAGCAGCCGAGTTGATGGAGGCCCGAGCCCAGCTCCAAGCCGGCCCCAACAGCGCGATTCCAGTCAACCGCACGATCGACATGCTCGAAGGCGTCGTCGAATCCGGTTCAGACGCCGCCCCGACGGAATACCGCGACAAGGTCTCCGAATACTACAAGGCCCTGAACGGAGCACTCTAGTCGCTGTGAGGTTCCTGATCTGCTTCTCCGCTTCGCTTCTGTGCGCCTCCGCCACACTCCTTGCGGAATCCCAACCTCTCGACTCCTTTTCCTACGATCAGCTGCGGGTTTTCTTGAAGGGATACGATGGCGACTGGCGACCCCACAGCGACCGCGAAAAAGGAATCCCCGCTCCCCCAGCCACCAAATCCTCCCCCGAGGGAGCACGCCGCATGGCATTGCCCCCGCCGCAAAGCCCCGACGGGAAGACAATGGATTTGAAAGCCCTTCTCGAATCGCGCCGCAGCCTCCGCGAGTTCTCGAAATCCCCGATCTCCCTCGCCGAACTCGGGTTCCTCCTCTGGGCCGCTCAAGGGGTGACAGGACAAAACAGCGAGGCCCCCTTTCGCACCGCCCCTTCCGCAGGGGGCCGCTACCCGCTCGAGACCTACATCGGCGTCGCGAATGTAACGGGGTTGGAAGCCGGGATTTACCGCTACGAACCAACAACCCACTCACTGGTCGTCGTCAGCGAAAACCCAAAGTCTCCCGAAAAACTCCTCGCCGCCTGCTACGGGCAATCCGTCATTTCCAGCGCGGCAGCCGTCCTCGTGTGGACCGCCACGCCCTACCGCACCGAGTGGAAATACGCGTTCACCGCTCACCGCATGATCGCGATGGAGGCCGGCCACGCCTGCCAGAATGTCGGCCTCGCGGCCTCCGCCCTCGGCCTCGGAGCCTGCCCGCTCCTTTCCTATCACCAATCCGCTCTCGACCGGTGGCTCGGCGTGGATGGACGCGAGGAGTTCGCCATCTATCTGGCGGCCTTCGGCAAACCGGCCTTGGACTGAGATGGAGATTCCCGGCTACGAACCATTTTACCTGGAAACGCTGGAGGACCTCCGTGCGGAAATCACCCGCTTGGGGCTGTCTATTCCCGTCTCGGATTCCACCGACTCCCTGTTCCAGCCTCGCCAAATCGCCGGACGCTCCGTGCCAAACGCATTCTGCGCCCAACCCATCTCCAATTCCCCCGGCCCGCTCTCGATCCGCCGCTACCAAAAACTCGCCGACGGCGGATTCTCGCTGATCTGGGTTACCGAAATCCTCGGAAAATCAGACCTCCGCGATCTCCGCTCACGGAGCGAGGCGATATTCATCAGCCAACTCTCGCCATGCCCCGCCGCTGAACTCCCCGACTCCGCCGTCGAGTCGCAACTGCACACCCTCGTCGAAGCCGCCCGATCCGCCGCCGAGGCGGGATTCGATGGCATCGATATCTCCTGCCATCACGGCACGCTGGCCGCGCATCTCCTCGCCGCCCGCAAGCGCCCCGGCCGATTCGGCGGCTCCCTGGAAAACCGGATGCGGTTCGTGCTCGAAGCCATCCACCGCATCCGCGAGGCCCATCCCGAGCTGATCCTCGCCGTGCGCCTCAACGCTTTTAACGCGAGCGAGGGAGGATTTGGGGTGGACGCCGAGGATTTCCGAAAACCCGATCTCTCTGAGCCACTCGCCCTTGTCCGCGCCCTCGAAGCCGCCGGCGCTTCGATTCTTAACCCCGCCGCCAACAACCCGAACCGCCTCGCTCCCGACAGGCAACACCGCCCACTCGCCGACTCCGAAAACCCGCACGAACACCCCCTCGCCGCCTTGCAGCGACTGATCCGCCTCTCCGAGGATTTGGCAAAAGCCGCACCCGGCCTCTCCGTCATCGCGGGAGGATTTGGCTGGCTGCGGGATTTCGCCCCGCATGTCGCCGCCGCCCTTTTGGAAAATGGCCGGTTCGCCATGGCCGGTTTCGGCCGAGGAGCCCTCGCCTTTCCCGAGGCCCCCTCGTTCCGCCAATGGCCCCGAGGCCGTGTCTGCATCGATTGCGGCGCTTGCTCAGAGCTGAATCGCACGGGAAGCCCCGTCGGCTGCCCGATTCGTGATCCCGCCACCTACGGCCCGATCCACCAAGGAATGCGCCGCACCCAGGAGGACACCCTCCGCGAAGGTCTCACCCGCTGCCATTTTTGCGAAGCCGCGCCTTGCGTTTCCGCCGACCCCCTCCACACGCCGATCCCCGAAATGATCACGGCTTGGATGAAGGGCGACCGCAACACCGCCTGCCAACTCCTCTTTTCGGCAAATCCGCTCCCCGGCCTGGCTTCCCGCCTCTCCCCAGCCTGGATGGAAGCCGAGGGAGCCTGTATCGAAACCGCCCTGCGCGGAGCTTCGGTTCCGATCCTGGATTTGCAGGCCGCCATCGCGTGGGATGCCCTCCAAGAGGGAAAAACTGGTATCAAAATCCCACCCCATTCCAACAACCGCACCGTTGCCGTCATCGGCAGCGGCCCGGCGGGACTCGGCGCGGCGGCTTTCTTGCTGGAACGCGGCTACACCGTCCAACTCCACGAAAAATCCCAAATCCTCGGCGGCATGCCCGCCCGGATGATTCCCTCCCGCCGGACGGGTCCGATTGATCTCGAAATCCAAGCCCTCCTCGATCCAGCCCTCAATGCCAACCGGCTTTCGGTTTTCCTCGAAAACGAAATCCTCCCTGGTCCACCCCTCGAGGATTTGCGCCGAAGCGTCGATGCCGTGCTCGTCTGCACGGGAGTTTGGAGCGAACCCTCCCTCGGCAAACGCGGAAACCAAATCCTCGGCGGTCTCGAGTTTTTAGAATCCTTCAAAAACGGCTCCCTCTCTTTCGTGCCTCGCCGCGTTGCGGTTTTGGCCGGGAGCGATAGCGCGATGGAATCCGCCCGCCTCGCCCGCGAATCGGGGGCCTCGGAAGTTCATGTGATTTTCGCCGGCGAACGCTCGGCCCTGCATTGGCATATGCCCGAGTCTTGGTTCGCCACGCCGGGCGTTCATGCCTTGATGGAATGGGAACCACTCCACTACGAGCACAGCGCGAACGGGGAATTGCTTGGACTGCACCTCCGCCACACGAAATTCCAAACTTCCGTCCTTCTCGAAATCGACATGGTGATCGAAGCCATGGCCCTCCAACGCGACCCTCGCTGGAATGTCCCTGCCACCTCGGGAATTCATTTTGCGGGTGCGATTCTCAATGGCGGAACCTCCGTCGCCTCCTGCCTCGCCGAAGGCCGCGCCGCGGCATCGCGCCTCCACGCCGACCTTTTCCCGTGAAACTCGAGCCTCACCTGAAAATCGACCGCGAGCGTTGCGTAAAGCCCTCCGAGACCATCGCGAGGCTCGAGGCATTCGTGGGTTCTCAACACGATTTCTGGATTCACGAAGAAACCGTCGCCCCGGATCTCTATTGGGCGGCGATGTTCATTGAAGGGATGGAATTTCGCACCATGGGCAAGGGCTCGAACCCCGAGTGCGCCCGCGCCGGTGCCCTCGCAGAGGGAGCTGAGTGGCTCGCCGCCCGCGCCGTCGGCGACCTTCCCGGCTATGCTTGGGGCCGCGAGGGAGACTTTGCGAATGCCATTCCGATCCGCCAATTCCTCCCCCACATCGCCACCGCCACCCCACCACTCCTGCGCCGAATCGAGAACCTCGAAGTCGCCGGGCATTGGGTGGACGCCTTCTCACTCACTCAAGACGCCACGGTCAAAGTCCCACTGGAATATGTGCGGCTCATCAGCGGCCCCAACGGCAGGGCATCGGGAAACACACTCGAGGAGGCACTCATTCACGCCGCAAACGAGGTTTTCGAACGCCGCGCCCACATCGCTGTCCTGCGAAACCGTCTGGTCGTTCCGACTATCGATGAAACCTCGATTGCGCATCCTGTCATCCGCCGTCAGATGGCATTTCTTCGCGAACGCGGGATCGATTTTGTGGTGAAGGACCTTTCATTCGGAGGCGTCCTGCCATGCGTCGGCGTTTATTTCCGAGATCAAAACATTCCGCCCGATTTTCAGTTTCACCATTTCTTCAAAATCGGAGCGTCGTTCGACCGCGAAGAAGCGCTGGGGCGTTGTTTCACCGAATACACCCAAGGCCGGAAAGCCGGCGAATTCCTCGACGCCTCCTCCCCCGGCTATCCCGAAAAACTCCGCCAACTCCTCGACCACGACTTCCGCCGGATCGGAACGCTTGGCAATGACTGCGACAATTTCATGTCGGCATTCATGTTCGGCATGGTTCCCTACCGCTCGGCCGACTTCCTACTCGAAGGCCCCGTGGTCCCATTCGATCCCGGCACGCGCCACGCCGATTGCCTCGGCGACATTGACGAGGCGAAACGAACCTTCGCCACTCTCGGCCTGGACTTCCTCGCCATTGACCTCACCGACCCTGCCATCGGCTTTCCGGTCGTGCAGGTCGTGGTTCCCGGCTACTCCGATGTCCTGCCTTACCACGCCCCCTCAAGCCCGGCACTCTTTCGCGCCATCACCCGCTCCGAGGTTT
>JBDKIG010000057.1:0-11738 GCA_039797215.1 Verrucomicrobiota bacterium | reverse complement strand
GGCTGGCTATTTGTTCGGCCTCGGCGACGCTGAGGAAAAATTCGTGAAGTGGGAACTCAACACCCCCCGCATCGCATGAGCACACAGGCTGCTTCCTTACGGCTCTCGGTGATTTTTGTCGCCCGGCACAGCCTGCCCTGCATCCAAAAAATCCTGGAATGTCTGCTTGCGCAAACCGCCGCTCCACGCATCGAGTTGATTATTTCCACCGACTCGCCCGAGCTTTTGCGCAAGGCTGAAGACTTTCTCTTGCCGCGCGCCCGCTTTTGGAAAATACGTTTCCTGCTCCAGCGGACGGAGGACCTCGCCAAGGCCCGTGCACAGTCCGTCGTCGAATCGACCGGGGATGCGGTGGCCATTATCGAAGACCACTCTTTTCCGGACCCGAACTTTGCGGAGGAACTTCTCGCCGCATTCGAAAGCTCACCATCCGTGCAGGCCGCCGCCCCCCTATTGATCAATCCGAATTCGACGACCGCCGTGAGCCGCGCACAATTCCTGAGCTTCCACGGCACACGCCGAGGGGGACTGGACCGCCCCCGTTTCGAAGAGGCGCAATCACTTCCTTGGCACAATACAGCCTACCGCCGCTGCGCGCTTGCCGGGTTTGTCCACGACGAGGATTTCCTCCAGGTCGAGGGCTTCGTGCAGCAGGACATTCTCACAAGCATCCCGAATGCCCGCTTCGTGTGCTGCACTCGCACGACCTTGCGACATGTCAACATGAGTCGATTGGGACCCGCCCTGTGCCATGCATTCGTTGGCGGGAGGGTGTTCGCGGGGAAGCGGGCCGAGAGATTGGGCTGGGGCCCAATCCAAAAGGCTCCACGCTTCGCTCTCTTCCCGGCCGTCGCCCTGCTCAAGATGAAGCGGCGCGCGTCGATGCTTCGGGACGCGAATTCCCCGATAAAAACCCTCACAACTTCCTTGGCACTCCTACTCCTCGCATTGAGCCATGCCTTGGGCAGGCGATCTCCACCCTCTTCGGCGCAGGGCGGAGCAACCGCGATTATTCCCGCTTTGAATACAATCGCACCCGATTCCTTCGCCCCGGCGAACGGCATTTTCTTTTGGCGGATGCCTCCCGACCCATGACAGGCCCCACCGATGGTGCCGGAACTGTCCGGCCTTTCGATCGATCTGAATGACACCCCAATCTACTCATCGTGTCTCCGTCATCGTCGCCGCCTACCACTCGGCGGACTTCCTGACCCGCTGCCTCGAAGCCCTGCAGGCGCAAACCTTCCGGGATTTCGAAACGATTGTCGTCAACAGTTCGCAGGAAAACCGCACCGCTGAGATTGTCGCCCGATTTCCCGGCATCCGTTTTCTTCAAAGCCCGGAACGCCTCTTCCCCCACGCCGCGCGCAACCTCGGCATCTCGATGGCCAAGGGCTACCTCTTCGCGATTACCGACGCCGATTGCCAAGCCGATCCACTCTGGCTTGAGGAGCTGGTCGCAGCGCACGCCACCGGCCACGAAGTTCTTGGAGGGTGCATTGACTCCAAGGCGCAGAGCCTAATGTCCCGGGGAATCCATATTTTGAAATACTTCCCCTACCTGAGTGGAATCCCGGCAGGCCCGCTCGACATCGCCGCCACGGGCAACCTTCTCGTCTCCCGAAATGCTTGGCAAAAGATCGGCCCGTTCGACGGCTCGATCTTCAGCGGCGATGCCTTGTTCAGCTGGAAAGCGCGCGCCGCAGGGTTCATCCCTTGGTTCGTGCCCGCAGCGATCGTCACCGACCAAGATGAAAAATACCGAAGCGGATTTTTGTCCGAGAGATTTCAGCGCGGGAAGGAATTTGGCCGCGTTCGCGCGGAGTTTGAAAAATGGACCCGCCTGCGATTGCTCGCACGCTTCGCACTCACGCCAGTCGCACTCCTTTCCGCACTTGCACGAATCGCAGGCGAATGCCGTCGCGCCAGCCGACTGGCCGATTTCCTCTCGACACTACCCTTTCAAACCGCCGCCCAAGCTGCTTGGTGCGTTGGAGAGGCAGGAGGATACTTATCCCTGCTCCAATCGCGGAGCGATTCTCGATGAACACGAATGAAAGGATCTGATTTCATTATCGTCGGGGCGGGAACCGCGGGCTGTGTGGTGGCGCGCCGGTTGCTCGAGGGCACCGAGTCCAGCGTTCTTCTGGTTGAAGCGGGTCCCCACTACCCCGCATGGTTGCTGGATCCGCCGTTGCCGGGGATGAGAATCGGGCGGCTTTTTTCGTGGGCCCAGAGGAGTATTCCGCAAGAGCGCTTGGGCGGAAGATGCATCGAGTGGCCGATGGGCAAGGTCGTTGGCGGAAGCTCATCCATCAACGCCATGATGGGATTCATGGGACATCCCGCGAACTTCGACGCTTGGGAGGCGGCAGGAAATCCGGGATGGTCCTCGAAAAACCTCACGCCGATTTTCTCCCGCGTATTCGGCAACCCGCTGGATGCACCGCTGGACTGGACTCGCGGTGGAATGCTCTCCCTGTCACAACCGCGCTTCCGCTCGCCCCATTCGGAAGCTTTCCTCCGAGCCTGTGCGGAGGATGGGCTGGTGGAGGAGACACCGCTAACCGGGCGGGAGGGTCGCCGGTGCGGCTATTACCCGGTTTTGCAACGGGACGGTGCGCGGTTCGAGTCGGCGAAAGGTTACCTCGCCCCCGTGGCAACTAATCCCCGCTTGAAACTCGCCACCAATCTTCAAGTCCGCCGCATCCTTTTTGAAAAACAGCGCGCGGTGGGCATCGAGGTCGCGCAGGGCGGTCGCCTGGAAACCTATCGCGCATCCAGCGGGGTCATTGTTTGCGCAGGAGCTTTCCAATCACCGCGGATCCTGCAATCGAGCGGTATCGGTCCGGAAAAAATTCTTCAGGCCGCCGACATTCGCACGCTCATCGACCTGCCGGCCGTAGGGGAAAATTTTCAGGATCATTTGCGACTCGGGTTGACACACCTCTCTGGCCGCGTTTCACCCGGGGGCAAGCGCCACATGATTCCTGAAATGCTTCGCTACCTCCTGCGGCGCGAGGGAGTGATGGCCTCGAACTGCTGCGAGGCCGGTGCGTTCTTTTGTTCGCGGCCGGAGTTGAAAGTTCCAGATCTCCAACTTGTTAGTCATTTCCAAACCTTCGGGCCCGGGCAGCAAGTCGCGACCGATATTTGCCTGCTCGCCACAAAAAGCCGCGGCCGCGTTTTTCTAAATACCCGTGATCCCTTTGGCGCCCCGCTGGTGGATGCGAATTTTTTGGCCGAGGAAGAGGATATGGCCGCTTTGGTTGCAGGGCTTCAGCGCGCGCGTTCGATCGCCTCGCGCCAGGCGTTGCGCGATTTTCCTCTTCTCGGCGAAACCTCGCCTCTCGCGGGCGATGACGAATCCCTCCGCGCCGCGATTTTTCGCGAAGTCACTACGGCCTACCATCCAAGCGGAACTTGCTCCATGGGTCCGGTCGGCACCGGAGCGCTTGGACCCGATCTGCGGGTCCATGGCACCGATTGCTTGTGGGTTGCCGATGCCTCCGCGATGCCGACCAGCCCCAGCGGCAACATCACCTGCCAAGTAGTCGTGCTCGCGGAAAAAGCGTCCGAACTCATCGCCGGCCACACAGCCCCGCCTTCTCCATGACCTCCAAATTCGCGAGGGCGGGAATTTTTCCCGACAGTCCGAGCCGAACCCGTTTCAACAACGCGGCGGAAAATTGATTTTCCAGAAACGGGGCGAGCACCGGGTGCAAACGGAAACGCAAGTGACAGGGTTCGGGCAAAAATCCCGCTTGGCGTTTGAATCGCGTGAGCGTTTCCTTCGCGGGAATGCTTTGACGCCCGACGCAGACCGCTTGGATATCCGGGTCCGAGATCGCCGCCTTTGCGAAGGAAAAATAAAGCAGATGCGATGCGTGTCGCGTCGGGGAGTCGATTTCGGAGTCAACCCGATTCGCGAGCAACCCTTCGCACATTCCCCCAAACGAGACATGAATGAGGTAAGCGGCGATCTCCTTTCCATGGAAACACGCATGAATCCGCAATCGAGGAACGGCGCGCCCTGCCTCGGCAATCCGACGCCGCACCTCGGGGCACAGCAGCCCCACTCCCGGTTTCGGAGAGCCACCCTGCCGGGCGAGTGTTTGCCAATCGCAGTCGAGCGCCCTGGTTTCCCATTCCTCCCAACTGCATTCCCTGGCCTCCAAAAAGGACGAGGCCCGCTCGACATGCTGCCGAAATTGGCGTTGCAGATTGGCGGTGCCATAGTCTTTGTCGCGCAGCATGAACATCGGCACCTCCAGACCGGCCGCGGCGGCAACGCGGTAAACCGCTGCCAGTTTGCGCGTTCGGCAAAGAATGCCACGCACTTCCCTGTCAGCGATACCGGTGGGCACGGTCGTGAGGACGGACATCGTGGAAAACGCCCCGCAGTCGAACCAGAGAACCCCGTCTTTCACGATCATTCGACGCCCCAACGCGGCGTAAAATCCCGCGAGGCCCTCGAGCGTGGAACGGGAAATCGGAGAGCTTCCGGTCTCACTGGCGATTTCTTGTATGGGTTTGCTCATGGTTTTTTGGAATCATCGATGTCGCGGTGTAGAAATTCGATGTCCTCCCCAATACAAGCATGAGTTTTAACGATGCCAATTCCAGCCGACGCGATCACCTCGCGGTGGGTGTTTGCACCATTGGGCGATTGCCCTTCGCGACGCGGGCCATCGATTCCATCTTGGCCGTGCGGCCTTCGCCGGGATTGGTGGTCATCGTCCACCAGGCGGATTCCTACTCTATCCGTGAATTCGGGAAATACGACGGGCTCCCCGGATTGATCCGCATTCCTGACACGGGAACCGGTGTCGCACGCGCCCGCAACATTTGCATGGCGGCCGCTGAAGCGGGCGGCGCATCCCGCGTTGCTTTTACTGACGATGATTGTGCGGTATGCCCCGGCTGGCTCGCCGGCTTGGATTCCGCATTCGAGGAGGCTCCGGATGTCGCTCTAGTTTTTGGAACAACCAAGGTGGCCGGGTATGACAAGGCGCAAGGCACGATTCCCTCCTACACGGTTTCCATGAAAACCATTCGCCGCGGATTGGCCTCCAAGCCGCTCGTCGAGGGCATGGGAGCCTGCATGGCGGTGCGTGTCGATGCCTGGAGGAAAATCGGAGGCTTCGACGAGCATCTCGGCGCGGGGACTCCTCTGGTCTCGGCCGAGGAAAACGATCTCTCGATCCGACTTCTGCGCTCAGGGTTTGCCGTGGCGGAAACTCCAGCTGCCGAAGTGATCCACCATGGATTCAGGACTCGGGCTGAAACCGCCAGACTCGTTGCTGGCTACATGCTGGGAAGCGGAGCCGCCACTGCCAAGATGGTCCGCATCGGAGGACTCCCGGCCATCCAAGCACTCGCAACCATCGCAAGACGCTGGATGGGCGGACGCTCAGGAGTCGAGATGGAACACCTGCCTACGCGCCGCAACCGACTCTGGAATTTCGTCCAGGGAATGCGCGCCGGATTCACCCTGCACATCGATCCAGCCACGGGAAGATTCATGCCGTTCCAGAAGCCCGGGAAATTTTTTCCAAAAAATCGGTGACGAATTTGAGTTCCCGCTGCTTGTCACGGCCGGGGATAGAGGCCGGCATCGAACAGGGGCTTGTAGTGCTCCCGGATCAGGGGAATCCAGGATTCCGGAGGAACGCCGGGCTGGCGTGCGTGCCGGGCGGTGGCATTCAACTTTTCGCCGTCGTGTGGCGGAGTCAGCGCGAGCCTGTCGCAAATTTTCCGAATAACCTGCATCCGGTTCGAGATCAGTTCCTCGAATGTGATTTCGACGAGGTTGCCGGGCGGAATGAGGACGCGCGAATCGAAGTATTCCCGCAGGCCCGCTCCGTGTTGCCCGAAGGCACGGTCGTTGTCCACCGCGCGGGGCCATTGCAAGGCGCACCAGAACGGGTTGCCGGATTGGCGGATGTTTTTTATGGAGGCCGCTTGGTGTAGGGGATTCCGAAAAACAGCCACGAATTTCGCTTTCGGAAAAACCTGAAGAATCTCCCGCACGCGGGCGATGTGCCCCGGAGTTTTGAACAGCACCCGCTTGGAGTGCAAAAGCACGAGCTTGCGCGAAAAGGCACGCAGCGCCTCCAACATTTCCATGCTCTCCCCGCGCTTTCGGGAATCGATTTTTTCGGAATTCCCAGCCCAGCTCGAGTCCTGCGGAAAAATCTGACGGATTCTTTCCCCAGCGGATGTCAGGACGGTCAGGGCAACGATGTCTTCTTCTGGAGAGTCCCAGCCGACGCGGAGATTGTCCATGGCCCGCTTGAATTTCGGCAGCATCGCCAGCACGGCAAAAAGACCTACCCGCCGTAGCAAGAGAAAGGTGTGGGGATTGAAGGCATCGAACCTCGTGGGAAAACAGAGACTGGGACTCAGCGCGAGCAACTCGAAAAAATGCGAAGTCCCGCTCCGTGGCAGACCGAGAATAAAGACAGGACGCTCCCAGAGGTCCGAGTCCACATGGCCTCGGGCAAGCGCTTCCTCGAAGCGTGCAAGAATTGAGGTGACACCTGCACCGACCGTGGCGAGCAAGGCGCGCGGCCAAAAGGGCGGATCGACCCGAAACTCATGCGAGTAAAGCATTCTAAGCCAATCGCGCATCCGGAATCCCGAAAGAAAACGCGGTAGCGGAAGTAAGGGAAGTTGCCGCCAAGGCAGGCGGATTTTTTGTCTTGTTGTCACGACAAGCTCGGATGCTTCTTCAACTCGCTTCATTTCTCGAATCAGAAGGGGCTATGGATGTTCATGCAAGTTCCCGAGTGATGTCGGTAACGAACAAAACAACCGTTTTCCGAGTCCACCCGATCTCAATACTCGATTCTGGCGGGGTGAAGCAAAAGCATTGTCAACCTTGAAGAGTGCTATTGATCGGCGGAACAATAGTTGGCTGGTTTCCCATTTTGACATTTGAGAGGCCCAAGGCACCGTTTTTGCTTTTCAAGCCCCCCCACTGGAATCGGGCATCTGGGAAGTCAACACCGAACGCAGCTACTACGAAGAGCAAGTCCTCTCCCCCGACAAAAACCATACGGACATCCATCTGGCAGCCAAAACACTCGGTTTTAGTTTTTTTGCCTTCGGAATTTGGCAATAACTCCAAACATAACGGCCAGTGGTGCGGGGCTTTTCATCGGAAATCGCAAACAGCGCACGCGGATTTTAGTGTGAAAACGGTTGAAAATTTCTGCGGCCTTTTCGGCTGAAGGATCGAATGCGAAATAGGACATGATTGTGCTATCAAATGACAGGGGCGGACCGACGAAAATCCGTGGCATTCCTTTGAAACTATTTCTTATTTCCATGAAGCTCTTGCTCTTTCGTGCGTCGGCCAACCCGGGCATCGAAAAAACCAACTCGATGCCTTCGCTCACGATATTGCGGCCGAAAACAGTGTTCTTTTCGCGAAGAGGTTGGACGGGCAAAGACCCGAGATGGGCGTCGATGAGAATCCTGCGCATGTCGAGGTCGTAGGCCAGCTTCACCATTTTGCGTGTGTATCCGCCGCCCGGTCTCGCCGCGATCTCGATCACATTCGCCACACCGTCGGCTAGTTTGATCTCCACATGCGCCCACCCCCATTCGATGCCCACAGCTGCGGCAGCCGCCCGCGCGGCCTCTTTGATCAGGGCCACATCGCCAATGGGCAGGAGACTCGGGGTCACATCGCCGCTTTCGACAAAATACGGCGGTTTCATTGGCAGCTTGTCGCTGACCAATTCCACTAAAGCCCTTCCGTTTGCCACAAAGAGTTCGACCGTGTGCTCGGTTCCTCCCACGAATGTTTCCAAAAGCATGTCGTTCGAAGGAACCGCCAAGGGGTGGCGGCGAGCGACGAAGTCCATCGCGGCTTGCATGCCTTTTTGAGCGGACGCAAGTTCCCAGCGGTTTCGCGCCTTAAAAACGCAAATGCTGCCAAACCCGTGGCGCGGTTTCAGAACACAGGGAAATTTGAGGTTCGGAAAAGTGGCTGCGTCTTCCCCGGCCTTGACCACACGGGACTCGGGGCATGCCACCTTTCCTGCAAAAGACCGCCTCATCGCATACTTGTCCCGAACGGCTTCCGCATCGGAGACGAAACGCCGCAGCCCAAGAGCGCTGGCAAACTGATCCGCAGATTTCACATAAAGCTCAAGCCCGGACCCGAAGACGATCCCCGCGAAGGGTTGCAAAGCATGGAGGCGCTTCAATTCCTCGATTGTTTGCTCGACGGTTTCAGGTCGAACAACCGCGCCGACACCCGGAATCGAGTTCTGGGATATGAAGAAAAAATCATGCTCTGGAAAATCGCTACGGAACTCCGCGATGTCCCCAGTCCCATGGATGAAGCAGAGAAATCTGGCCATCGGCTATTCCTTCAACGCCAACACCGCCGAATAATGGCCCGTGAGCGGAGCCGTGGGCAATTTGCGCAGCACCTCCATCGCCAGCATCGCCCGGAGCGCGAGATACCCAGCCGCACTGGATTTTTCCAGCAAACTGCATAAATGCAGCGCCACCACCCGCGGCACATGCATCGAATGCCGCTGCTGCACCACGCGGAATCCAGCCTGTTTCAAAACCTCCGCGAGCCTTGGCATGGAAAGCGTCTTGCCCATGAAATACGGCACGAGGCCGATCGCGCCCGTCGTCCGCTGCGGCAGGAAATTCCTCACCCGAACGACCGGGTTCACGGGATTGTCCAGAGTGATCAGCAACTGCCCACCACGCTCCAAAACCCTCGCGAATTCCGAAAGCGCCTGCTCGATTTCCGCCTCCGTCTCGAAATGGTCCAGCGTGGAATTCGAAAAAACCAGATCGAACGAGGCATCGGGAAACTCCAGTTTCCTGACATCCCCCACCCTCACCTGAAATCCCTTCCGCCCGCTTGACACTTTTTCCACCAGCGGCCCGGAGACATCGATTCCATGAACCTCCGACGCCAACGCGGCCAGAGCCCCGAAACACCCCTCGCCCACCACCTCGTCGAACACATCGGTCTTTAAAGCCCGCCGGAATCTCCTTCCGCCGCACCACTCCGCGATCAAATCCGAATGCAACCGGTCGCAATAGGCCCGCCAAATAGAACCACCTGTGGATACGCCTTTCTCAGAAAAGCCGCCCCAGTCAGATTCCGAATATGTGCGGACATCGTTAGGTTGTGCTTCAGTTTGCATGTGCCAAGCAGAACCTTTAATCGGTTCTCGTTTTAACATCCAAACCCATTCATATTCCAGAGCCTCAAAAGCAGCACATGGAGGGGAACCTTTGCCTCCTCCGAGCCTGACCCATCGGGATATTTTTACTCATGACCACGCATTCGAAAGTCGATGTCGTTGCGTTCGGCGCTCACCCGGACGATGTGGAACTCCACGCCGGCGGCACCCTCTTGCGCTTGGCTGCGCTGGGCTACACCACCGGCATCGTGGACTTGACGCGGGGCGAGGCGGGAACCCGGGGCACTGTCGACCAACGCGCCGCCGAATCCCGCGCTGCCGCCACGGTGCTTGGACTGTCTTTTCGAGAGACGCTCGACCTCGGCGACTCAAGATTGGTTGATTCAGAAGCCGTTCGGGCATCGGTCGTTGCCATTCTCCGCAGGATGCGTCCCCGGTTGGTGTTGACGCACCATGCAGAACAACCGCACCCCGACCACGCCGCCGCTGCGGCAATCGTCAACGCAGCGGTCTATTTGGCCGGTCTCCAGAAGGCCTTTCCCGGGAGCGGCCTGCCGCCGCATCGCCCCAACTCTGTTCTGCACTTCGGCCTTCCGCGCGGCACAACGCCGAGTTTTATCGTGGATGTCTCGGCTTTCGATGAAGCATGGGAGCGGGTCGTGCGTTGCCATGCCTCGCAATGGCATAATCCAGCATCCACCGAAAGCCCCACCGCAGTCTCCCAGCCCGATTTCCTCTCCCGAGTAGTCGCTCGCCGCCGTGGGGACGGAGCGTCGATCGGTTGCCGTGCAGGCGAGGCATTCTGGGTCCGCCACTGCCTGGCGGTTGAAGATCCGGTCGCCTTTTTTTCCCGCCCTTTCGATGTGTTGCCCTGACCGGGCAGCCTGAAAAATCCCATGCGCATCGGAATCGTTTGTTTCTCGGCCATTGGCGGCAGCAGCACGGTGGCGGCATCCCTTGCCAACGAACTCGTTTCCGCTGGCCATACCATTTTTCTTCTGGCTTCTGCGCCGCCGGGAAGGCTACTCGCCCGCGAAGGTCTGTATTTCCGAGCCATGCCGCCGGCCGGCGATCCTCTACATTCCATCCCGTCCTCGCAGGTCGATCGTCTTGCCTCCGCGCTTGCGGGGGCTGTGGTTGCAGACCGCCTCGATGTGGTCCATGCCCACTACGCCTACCCCCATGCCGCAGCAGCCGTTTTGGCCCGGGATAAAATCCCGATGCCACGCAGGCCGGCTGTGGTGACCACACTGCACGGCACAGATGTTTCGTCGCATCAGGATTTTTTTCCAGAGGTCCGCAATGCCATTCTCGCAAGCGATGGCGTCTCGGCGGTGAGCTGTTTTCTCGCCGACAAAGCGGTCGATGTTTTCGAAATTCCATGCCCTGAGGTCATCCCGAATTTCATCAACCCAGTGACCGGAAGCAGGAGGCGCTCCGATGCAAAAAACGAACGGCTGCTCGTGCATATTTCTACTCTTCGGCCGGTGAAACGAGCCGTGGACTGCGTGCGGATTCTGGCCCGTGTGAATGATCGCGTGCCCTCCCGGTTGCTCGTCGTGGGCGATGGCCCGGAGGCCTCTGCGATGCGTTCTGAGGCGCTTCGCCTCGGTGTGGGCGAACGCATTTCCTTTGTCGGGGCAAGCTCACATGTCGGCGAGTATCTGGCCCAGGCCGATCTTCTCCTGCTGCCGAGTGACAACGAGTCGTTCGGCATGGCGGCACTTGAAGCGATGGCCGCTGGTGTGCCCGTTGTCGGAAGCCGAGTGGGCGGTCTGGCGGAAATGGTTGAAGATCGGATCTGCGGCAGGTTGCTGCCGGTGGGTGATATCCAAGGAATGGCCACCGCAGTATGCGAGCTTCTGATCGATCATCCGCTTGCGGAAGCTTATGGCAGTGCGGGCCAACGGCTCGCCCGGGAACGATACGCCCCAGCCGCAAGCATCACGGCCTATTTGAAACTTTACTCCCGGGCCCTTACCCGACGGGAGACGCCGCTTTGCTCTGTGGGCAAATGATCAGGGGAAAGTCTATCCTTTCCTCTGGAGGGCCATGGCTTCGCCATCGAGGCTGGGAGCCATTTTTTGCCTCATTAAGGGAACCCAGTGATGCCGTAGAGCTCGCCCGGTGGCGCGATGCGCGCCTCGCCAGGCTTTTATCCCATGCTCGGCAGGAGGTGCCTATGTTCCGTCGGATTTCACCGGAAGTTGCGAATGGACTGAAGGATCTTCAGCGGCATCCGATTCTCGACCGAAGCGATTACCAACGGGAGGGCTTAACCGCCACACTGGCTAACAATGTGTGCCAAGAAACCCTGCTCGACCGCTCCACAAGCGGATCCACGGGCGAGCGCCTGGCGATTCGGAGAACATGGCTCGAGGAGCGGCTTCTCAATTGTTTTCGCTGGCGCGCCTTTCGCAGCTACCGGATCGGCCCCCAAGATCGCATCGTGAATGCTTTGTTCCGCGCGGATGCCGACCCGCGTGACGATCAGCGCTTGGCCCGTCTGGCCATGGCTCTGGGTTGGCGACAAATGCTCGTTGTCGATGCCCT
>JBDKIG010000056.1:0-11937 GCA_039797215.1 Verrucomicrobiota bacterium | reverse complement strand
CGGTAGTGGTGGATTGGATACACTAACATTCGTGTCCGCGAACACCGTAATTAACGATACAGATGATACTGATGGAAAAATTGGCGGTTCATCGGCCGCGCTCTCCAACATAGGAGTTTTAAGATTTCTTGGTGATAACAACGACATCACTCTTGGCAAAGATGCGCTGGCGGCAGGCATTCTCACGCTGGTTGGTGGCGAAGGCGGTGATCTTGGTAGTAACTTTGATACAAGTCGTTACAACACAGTCGGAGTTTTGTTTCAGATTACAGATCAATTTTACCTGCGAAATTCCAATATCACTGGCAGTCTAGGCGTGGATACCCTAAAGTTCTCTCGCGATGGCGTATCGGTCACGGATGAAATAGTAACGAATTTGAGTAACATTGATATTATCCAGACTGCCAATGGAAATAACAGGTTCCTTTTTGATAACGACTACCTGACTGCTGGCATCGAAACAATCATTGGCGGCACGGGGCGGGATACGATCGATATGGCGGATATTGGTCTCTACACGCCAGCGACTGATGACGACATCATCACGATGGATTTGAGCGCTGGCTCGGGCTACACCTTGATCAGCACGGCTCAAAATTTTGCCTTCGCCAAAGTGATAGGAAGCGCGACCAATGAAGGCTCTGTGATTATTGATGGGCTCATACTCACCGACGAGGACTTTGAGCACATGTATCAAGGCAATATCGGCTCGCTTTTCATGCGGGTTGGGTCTGATAACTTTGTCACGCTTGGTGAAAATGCTCTCGCTTCAGGTTTGGATATACTGACGATGAGTTCGGGCGATGATATTATCGACGCCTCAGGATTTGCCGGAACGCTGGCGATCAATGGCGGCGATGGAGATGATATTGTAAGAACCTCTTTTGCTGCGCTCTCCAATCTTACCTACACCGGTGGTGGAGGTGTTGACACGCTTCGCTTGACGGGTGCCGAAGCACGCTCATTCACTTCCCTCGCGGGGAACTTCGAAGCCTTGGCACTCAACGCTGGTAACAATTTCGTCATTCTCGCCAACGATGCGAGCCTTTCCGCAATCCACGGTGGCACGGGCATTGATACGATCAGCATGCTGAGTAACACGACTGGCATCAATTTCGTCATGAATGCAGCAAGGCTGGGCAACACAGCAGGCTTCGCCTCCCTTGATGGCGGTTCCGGAAATGACACTCTCACGGTGCATAATGTTCTTACACCTTTCTTGGATACGCAATTCGCCCGAGTCGGTTCCGTGAGTTGGGCTGAGGATATTGGTGCGATCGAGAATTTTGTCACGGAAAATGCTGGTGGTGAATCCTATACTTTCGGGACAACGGCTTACGCAGCTGGAATTCAAAATGTGTATGTGCATAATGGAGATATTTTGGATGCGAGTAACTTTTTCGATTTGGCTGGAGATCCTGCAACGGATCGTGCTCTTAATTTTGTCTTTGCAACGGCAGGCGACGCCGCAGCCGCAGATATTACTGGCTCTGGCGCGAATGCCAACGACACGCTGACTTTAACGGACGACGATCAAACGGTTGACAACGCAACTTTTGCGAATAAGACTAGCGTCGAGACACTTGTCTTGGCCAATGGCACAAATACTGTCACCCTTAATGCAAACGCGGCTGCGGCTGGTATCGAAGTCGTCGTTGGGGGAGCAGGCAATGATGCACTCACATTCGACACCACCTTACAAACAGCCCTCATACTCAACGGTGGCGCTCAAACCACTTTCGATTCTGCTATTATATCCAATGCGGGAGCTACTTTTGGTGATGGGTATTTTGAGGATTGGTCGTCTGTGGAAAGATTGACGACAGCAAATGGCAATAACAACATCACGCTCGGCGTGAATGCGGTTACGGCAGGCATTGCCACCATCACCGGCGGCACAGGCAACGACACCTTCAACGCCTCGGCCTACACGATCGCGGCGACCCTCATTGGTGGAGATGGCAATGACTCCATGCTCTCGGGGTCTACAAGCGACTCGCTTACTGGTGGCGCTGGGGATGACACATTCTACGGAGGGGCTGGTAACGACTTTATTTCCGGCGGTGACGACGCGGACTTCATTTGCGGTGCATCGACATTAACTGGAGGATCTAATGAGATTGACACTCTCACCGGTGACGCTGGAAATGACACCTTTGTTCTCGGTGATGCAACCAATGCCTACTACAATACGGCCACGAATGCCGGGGACTATGCGCTGATCAGGGATTTTGATGCTGCAAACGATCAATTGCAATTGAGAGACTTAACTGGAGGAGCAAATCCCAATGGAGGCTATCTCTTTGGGGCGGCAATTTATGGCGCGATCGGTGGCGCCAACTCCTACTTGTATGTAGATACGGATGCCAGCAACACAGTCAATACGGGAGATAATCTGGTCGCCGCCATCAGTTCGAGTGTCGCGCTTACCACTGCGGATCTGACGAATCCAGCAAGGGTCTCAATAATTTGATTAACGGAAAGAAGCCAGATTTCCAAATGTAGCGGCGGTCTATGACCGCCGAATCGCATATCGCAAAATCCCAGCGCTCATAGACCGTCGCTAGGAAAGGGGTCGGTCCCACACATTCACATATATTTGAATTTTATCAGTTGCTTTCGTCAAGTGGCAAGGCCGACTCAAGATGGGAGCGTAGGTATACAATCAATTTTCGTTTGCACGAGACGATAATTG
The DNA here is from genome assembly GCA_039797215.1 of Verrucomicrobiota bacterium. GTDB lineage: Bacteria > Verrucomicrobiota > Verrucomicrobiia > Chthoniobacterales > Terrimicrobiaceae > UBA967. The sequence continues at coordinate 9,242 of JBDKIG010000056.1, read as the reverse complement.
CATATTAAAACTTCCTATGGTTCGCAGATCTCTGGAAGAAAAAATAGAGCGTGCGCTGAGTCAATTCCCTGCGGTAGTGATTCTTGGCACGAGACAGTGCGGGAAGACGACGCTGGCCCGGATGCTTCGGCCGAATTGGAGATACATCGACCTCGAAAAATCTTCCGATTTCGATTTTGTGGAGCGGGATTTTGATTTCTTTTTTGCGAACCATCCGAATCAGGTCGTCTTCAATGAGGTTCAGATGCTTCCGGAGCTTCTCTCCGAGTTGCGCGGGGTGATCGATTCGGATCGTGGCACGAAAGGCCGCTTCATCCTCACTGGCTCCTGCTCGTCTTCGCTTCTCAAGGGTGCCGTGGAAAGCCTCGCTGGGCGTGTGGCGATCATCGAGGTCGGCACGCTCAAGCTCCATGAAATCCACAGCCGGAGTCTCCCGGGAGTTTATCAAATCCTCACCGGGTCGCCTCCCGAGCAACACTTGGCTCTGCTTTCCCAGCTGGAAGTCGGCTTTACAAGAGACGAGGTCTTGCAGCACTTTTTAACCGGTGGCTATCCCGAGCCGGTGCTGTCTGGTGATCAGGAATTCGATGCCGCTTGGATGGCCAACTACGAGCGCACCTATCTGGATCGGGATGTTCGCGAACTTTTTCCCCGTCTCAATGCCCAAAACTTCCGGCGTTTTTTGAGAATGCTGTGTGAATTGTCGGGAACAGTCATCAACCGCTCCGAGATCGGGAGGTCGCTCGCCGCCAGCGAGGCTGCGGTGCGGGATTATCTCGATCTCGCCGAGGGCACCTTCCTCTGGAGGAGCATTGGCAGCTTGGAAAAGACCGCCTCCAAATCCTTGGTGAAGATGCCGAGGGGATACATTCGGGACAGCGGGTTGCTTTGCCATTTGAAAGGCGTGAGAAACTTGGAGCAGCTCCTCACATGGCCTGGCGTGGGGTCGGCCTTCGAAGGCCATATCATCGAAGAAATCCTGCTCGGCCTCGCAGCTGTGGAGAGTATTTCCTGGCCTGCTGCCTACTACCGCACGAGAGGCGGGGCGGAAGTGGACCTCGTTCTCACGCACCCCACGGGCATGCGAATTCCGATCGAAATCAAATTTGGGATGGCAACAAAACGCTCCGACTTGAATTCTTTGGCGGCATTTATCGAACAGGAAAACTGCCCCTACGGCATCCTCGTGAACAATTCCGAGGAAATCCGATTGCTCACGCCTCAGATCCTGCAACTCCCCGCCGGGTGTTTGTGAGATCACCAATGGTGAGTTCGGCCTGGTAGAGTGAAAGTCGCCCATGTGGCGGCGCGCCTGCCGGAAATGCCAAGACGCGCTCGCAAGGAGGCAAACGGAAAAGCTTAGCCTGTGTTGGGTATTGAATTCGGTTTCGTCGACGCCTAGCGTTTCGCCCTTCCAAAAATGAAAATTCAAAGAGCGCTGATCTCCGTTTCCGACAAAACCGGCATTGTGGAATTCGCCCGCGGGCTGGCGGCCCGGGGTGTCGAAATCCTCTCCACAGGCGGCACAGCCAAGGCTCTGCAGGAGGCTGGCATCGCGACGATTGAGGTATCGCAGTTCACTGGCTCGCCGGAAATCCTCGAGGGGCGCGTGAAGACTCTCCATCCGCGCATCCACGGCGGGTTGCTCTACATCCGCGGCAATGCCCACCACGAGGAGCAGGCCAAAGCCCACGGCATTCGTGCCATCGATCTCGTGGTGGTGAATCTTTATCCGTTTGAGGCCACGATTGCGCGAGAAGATGTCACCCTCCCCGAAGCCATTGAGCAGATCGATATCGGCGGGCCGTCGATGATTCGGAGTGCGTCGAAAAATTACCAGTCGGTCTGCGTGGTTACCGATCCCGGCGATTACGCCGCGGTGCTCGAGGACATGAAGGAGGAAAATGGCGGCACGACCCTTGTGCTGCGCGAGCGGCTCGCGATCAAGGCATTCGCCGCCACCTCGGCCTACGATGCCGCAATTTCGTGCTATCTTAACCGCGAGCAACAGACCTGCAGCCGCTTCCGCCTCGAGCTGCCCCTCGAAATGCGACTCCGCTACGGTGAGAACCCGCACCAGCAGGCCGAACTCTACGGCGACTTCGGCTCGTATTTCGAGAAACTCCAAGGCAAGGAACTTTCTTATAACAACATTCTCGACATCAGCGCGGCGGCGGCCCTGATTTCCGAGTTCTCCAAGCCCACGGTCGCGATCCTCAAACACAACAACCCCTGCGGCGTCGGCACCGATTCCGATCTTCGCGAAGCGTGGGAAAAAGCGTTTGCCACCGACAAGCAAGCGCCATTCGGCGGCGTCATCATTTGCAACCAACCGGTCACCCTCGATCTCGCCAAGGCGATCTGTGAGATTTTCAGCGAGGTCATCATCGCGCCGGAGTTCGACTCCGAGGCCCGCTCGCTCCTTCAGAAAAAGAAAAATCTCCGGCTCATGCGTGTGCTCAAGCCGCTCACCCAAAGCGAACGCGACATCCGCAGCGTGCTTGGTGGTCTGCTTGTGCAGGACTGCGACACCGCCGACATCCCTGAACTCGAGCATAAGGTCGTCACCTCCCGCCCGCCCACGAAGGCCGAAATCGAGGCGATGGAATTCGGCTGGCGCGTTGTGAAGCATGTGAAATCGAACGCCATCGTTTACGCCTCCGCCGACCGCACGCTGGGCATCGGCGCTGGCCAGATGTCGCGGGTGGACTCCTCCCGCATCGCTGTTTGGAAAGCCAAGGAAGCCGGCCTTTCGCTGAAAGGCAGCGTGGTCTGCAGCGACGCCTTTTTCCCGTTTCCCGACGGACTCATCGCCGCCGCCGAAGCGGGCGCCACGGCTGCCATCCAGCCCGGAGGCTCCGTGCGCGACGCCGAGGTCATCCAAGCCGCGAACGACAAAGGCGTGGCGATGGTCTTCACCGGCACGCGTCACTTCCGGCACTAACCGATTTTTTTCATGGGCCGTCTTGCTGTCATTACCTGCGGGCCGGCCCATGCTCCGATCGACTCGGTGCGGCGCATCACCAATTTTGCCACAGGAGAAATCGGAACGATTCTTTCTCAGGAATTCGCCGCCCGGGGATTCGAGGTTGTGTGCTTCCGAGGGGAGGGGAGCACCGCGCCAGCACCCGAGGGGGTCGAAGTGCGTGGTTTCACAACCAATGAATCGCTGGCGCATGGAATTCGCGAATTGAAGCGCGCCCCGGATGTGATTTTTCAAGCCGCCGCGCTGTGTGATTTCGAAGTCGCAGAGATCGGCGGCGTCGAAATCAAAAATAAACTCACGAGCCGCAGCGACCAACTCGTCCTGACCCTCCGACCCGCTCCAAAAATCCTCCCAACCCTTCGCGGCCTTTTTCCCGCCGCCAAAATTGTCGGCTGGAAATACGAACTCGATGGCAGCCAGACCGACGCCCTCGCGTGCGCCTACCGCCAACTCGCCGAATGCCGCACCGATGCCTGCGTGGTCAATGGCTCGGCCTATGGCGATGGCTTCGAAATTGTATTGGCCGGCGGCGGAGGAATTGTGCATTCCACCGAAAAAAAATCCCTCGCCCGCACACTCGCTGACCGCTTCGCCGCATAGCCCCACCCTTTTCCTGATTGCCTCCGGCGGGGACTCGTTTTAGGTTTTTCTTATAAGCCGGCGTGGCGGAATTGGCAGACGCGCGCGACTCAAAATCGCGTTCCTTACGGAGTGTGGGTTCGATCCCCTCCGCCGGTAGTTTTCTGGGAGAGTTTTTTACTCAATCTCCAATTCAGGGGTATCTCTCGCGGCATGCAAATCGCGCTGCGATGTCCGAGACCAGACTATTCGGTAAGCCATGCCGCCATCTGCTTTTTGATGGTTTCGTGCGGAATGGTGTCGCCCCGGTCGAGGTCGTTGATGCCTTTCTGAAGGGCCGCCAAAAACTCCACGCGATCGGCGATTTGATCGATGGAGGAGTCATCGGGAAGCTCCTGGATGGCTTCCAAGACGAGTTCTTTTTGGCTCACGGGCTGGAACCTACCACCATCAAAATAGTCCCGCAATGGCACAGGTGCCGGAGGTTTTTTCTCAAAAACGAAAGGAAGCTCCAATGGAACGGCCTCGACTTTTTCCTCGGGATTTCGTGAGTCTCTTGCCTTCAAACATCTCACCAATCCCAATCATGCCCACACTTCCCAAAATCGGAATCCGCCCCACGATCGATGGCCGCCTTGGCGGCGTTCGCGAATCTCTCGAAAAACAAACCATGGCGATGGCGAAGAACACCGCCCGCTTCCTCTCCCAAAATCTCCGCCACCACACCGGCGAGGAAGTCGAATGCGTGATTGCCGATACCTGCATCGGCGGCGTGACCGAGGCTGCGGCCTGTGCTGACAAATTCCGCCGCGAGAATGTTGGCGTGTCGCTCACCGTGACGCCCTGCTGGTGCTACGGCTCCGAGACGATGGATATGGATCCACACACGCCGAAGGCCGTTTGGGGCTTCAATGGCACCGAGCGTCCCGGCGCGGTTTATCTCGCTGCCGTTCTCGCCGCGCACACGCAAAAGGGTCTGCCTGCTTTTGGAATCTACGGCCGCGATGTGCAGGATGCGGGGGACCAAAAAATCCCCGCCGATGTCGCCGAAAAACTTCTGCGTTTCGCCCGCGCCGGCCTCGCCACTGCCACGATGCGCGGCCGTTCCTATCTCGCGATGGGCGGCACCTCCATGGGCATCGCCGGCTCGATTGTCGATCCCTCGCTCTTTGAAAAATGGCTCGGCATGCGTGTCGAGTCGGTGGACATGACCGAGTTCATTCGCCGCATCGAGCGCGGCATCTACGACAAGGTCGAATTCGCCAAGGCGCTCAAATGGGTGAAAGCGAATTGCAAGGAAGGCAAGGACTGGAACTCGCCCGCCAAAAAACGCCCCCGCAAGCAACTCGACGCCGAGTGGGAGACAAGCGTGAAGATGGCCCTCATCGCCCGCGACCTCATGGTCGGAAATCCCAAACTCGCGAAGATGGGCTTCGGCGAGGAGGCGCAAGGCCACCACGCCATCGCCTCCGGTTTCCAAGGCCAGCGCCAGTGGACCGACCACATGCCGAACGGCGACTTCCTCGAGGCGATCCTCAATTCCTCGTTCGATTGGAACGGCCGCCGCGCGCCCTACATCGTCGCCACGGAAAACGACGCGCTCAATGGCGCGGCCATGCTTTTCGGCATGCTCCTCACCAACACTGCGCAGATTTTCGCCGACCTCCGCACCTACTGGAGCGCAGACGCCATCGCCCGCGTCTCCGGCGAGAAAGTCCCCGAAGTCGCCTCGAACGGGCTTCTGCACCTGATCAACTCCGGCCCCGCAGCCCTTGACGGTTGCGGTGAGCAGACCATCGGCGGCCAGCCCGCGATGAAGCCCTTCTGGGATATTTCCGAGTCCGAGGTCAAAGCCTGCCTCAAGTCCACAAGCTGGCATCCCTCGATCACCGAGTATTTCCCCGGCGGCGGCTGGAGCACCCGCTTTGCCACCAAGGGTGGAATGCCCGCGACGATCTACCGCCTCAACCTCGTTTCCGGCCTTGGGCCAGCCCTGCAGATCGCCGAGGGTGAAACCGTCGAGCTTCCCGAAAAAACCCACCGCATCCTCGAGGAGCGGACGAACCCGACTTGGCCGACCACCTGGTTTGTGCCTCGCTTGAACGGCTCCGGTGCCTTCCGCGACACCTACTCGGTGATGAACAACTGGGGCGCGAACCACTGCGTGATGAGCTACGGCCACATCGGCGCCGACCTCGTCTCGCTCGCCAGCATGCTCCGCATCCCGGTTTACATGCACAATCTCGATGGCGCTCAGCTTTTCCGCCCCGCCGCCTGGACGGCCTTCGGAACTTCCGAGACCGAGAGTGCCGACTTCCGCGCCTGCGCGAACTTCGGCCCGCTCTACCGCTGACATCGATGAAACGCTACGGCTCCGTCATCCGGCTCCGCCCGGAGAAATACGAGGAATACAAAAAACTCCACGCCGCCGCCTGGCCCGAGATTTTGGCAAAAATCACCGAGTGTGGGATTCGCAACTACTCGATCTACCACAAAGACGGCTTCCTGTTTTCCTACTTCGAGTATGTCGGCAACGACTACGATGCCGACATGGCTTTGATGGCGGCCGATCCGCGCACGCAGGAATGGTGGACTCATTGCATCCCCTGCCAGGAACCGCTCGAAACCCGCCAGCCCGGCGAGTGGTGGGCCTCCATGGAGGAAATGTTCCACTGCGATTGAGCGCGTCGCGGTTGACACCACCCTGCCGAATCCCTATTGCTCCACCACTAATCCCATGAAGCTCGCGGTCACCAAAGAAGCTCTCCTCGAAGGGTTGCAACGCACCCAAAATGTCGTCAGCAACCGGCCAACTCTCCCGATCCTTACCAACGCTCTTTTAGAAGCGGACGAGGAGGGATTGTGGATCACCACCACCGACCTCGAAGTCGGAATCCGCTGCCGCGTCGAGGCCCGTGTCGAAAAAACCGGCTCCACCACGCTGCCAGCCCGCAAGTTGGTCTCGATCATCCGCGAGCTGCCCAGCTCCGAGATCATCCTCGAGGTGGATTCGAAAAACGCCGCTTCGATCCGCTGCGGCGCGAGCTTTTTCAAAATCTTTGGACTGCCGAAAGAGGAATTCCCAGCGTTCCCAGCCTTCGAGGAACCCAAATCCCTCAAGATCCGCCAATCGGAACTCAAGGACGGACTCCGCAAAACCTCCTACGCGATCTCCAGCGACGAGGCCCGCTATGTCCTTAATGGAATTCTATTCTCGTTGAAGGATAACAAACTCATGCTCGTCGCGACCGATGGCCGCCGCCTGGCGTTGTTTGACAGCGATCTGGAATTTCCAGAAAGCCACGAGCGCGACTTTATCCTGCCCACCAAGGCCGTTACGGAATTGCAGCGCCTGCTCAACGAGGACGGCGAAGTCGAGATTTCCAGCTCCGAAAACCTCGTCTCTTTCGAACTCAATGGCGCCCGGCTCGTTTCCAAACTCGTCGAGGGCAACTACCCGAACTACCGCCAAGTCATCCCTGGCGAAGCCAAGGAGCGAATCGCTCTCGAGCGTGAGGCATTTCACAACTGCGTCCGCCGCGTTTCGATCCTGAGCAGCGACAAGACCAGTTCGGTTCGCCTGAATTTCACGAAGAACAACCTCGACATCACGGCCAACACGCCCGAGGTCGGCGAGGCGAAAGAATCGATGTCCATCAACTACAAGGGCCGCGACATCTCGATCGCGTTCAACCCCGAGTTCCTCATGGACCCCCTTCGCAATCTCCCGAACGACGAAGTTTTCCTGGAGCTGATCGATGAAATGAGCCCCGGAGTCATCAAAATCCAGACTCCGTTCCTCTATGTGATCATGCCGATGCGCGTCTCGGCCTGACCATGGATTCCCTGCTCTGGGGAATCGATCTCGGAGGCACAAAAATCGAGATCGCCTTGTGCGATCCCGCCAAACCGGCTGAGGCATTGCTTCGCCGCAGATGCGACACCTCCGCCCATTTGGGCTACGACCAAATCCTCGCCCGCATTTCCTCCCTCGTCGCCGAGGCGGAGAAAATCTCGGGCCGCCGCCGTCCCGCCTGCATCGGCATTGGAACTCCCGGCGCGGTCGATCCCGCCACCGGCGAACTCAAAAACTCGAACACCACCTGCCTGAACGGCCGTCCGCTCCGCCAAAACCTCGCCGAAATTCTGGGCTGTGAAATCACGATGGCGAACGACGCGAATTGCTTCACGCTCGCCGAAGCCCTGTGGGGCGCGGGGAAGGGGGAGTATTTGGTTCTCGGCCTGATCCTCGGCACCGGTGTCGGCGGCGGAATTTGCATCGGTGGGAGAGTCATCAACGGACTGCACGGCATCGCCGGCGAGTGGGGACACAATCCGATTCCCGGCGAGGACCGGCCTTGCTACTGCGGACGGCGCGGCTGTGTCGAAACCGCCATCGCCGGTCCGTCGCTCGAGCGCTTCTATCGTGAATCCGGCGGGGAGAATTTGCGCTTGCCGCAGATTTGCGAGCGTGCCGGGGCAGGGGAGCCTTTGGCGATCCAAACCCTCGACAGCTTGCGCGAGAAATTCGCCCAAGCCATCGCCGCCGTGATCAACATTCTCGACCCCGATGCCATCGTCATCGGCGGCGGCGTGGGAAACATCCCGCTCCTTTACGAGCTGCCCACCCGCGAGGCGATCTTGCGGCATCTTTTCAATTCCGAGTTGAAAACCAAAATCCTCCGCCCCCTCCTCGGCGACAGCGCGGGAGTTTTTGGAGCAGCGCTCCTCTCGGCTCAGCGCGACTGAGGTGCGCCGGCGGCGAGAAGAAGGCCCGCCGCCTTGTGCCAAGTTTCGTTCCACTCACTCTCTTCGTCGGAGTCCGCCACGATTCCCGCGCCAACATGGAAATGCGTTCGCTCCGGCTCGAACACCGCCGTGCGAATCGCCATGGAAAACCGGCTCTCGCCATTGAACCCAAAATACCCGATCGCCCCCGTGTAAATTCCGCGCGGGAATGGCTCGAGTTCGGCGATGATTTCCATCGCCCGTTTTTTTGGCGCGCCGGAGATCGACCCGCCGGGGAAGCAGGTCCGGAGCGCTTCAACATGCGATACCTCGTCGCGCAAACGCCCCTCGACCGTGGAGACAAGATGGAACACCTGCTCGTAGGCCTCGAGGTGTAAAAGCTCGGGAACCCGCACGCTGCCGTATTCGCACACCTGCCCGAGATCGTTGCGCTCGAGATCGGTGATCATAACCAGCTCCGCAGCCTCCTTCGCCGAGGCTTTCAATTCCTCGGAGCTGAGTCGGTCGCTGTGCGGATCGGCCTTTCGAGGCCGTGTGCCCTTGATCGGTCGGGTGAGGATTTGGCGGCCCGACATTTGCAGGAAGCACTCTGGCGAGGCGGAAACGATTTGCGCGCCGCAGTTGTCGAGGTAGGCCGAATACGGCGCCGGAGAGAGACGGCGCAGCGCCTCGTGGAAATCCCAAGCCCGACTGCTCGGGGCCGCCACGAACGGATGGCTCAAGCACACTTGATAGATGTCCCCCGCCGCGATGAATTCCTTCGCGCGTCGCACCATTTTCAGAAAAACCTCGCGCTCGACTTGCGGGCGAAAGTCGATCCGGAGTGGCTCAACGGGCGGTTGGGATTTTTCAAAATCCTCCGGCGGGTTGATCCAGCGCCCCTCGGCATGGAGAAAAACATGAAGCCGCTCGTGGAAGGCGAAGCAGA
>JBDKIG010000055.1:0-12020 GCA_039797215.1 Verrucomicrobiota bacterium | reverse complement strand
GTCCTGTGAGTTTCAGACCGGTCGTATGACTCAAATCATCAAGAACCAAGTCGCAGTGGATTTCATCCGAGATGAGCACGAGTCCATGCCGACGGCAGAATTCGGAAAGTCGCTCGAGCGTGGCGCGAGGGAAAACACGGCCGATGGGGTTGTGAGGATTGCAAAGAATAAAAAGTTTGGTGTTGGGAGTGACGGCTGCCTCCAATCCATCGAAATCCATGTCCCAAACCCCGTTGTTTTCGACCAAATCCACAGTTTTCAGGCCCACTCCCGCAAACTCCGGAGAGGACAAAAACGGGGGATATACCGGCGTGCAGGTCAGGACTTCTCCGCCACTTGGCACGAAGGCGCGACAAGCAACATTTAACGCCGGCACCAATCCTGGAAACCACACGATCTGTTCTGGAGTGACCTCGGCGCCGTGTCGTTCGCGCAGATACGCCATCGCGGCTTCGACTGTTGTCGCAGGAGGCACCGTGTAGCCGAAGACTCCGTGGGATACACGCTTGTGCAGGGCCTCGATGATCTCCGGGGCCGAGGTGAAATCCATATCGGCGACCCACATCGGAATCACATCCCTCCCGGCGTAACGCTCCCATTTGAGCGAGCCGGTGCCGGCGCGGTTGGGGCAGGTATTGAAATCGTAGTTCACAGAAATTCAGAAAACATCATCACTCCCGTGGCGACAAGGCTAGGGCGTGTCATCCCCAAATATCTCGGCGTGCGACCTTGACTTTGGATTCCAAGTGAAGAGATTTTTTCGAGTTACCTCCCTTGTTCTTTGCCATCTCTCAGCAAAATTTCCGCAGCTTCGGCTGCAAAAGGATTTGCCCTTCTGTGTTCGCGATTAAACGAAACAAACTCCCGGGCCGATGTTTCATTAAACCCGGAGGCTAAGCTCTCGGTCGAAATGACAGGCCTTTATTGGAAGTCAGATTAACCGCGGGCGGTCATCCACCCTAAACTTAGGGAACGGGAACTGATTCGAAACGGCACAAGAGGGGCAATTTTTTTTGTCTGCAAACGGAATCCGGTTCATGAGCGGAGATTTATCTAAAGCGAGGCCTCAAGGTGCTCCAAGACGCGCGTGAAGGGAATGGCTTCGAGGCACCCGAATGCATCATGTCGGGTGAGTCGGTCGCGAGTTGTGGCCGGGCTGCTGATGCCGCACAGAAATCGAGCGAGGGCGCGTTTGCTTCGCAAGGCGGCATGGCTTTCTTTGCCGAGGGCTTGGATGGTTGCGATGTCCTGCGAAGAGATTTCTGGAATGAGGGACGCTGGCAGGGATTGGGCTGTGTGACCTTCACACGCTCCGCAATGACCGCATGGTTTTTCGAGAACTTCGCCGAAGTAGGCCAGTAGGCGGGCGGTCAGGCAGCCTGGCCCTGTGGCGAAGGTGACGATGCCTTCCAGCCTCTGAAGGTCGCGGGCTTCGCGGTTGGTAAAGAGTTCAAAAAGCCAGGATGCCACCTCATGGGGAGTTCGGTTTTTCGATGCGGGCAGGAGATGGAAGCGATGGCGGAGCCCGGCGGGCTTCATCTCGATATCGCCAGCTTCCTCAAGATATCGGAGCGCTTTGATGATCCGGTCTCTCGACTCGCCGATGGCAGCGGCCGAGGCCTCGATATCGAGTGTCAGAAGTCGGTATCCGCGTTTTCCCGAGTCGAAGATGGACTTGAGGAAATGCTGGCGGGCGGGCGTGTGGCCGGCGATCACACGGTCTTCGGGATGACGAAAGGCAAGTTGGTAACGCGAATGGAACATGCCGGCAGGTTCGAGGATTCGCTCTTTTTCGAGATGGGCGATGACTGTTTCGAGAACGAGCTGGCGAATGTCCGTGGTGCGGGAGAGATCGTATCGGCTGATGTCGAACTCCTCTCCTTGGCGTAGGAGGTGGTCCACTAACCGCCGGAGTGAGGGTTCGTCCGGAGTATCGCCCATGATGAAATTGCGAAGGACGGTGAGATCGTCGGCACAAGCGAGCAACTCGCATCGGGATGGCAATCCGTCACGACCCGCGCGGCCGATTTCCTGCTGATAATTTTCGAGGGTTTTCGGCAGGTTGAAATGAATCACCGAGCGGATGTCGGCCTTGTCGATTCCCATGCCAAAAGCGATCGTGGCAACGATAATGTCGCATCGCCCCTGCATGAAATCGTCCTGCGCCGAGGCTCGAACCTCGTCCGTCATCCCGGCGTGGTAGGCCCTCGCGGAGAGACCGCTCGATTTTAAATGGGCCGCGACTTGCTCGGCCGTGCGCTGAAGAGTCACATAAACAATGGCCGGGTGGCGTGAGGAGTCCTGGAGCCGTTCCACCAAAATCCCCAAGCGCTCGGCGTCCGATGTCGGGGTGACATGAATCGAGAGGTTCCGACGATGAAAAGATGTGGTCGTGCAATCCTCCTTTCGGATGCGGAAGCCTTTTCGAATTTCTTCAGCCACAGGAGGCGTTGCCGTGGCGGTCAGCGCCAGCACGCGGGGAATGCGGAGTTTTTTCGCCAGAGCGGAGAGGCGGAGATAGTCCGGTCGGAAATTATGCCCCCACTCGGAGATGCAATGAGCCTCGTCAATCGCGAGCAGGGTGGGGGGATTTTTGCGGAGACGGGATAGAAAGGCCTCACTGGAAAAGCGCTCCGGAGCGACATAGAGCAACTTGAGCGATCCCGCAGAAATGGCGGAGAGGACTTCCGCCGTCTCCTCGGCGGTGAGTGTCGAATCCAAGCGCGCAGCGGCGATGCCACGATTTTGCAAGGCATCGACTTGATCCTTCATGAGGGCAATGAGCGGCGATACCACAATGGATAGCCCGTCCAGTAGAACGGCCGGGAGTTGGTAGCAAAGCGACTTCCCCGCGCCGGTCGGAAAGATGGCCAGGGCGTGGCGTCCCTCAAGGAGGATTTGGATCACGCGCCGCTGTCCCTCGCGAAAGCCAGCGTGGCCGAAGTATTTCTCCAAGGCCCCCTCCAAATCCCAGTCGTTCACCATAAGGAGGAATTGAATCCGATTATCCCTCGGCTGCAAACCCTGGACCCTGCAAGTTGAGTAGAAGGAACGATTGGCAGGACACGCAGAATTAAAGGGCCAAAAAATCTGCTGATCTAGGTTTCATGCGCTGTCCGATGAAAAAAGAGGGCTTGGGTTGGGTGGGACTCGAACCCACAACCAACGCCTTAAAAGGGCGCTGCTCTACCATTGAGCTACCAACCCGAGAGAGGCGAAAATCTAGTGTTTTGATGAGCTGTTGCAATACTGAAATCTGGAATTTCTCATTGCTCGGGGCTCATGAGCGCTGCGGTCCGACATTTCAAGCGGAAGAGGAAATCTGCATCTTCAAATTTCCGGAGGTCCTCAGGGGCGCATCGGTCGAAGTCTTCCAAGAACATTGTCTCTAAACGCTCGGCGAACTTTTTATCCTGGATTGCGGCGGATAATTCGAAGTTCAGCATGAACGATCGGTAGTCCACATTGATCGATCCGACGATCGCGATGTCGTCGTCGGCAAGCAGGACTTTTTGGTGCATGAACCCGGGTTGGTAGCGCCAGAGTTTCACACCGGCTTCGCGGAGTTTCGGATAGTAGGTGAAAGACGAGAGCCAGGGCAGAAGGTGGTCTGCCATTTGAGGGAGGATGATCCGGACATCAACGCCCCGGATGGCTGCGTGGCAGATGGCGAAAAATAAAGGGCTGCCTGGAACAAAGTAGGGGCTGGCAATCCAGAGTCGGCGAGTGGTGGAATTAATGATCGAGAGGTAAACCGCCGGGCAGATGCTCCAAGTTTCTGCGGGGCCTGAGGCGATTGGGAAGACGATGGGGGAGGGGTTGGCTGCCACGGAGGGTTTGGGCAGTCGGAAAGGTGGGACTTCGCCGGTGATGTAGTTCCAATCCTCGAGAAAGGAGAGTTGGAAACCGGGCACGCAGGGGCCTTCAATCCGGATGTGGGTATCACGCCAGGGGCCGAATCGACGACTGCGTCCCAAGTATTCATCGCCGACATTAAGACCGCCGAGAAACGCAACGAGGGCATCGACGATCACGAGTTTGCGGTGGTTTCGAAAATTGATTTGGAAGCGGCGGCCGAATTGGCGGTTGGTAACGAAGCTTTGGACAAGGACGCCTTCTTTCCGGAGACGGGCCGACCAGGAGGCAGGAAGGCTCTTGGAGCCCACTTGATCGAACATCACACGGCATTCCACGCCTCGACGAGCAGCGGCTATGAGGTGGTCGGCGAGTTCCCGTCCAATGCGGTCGTCGTGAATGATGAAAAATTGAACCCAGATGGATTCCTTGGCGGCATCGATGGCATTGAAAATCGACTGGAAGGTTTCGTCGCCATCAATCAGGAGATCAATTTTGGACCCACTCGTGGCCGGAATCCTCGAGAGGTTATTGGCCATTTTGGAGGCTTCGCGGAACTCACCGGTGAAGTCGGCTTGGTAACCATCCAAGTGCCGAATGATCGCGTGAAATGCCTCGTCGAGTTTTTGTGAACCCTTGTGGCCGGCGAGTGTGTATCCAGTAAATCGGGACTCTCCAAAAATTAGAAACAGCGGGATGGCTACGATGGGTAAAACGAGCAAGCCGCAAGACCAGGCGATGGCGGATTGCGGAGTTCTTGCAATCAGAATCGCCCGCATGGCCAGAAGGATTCCAGCGATCTCCAATACAAAAGAGATCCAGGCGAACAAGGGATTCAGAAACGACATGCGTCGCCCGAGCTAGAGGTCTCCCGAGTTTTCACCGGGGGTAGGTGTTGGGCGGTCGGGTTGGTTGTGGGAGGCCTCCCCGCGCAATCGGGTGAGATCATCGTTTAAGCGCCGGACTTGGCTTTTGTGCGAATAATGAACGCGGGCCTCGTGATCGTTCAGAAAAATGCCAAGCCAGATGGTTGTCGGGGCCAGCAGGAGGATGGTGATGAGCGTGAGAAAGAAAAAGAACCGACCGTCATCGGCATCGGTTTTGAGAAGCGTGAGAATTCGCAAATCGAGTGCCGACTGCATGGCGGAAAAGTCGTCGTTCAATCGAATGCGCCGGGCTTCGTAGGATTGCTCCGCAAGGATGGCGTGAACGGCATCGGTCTTGGACCCTGCGATGGCATCTGGAGTTGGAGTATTGCCTTTTATGGCGGCGAGGGCCTTTTCATCGATGCTACGGAGTTTTGAGAACTCATCGGCCACACGATCGAACCGAAGCCACTCGGTTTCTCCAAATGCGATGGAGGAGTTTTTGAGTTTGAGGTTCGATGGGGTCACATCGACGAGCGTGTTGAGTATCGTGTCCGCAGAGGTTGGGGCTTCCAGGACCGGCGCCATTTTTTTCTTCACCAACGCCTCGTAGGAACTGGTGTTTTCATTCGAGGGGGAGGTAATCGCCAAATTCAACAAGCGACCAAGTTGGAGGGAATCTTGGCGAGATTCGGAGATAATTTCATTGGCTCGAAAAAGTGTCCGCTGGTCCTCAATAACCAGGGTTTGCTGGCGCCAGTAGCGGAAAGCTGCCACGGCGATGACCAGCTCCAAAAGAAGCAAAATAGCGAACAGGGGAAGGATCCTTTTGCGGATGTCTGGGATGTCTTTCGGAGCCTTTGGGAGCTTTCCGTAATATTGATCGGGTCTCGTGTATATTTTACTCATCAAGGAGTTGACGGATAGTTTGAAGGATAGTCTGGGAGTTACAGGGCTTGCCAAGAATCTTTCTCAACCCGAGAGCGCGGAGGGTCTCTTGGTCGGGCTGTGTGTCGAGGCCGCTCGTTCCAAGGACTGGAATGGACGGGGAGATTTTATGAATGGCAGCAATCATTTCCGGGCCATCCATTCCTGGCATGGACATATCCGTAATGATGAGGTGAATTTCCCCGGCATGGCTCTTGAATAGCGAGAGACCCTCCTCGCCGTCATGAGCGGATAGAACCCGGTAACCGGATTTTTCCAGCGAACGCTGCATGACCTTCAGCACGGTGGGTTCGTCATCGACCAGCAAAATGGTTTCACCGCTCCCGGCAGGCTTTGTATCCTGTGTGCTAGAAATAGAGTGATTAGGTGCTTCGGCTGCTGATACCGCAGCGGGAAGGAAAACATGGAAGCAACTGCCTGAGCCCTCTTCGGTCTCGAGAGTAAGAAACCCTCCGTGGCGGCGAATAATTCCGAGAACTGTTGCCAATCCCAAGCCAGTGCCTTTTTCCGGACCCTTGGTAGTAAAAAACGGCTCGAAGATTTTTTTTCGAATTTGTTGAGGAATGCCGGAGCCCGTGTCGCTCACACTCACACGCACATAGCGGCCGGGCTTGGCGAGTGGTTGACGCGCGGCGAATGACTCGTCGACTTCAAACCCCACCGCCTCGAGTCGCAAATTTCCACCATCCCTCATGGCATCTCGGGCATTCACACAGAGGTTTAAAATCACCTGCTCCATCTGGGTTTGGTCGCCAAGAATGGGAGGGAGTTTGTCCTCGAGGGAAACCTGGAGTTGGATGGCTTTCGGGAAAGCCTGCCGAACAAAATTGGCTACCTCGCCAAAGAGGGAATGAATCTCGACCGTTTGTCGCTCGGCGCGGACTCCGCTGGTGAAGGTGAGGATTTGGCGGACGAGTTCCGTGGCGCGCCTCACATTCGAATCCAGCATTCCCAAAACCTCCTGGCTTTCATTGTCTGCCAAGCGCCCCCGGAACATATCGAGCGCGATCGAGATGGGTTGGAGAATATTGTTCAAATCATGGGCGATGCCGCCAGCCAGGTTGCCGATGCACTCCTGTCTTTGGGCGCGGAGGCGTTCCTCCTCGAGGAGTCGGGACTCCGCAGCGTCCTCGTTGATGATCAAAATCGACTGCGGATTTCCTGCTTGGTCACGCAGGAGAACCCAGCGGCTTTCCGCGACAAACTGCGTGCCGGTCGTCGTGAAATTCTTCAGCTCTCCGCGCCACTCCCCGGTTGTTAACACACGGTGCCGTGCTTCGGTGAGGATTTTGGGGTCATTCCCGAGCTGTCGAGGAAGTGGGTGGCCGATTGCCTCGAAGGCGGGCAATCCATAGAGTCTCTCTGCGCCCATGCTCCAATAAATCACCAAGCCCTCGAGGTTTTGGATGATGATCGCCTCCTCGTTTCGGAGCAAAAGCTCGGTCTGTTCGCGTGCGTGGACTTCAGTCCTTTTGCGATGCGAGTGGTCGCTGATGGCGCAGTAGATTTCGCTCAGCGGTCCGGCGGGATTCTCGGCTCCCGCATCGATCACGACATCGCGGGTCGATCCATCTTTGCAAAGCAGGCAAGCCTCCTGATTTGCCATCTTCCCGAGCATCTCGATGCGTTTTTTGAGGAATTTGAAATCGATCGAATCAACAAGAAAATCATCCGCTGATCGGTTCAGAAATTCGGATGGGGCGTAACCCAAAAGCTCCCCGCTAGCACGGTTGGCAGCTAAGATGACGCCCTCGGCGGAGAGCTTCCAGATGATGACTGGAAGATGATCCCAAGTTTCGTTTTGAGAAGAAGCGCCAGCCGTCGCATAAGGGGCGCTGGCGTGGGTCGATGGAGTGAGGGGGGGGGCGACAACGGCTGGTTTGGCCATGAGAAAAAGGTGCGTCAAACTAAGAACTCCCACCTTTCTGGTCAACCGCAAAGCCCCCCTTGGGGCATTGTATTTTTTCCAACCGCAGGCTGTTGACCCGTTCGATCCAAAGCGTGTAGCGTCCCGCTCGACATGAACCTCAACAACATCACCTCCTTGGTTTCGGAACCTTCCACTTCCAAAAATATCCTCACCAGCGATGTCGAGCTGACCGGCACGCTCAAGTTCGACAGCGAAATGATTTTCGACGGCAAGCTCGACGGTGAGATCATCTCGGAAGGCGTTCTCACGCTCGGCAAAAACGCGGTCATCAAGGGCGAAGTTCGCACCAAATCCGTCACGATCCACGGCACGGTGAATGGCAATGTGACGGTCCAAGAGCGCTGCGAGTTGAAGTCCAATGCGGAGCTCCTTGGCGACCTCAAGGCCATGCGCATCATCATCGAGGAAGGCGCCACCTTCATCGGACATTCCGAGGTTACGCCCGCCAAGACCAGCGGCCTCGGATCCCGCTCCTCCTCCATCGAAAGCGCTGCCTAAGGCTCCATGCCACCCACACCGCCGAAGACACCGTTTCGGTGCCCGGAGTGCGGTTTTGTGCAGCTCGAGTCGCCTAGCCTCGTCTCGACCAACTGCCGTTCCTGCGGCGCCCATTACGAAGTCACTGCCTCGGACCAAGTCCGCGCTGGCGGTGAAACTTCACTGCCTTCCTTTGCTGGAAAAAAAAACGGTCAGGGCAAGCCCGTTCATTGCCTCAAGTGTGGCCGCACGCATGAGGTCTCGCTAAAAGCCCAGAGCACGATCTGCCCCGGTTGCTACGCGCCGATCGAACTCATCGATCTCAGCATCAACGAAAGTATTTCCCGTGCGGTGGACACCCGGGGGCACCTCAAGCTTGGTCCCAAAGGCATTATTGGGAATCCTTGGATCGTGTGTGGCAGTGCGCGCATCGAGGGGATTTTCAATGGTCACCTCCGATGCGAGGGCGAAGCCCGTCTGGCTATGCAAAAACCCTGTCCCGGCCGCATCAGCGCGGGCTCGGTGCTCATCGAGCGTAAATCCCAAATCGACAGCGTGCATCCGATCGAGGCCGATCAATTTGCCATCGAAGGCAAACTCCGGGCTCCGATCAAATCCCGAGGCATCGTGCGCGTTCTGAAGGGCGGTTGGTTGGAGGGAACCGTTCATTCCCCATCCTTGGTTGTTGAAAAAGGCGGCGTCTTTGTCGGCGACTGCGTGATCCAAGGAACCAAATCCTCGGCATCCTCCGAATCCTCTGAACTTTCTGAAACCACCGAATCATCCGAATCATGAAAAACACCGAAGAACTCTTCGAAACCGCGCCCTCTGAGGCGATGGCCCACGCCCGAGCCACGAAAAATCCGCTCCGCAAACTCTACTTCTGGACGCTCCACTGGGCAGACCACAAATACGCGATTCCGCTTTTGTTTTTCATCTCGTTCATCGAGTCGTCCTTTTTCCCAATTCCTCCCGAT
The DNA here is from genome assembly GCA_039797215.1 of Verrucomicrobiota bacterium. Taxonomy (GTDB): domain Bacteria; phylum Verrucomicrobiota; class Verrucomicrobiia; order Chthoniobacterales; family Terrimicrobiaceae; genus UBA967. The sequence goes on along the minus strand of JBDKIG010000055.1, from coordinate 2,967 downwards.
GTGCTGTTGATGGCGATTTGCTTCTCGCGGCCGAAGCGTTGGTTACAAGCCGCACTCTGGTGCACGATCGGTTCAGTGCTCGGCGGTGTATTCGGTTGGTATATCGGCTGGGGACTTTGGGAGGTCGTCGGTCAGCCCATTGTAAAATTCTACCATGGCGAAGCGATCATGGGTCAGGTGAAGGAACTTTATACGACCTATGGATTCTGGGGCATCCTCATTGCGGCGATCACGCCGATTCCTTACAAGGTCTTCACGATTGCTTCGGGCGTTTTTCAATACGATGTCTTCCAGCTTGTCTTTGCCTCAATCCTCGGCCGGGGATTCCGGTTTTTCCTTGTTGCGGGAATGATTCGCCTCTTTGGCGAGAAAGTCCGCAAGTTCATTGAGACCCGACTCGAGCTTTGTCTGATTGCTGGAACGATTTTGGGTGTCGGAGGGATCGTGGCGCTGAAGTTCCTGCGCTGACACCTCCCGTGTTCTGTCTTTACAGCAAAATAGCCGCTCGCCGATAGTCCTCGCCCTTCAAATGAGCAAACCAATCGGCATCGGACTCGCAGGCTTCGGCACAGTGGGCGCGGGAGTTTACAAAAACCTCCAACGCAATGGCGCCCTCCTCGAGCAACGCATCGGCAGAACCTTCGAGGTCAAAAAAATCGCCGTGCGGGATCTTTCGAAGACCCGCGATGTCCAAGCGCCGGCTTCGCTTTTTACATCGAATCCAGACGAAATCCTCGCCGATCCTTCGATCCAGATCGTTGTGGAGTTGATGGGAGGAATCGAAGTGCCGCTGGCTTTCGTTAAAAAAGCCATCGCTGCTGGAAAGATTGTCGTCACCGGCAACAAGGCTCTCCTGGCCGAGCACGGAAACGAAATCTTTGAACTCGCCCGTGAAAAGCGCGTGCCGGTCCTCTATGAAGCTGCAGTCGCTGGGGGAATCCCAATCATCAAATCCGTCCGCGAGGCATTTGTTGGAAACCGCTTCGAGGCGATTCATGGCATTTTGAATGGAACGAGCAACTACATCCTCTCGCGCATGACGGGCGAGGGGTTGGATTTCGCTCCGGTCCTCGCCGAAGCCCAAAAGCTCGGATATGCCGAGGCCGATCCCGCGCTGGATATCAATGGCTGGGACGCTGCCCACAAAGCCATCATACTCGCCTCGCTCGCTTATGGTTTCTGGATCGACCCGAAGGATGTCCTCGTGGAGGGCATCGAAAAAGTCACTGCCGCCGACATCCGCTTCGCCGAGGAACTCGGCTATCGCATTAAGCTCATCGCCTCGATCAAAGCCGACGAATCCGGGGCCATCGAGGTCCGCGTTGTTCCGACGCTCATCCCGAAATCCCATGTCCTCGCCTCGGTGAATGGCGTTTTCAACGCGGTGGCGGTGAAGGGCGATATCGTCGGCGAGGCCCTATTTTACGGACGCGGTGCCGGGCAGGATCCCACATCCAGTTCCGTGCTTGGCGACCTCGCCGAGGCTGCGGCCTTCTTGGAATCTCCGCGCCAGTCGGTGGGGTTCACAGCTCACAGCCTTTACGGTCGTTCGAAGCCGATCGACGACACCATTTCCAAATACTACCTCCGCCTCGGTGTGGAGGACCGGCCTGGCGTCCTGGCCCAAATCGCAGGAACGCTCGCCAAGGCCGACATCGGCATTCTTTCCGTCATTCAGCCCGAGGGTTTGGTCGATGGTTCGGTGCCGCTCATCCTCACGCTTCATGACGCGCCATTCGGGCCGATGAAAAAAACCGCACAAGAGTTGGCGTCGCTTCCCTGCGTGAAAGGCACACCGCTCCTTCTCCACATGGAGACTTTCCAATGAAGCCTCTGCTCAACGACAAGGGCGTGATCGCCCGCTACCGCGAATTCCTGCCGTTCACGGCTACGACACCTGTCGTGTCGCTCAGCGAGGGATCCACTCCACTCATCCACTCGCCGAAACTCAGCGAGAAAACCGGGGCCGAGGTTTACTTGAAATACGAGGGTTTGAATCCCACGGGTTCCTTCAAAGATCGCGGCATGACGGTTGCCATTTCCAAAGCGGTCGAGGATGGGGCCCACACGGTCATTTGCGCCTCCACTGGCAATACCTCCGCAGCGGCCGCTGCCTATGCGACCCGCGCCGACATCCAGTGCGTGGTCATCCTTCCCGCCGGAAAAATCGCCATCGGCAAACTCGCGCAGGCCTATGTTTACGGCGCCAAAGTTGTCGCGATTCGCGGCAACTTCGATGACGCCCTCCGCATCGTTCGTGAATTTGGCGGAGTCGAGGGAGTGGGCATCGTGAATTCGATCAATCCCTACCGCATCGAGGGTCAGAAGACCGCCTCGTTCGAAATCATCGAGGATTTGGGCGACGCCCCGGACATCCACATTCTCCCGGTCGGAAATGCCGGAAACATCACGGCGTATTGGAAGGGCTACCGCGAATTCCAAAACCTCGGTCGCTCCACGCGGCTTCCGAAAATGGTGGGCTTCCAAGCCGCCGGCTCCGCTCCGCTTTTCCTCGGCCATCCGGTCGAAAATCCTGACACCATTGCGACGGCCATCCGCATCGGAAATCCCGCGAGCTGGGATGGCGCGAAGAACGCTGTCTCCGAATCCGGTGGTTGCATCGATATCGTGACCGATACCGAAATCCTCGACGCCCAAGCTTGGCTCGCCGGCAACGAAGGAATCTTCGTCGAGCCCGCCAGCGCCGCGAGTGTGGCTGGATTGATGAAATGTTTTTCAAACTCGCGCTGCGCCACCTGCCCGTTCGGCGCCGGCATTCGGCCCGGCGCGAAGGTCGTGCTCACCGTTACCGGACATGGTCTCAAGGACACCGAGGCTCCTGTGAAGCACGGCGGATTCCAACCACTGGAGGCCGACGCCACCCTCGATTCCGTCCGCTCGGTTCTCGATAAAAGCTAATTTCCTGAAATGGCACTGATCGTCCAAAAATACGGAGGAACCTCGGTC
>JBDKIG010000054.1:0-12104 GCA_039797215.1 Verrucomicrobiota bacterium | reverse complement strand
CCGGCATCCCGGCAGGTTTTTAAGTCTTTTCTCAAAGGCCTCGGATACGCTGAGAAATCCTCCTTCGGGCCAAACTGCGTAGGGTTCACAAAAATCGAAACAATGACCGTGCCGCCCTTTCCTGCAATTTGTCGAGCCATACGAATCAATGCCGCATGGCCGTGATGGAGTGCCCCCATCGTCGGAACAAAAACGACTCGTCCCTTGAGTAAACGACGGCATTTTCTGACCTGCAAAATGCTCTTTAGCGTCTTCAAGAAGTCTGGGGAATTTTCAACGGCTCGGCGGCCCGAAATGCCTTAATTTTGGGGCGTCGAAGCAGGAGCTTCGGGAGTCGCGGCTGGAGTGGCAGCAGGAACTTCGACAGGTTCAGTAGTAGTAGTTTCAGGCGTGCTTGCTGGAATTTCTGCGGGTGTCGCAGCGGGAGCTTCTGTTGGGGTTGGGGCAGGGCTTTCTTGAGGCTTTTCCAATGCGTTTTGGAGGCCCATGGCTGGTGTGGAGTCCTCAGCGTTCTTGATGGGAGTGGCCACGGGGGTGGGTTCACTCAGGAGTTTCTTTTGAATCTCGGTTTTACCGCCCTGCATTTTAGCGGTGAGGATGGAAAGCAGGAGGGTGATTCCGAAGAAGGCGATAGCCATCCAGGTCGTGAACCGTGCGAGGACATTGGTGGTCTGCGAGCCGAAGACATTGTCTGTAATTCCCCCGCCAAAAGCGGAACCGAGTCCCTCGCTGCGCGGCCTTTGCATCAGGACTACCAGCACGAGCAACAAGCAAACAATGACATGCAAAGTCACCAAAATAGGCATTAAAATCGACATAAAAGAACGCGAAGGAGTAGTGAGCTGACCCCGCCAAGTAAAGCTTTGATTCAATATGGAAAAGGCGTTGAAACGAACTGACAATCCTGCAGGAGGCGGCTACTTGATTTGAAATGTCCGATAATAAATACGGCGCCACTCTGGCCGAAGTTTTCGCCAATGCCTCCCGTCGCTATGACGGAATGCCCGCTTTTTGCCGGAAGGATGGCTCCGGTGGTTTTCAACCGATTTCCTTTCGTCAACTTTACGAAAAAGGCCTCGATCTCGCGACCTCCCTCATCGCCCTAGGTTTGGAAGCGAGAGAGCATGTGGCGATCATCGCCGACAATCGACTCGAGTGGATCATTTGCGACTACGGAATTCTTTTGGCGGGTGCGGCGGATGTTCCTCGCGGAACGGATATCACCGATGCGGAGATGGTCTATATCCTCACGCACTCGGACGCCCGCGTGGTCTTTGTAGAAAACATGACGATTCTCCGTCGTGTTTTAGACCTCCGTCCTCAACTTCCGCACATCAGCGAGATCATTCTCATGGCACCTGGCATGGAGGCTCCGGAAGGTGTGCGGCATTTGGAAAATCTCCTTGTGGATGGCGCGGCGCGGCGAGCTTCCGGATTCGATCCCGCCTTGGAGCGTGCTCGGGCTATCAAGCCGGACGACCTCTTCACGATTATCTACACCTCTGGCACGACGGGCACTCCAAAGGGGGTTCAACTCACGCATGCGAACATGTGTTCCCAGATCGAATTCCTCCCTCTTGAACTTCGGGCTGGCGACCGTGCCCTCGCGATCCTCCCCATTTGGCATAGCTACGAGCGCGTTTTCGAGATGCTCTGCATTTCCCGTGGCGTTTCGACACACTACACGAATTTGAGGTCAATGGCGGAGGATTTAAAAACAGTGAAGCCCACAGTCATGGCTTCGGCTCCGAGGCTTTGGGAGAACCTCTATTTAAAAATCCTTGCGAATGTGAAATCCGCCCCGCCGGTGCGCCGAGCTTTGTTTCATCTCGCCTACGGTGCCATGCGAAACGTGAAGCGGGCTGAAAGATTCTTTCTTGGACAGCAACTCGACATGCATGGCCGGAAGTTTGGTGAAAGCCTTCGGTTGGCCCTTCAACACGCCGGGCTCTGGTTGATTTCGATCGTTCCAGCGAAGCTTCTCGATGGCCTCGTTCTTAAAAAACTCCGCGCCATCGTGGGGGGAGAATTTCGAGGAACCATTTCCGGAGGCGGTGCGCTTCAGCCTCATGTGGATGAGTTTTTCAACTTCATTGGCATCCCGGTGCTCGAAGGTTATGGCATGACGGAAACCTCTCCCGTGCTGGCCGTGCGGACTTGGAGCAACCTTGTTATCGGAACGGTCGGGCCATTTTTTCCACACACCGAAATTCGAATCGTTGATCTTGGAACCGGCGGGATTCTCTATCCCGAAACCTCGCGCCCATCCGGAGGTCGCGGTCTTCGCGGGGAAATTCATGTGAAGGGCCCACAAGTCATGCGCGGCTATTATAAAAACCCCGAGGCGACGGCGTTGGTGTTGCGGGATGGATGGATGAATACCGGAGACATCGGGATGGTCACCGCCAATGATTGTTTAAAAATTCTCGGCCGTTCAAAGGACACGATTGTTCTGCTGAATGGCGAAAACATCGAGCCGGTGCCTATCGAGTCCCGACTTGTCGAGTCAGCGCTGGTCGATCAGTGCATGGTGGTCGGTCAGGATCAGAAAGCTCTTGGCGTATTGATTGTGCCTTCGTTCGAGCATTTCCGCCAAGCCGGCGTGAATGCCACGAGCGCCTCAGAACTTGAGGCCAATACAGAGGCCCGCCAACTGATGGAGGCTGATATTCGCCAACTCATCAACCACGAAAGAGGCTTTAAATCCTTCGAGCGGATTTCTGATTTTCGTTTCGTGCCAAAGCCCTTTGAAGTCGGCGAGGAGATGACAAATACCTTCAAACTCAAACGCCATGTCATCACGGAGAAATATCGTCCGCTGATTGAGTCTATGTATTCCTCTTGAGCTTTTTTCAAAACAAGATCCAGACTTGGCAAATGCCTGTTCCCTCGAAAATCCTTGCCCAATGAAAATGATGATCCCAGTCGTCGTGCTGGTTTTTACTTTCCACCTATCCGGTTGCCAGTCGCTCCGAAAGCCTGTCACTCCTGATGTTCCGACAGGAATGCGTGCGTCTGATTTGGCTCTCATTAACGAGGGCATCAAGGCCTCGCCGAATTCCCTCGTGATCTTCCATCAGGAGTTGGCGGCGGCGCCGATTGATCCTCTCCGCTCAGGTGTCATCGTGGATCTCGATCGCCAGCGTGCCTATGTTTATTCGGCGAATCAACTCGTGGCGGCGACCCGCATTGCCAGTGGAAAGCGGAACTTTCGCACATCCACCGGGGACTTCCGAATTGGGCAAAAAAATCCCAAGCACGCTTCGAATCTTTACGGAAAATTACAGAATGCCGAGACCGGCGAGAATTTGCCTGGCGAGATCGACACAAGGACAACGCCGGTTCCGGAGGGAATGGTTTATCTGGGGGCGCCGATGCCGCACTTCATGAGGTTCCACACTCTGGATGGAAAAGCCTCGGCCATCGGATTCCACCAAGGTCATGTGCCAACTCGTCCGGCATCCCACGGTTGTATTCGCCTTCCTTCAGGCTCTGCGAAGTCTCTCTACAAGCTCCTGCCTAGCGGAACGCCGGTTTACATTTACGGAGACCAATATGGAACCCCGTCGCGTCCATTGCCCGAAATTCTAGAATCGCCGACGCCCCAGCCGAAGAAACGCAAACGCTGAACGGGATTAGACTGGCCGGGCGGGTTGTTGCTGGGTGAGGCAATGAAAAGCTCCAAGCCCCCAGATTAATTCCCGGCAATCGATGGGTAGGATCCGCCGCGTGGGAAACGCCTCATGCAATGCCGAAACAGCCCAGGCGTCATTCGCATCCCCGTAAACCGGCAGAAGCACGGCGGTGTTTGCGATATAGAAATTGGCATAACTCGCGGGTAGGCGCTGACCCTCGCGCTCAATGCGGGGGGGCATCGGGAGTGTGAGCACATGAAGCGGTTCTCCGCTTGGCAGTCTCATCACATGGAGGCGGTCGAGATTCCTCTGGAGTGGTTCGTAATTCGGATCGTTTTCATCTTCCTCGACGGCTGTGATCACCGTGCTTGGCCCGATGAAACGAGTGATATCATCGACATGGCCATCCGTGTCGTCGCCCTCGATGCCGTCTCCCAACCAAAGGATGGTGGTCACACCCAAAGTCTCGCGAAGTTTTTTTTCAATCGCGGCGCGGTCCTTCGAGGGATTCCGGTTGGGATTCAGAAGGCAGCTTTCCGTTGTGATGATCGTTCCGGTCCCATTCCCATCAATCGACCCGCCTTCGAGGATGAAATGCGATTGGTCAAAAACCGGGATTCCCAGTGCTGCAGCCACGGCGGAGGGAACGGCATTGTCCTCGTCGAATGGGGAAAGTTTGTAGCCCCAGGCATTGAATCCAAAATTCAGCGCCGCTACTTGGGGCTCCTTGTCGCGAACCACAAAGATCGGCCCGTGGTCGCGGCACCAAGGCTCGTCGGTCGGGATATGAAAAAACTCCACACGCTCCGGCGGGCATTTTTTCAAAAGGCGGCGGACTGTTTTTTCCTGCTCCGCATTCTTCACATTGATGCGGACGATCTCCGAAGTCGCGAGCGCTTCGGCCATGGCCACAAAGGTCGGAAGAACCCGCTCGTAGGAGCCGGGAAAGCTGTTGCAATCGGGCTGCGGCCACGAAATCCAGGTTGCCACATGGGGCTCCCACTCGGCTGGTAATCGATATCCTTTTTCAGATGGGGTCTTCTGACTCATGCCCGATCAGCATTCCCGTGAAGCTGGTCATCGAACAAGGCGAATCGGCGAAAATAAATTCGCGTTTGGTGAAATAACAGTTGCGTTGTCATTTTCTATCGAATGGCTGAGGGAGTCGAATTTGGCGGGGATCGGCCTCTTGCAAATTTTCCGAGCAATTAGGGTTGCTTTCCTGGAGATCAATGACCATCCTCCGCCTCCATTTTTTTTGATTTATTATGAGCCAGCATCCCAGTCTCAAAGGCAAAGGAGCCATCAAGACCAAGCGTAGTGTTTTGAAGCGTTTCGAGCGTGTCGATCTTCTCCGCAAGCGCGGACAATTCCAAGAGGGCCAGCGTGTCATCGGCCTGCCTAAAACCAAGCCAGAGGAATAATCCTCCGCCGCGACCCATGCGGCTAAACCGTTTTCTTGCTGCTGCGGGCCTAGGCTCGCGGCGCTCTTGTGATGAATTGATCGCAGCCGGCTCGGTTGTGATCAATGGTCATCGAATCGAAAAACTCGCCACAACTGTTGGTCCGGATGACGATGTTCGGGTCAATGGTCGCCAAGTTCGCGTGGCCTTGCCCGTCACGCTGGTTCTTAACAAGCCCCGTGGCTATGTCGTAACCCGCTCTGACGAACGCGGTCGCCGCACGATTTACGATTTGCTCGATCAAGGGCATGCGAATCTTTTCCATGTCGGTCGATTGGATAAAGAGAGCGAGGGATTGCTTTTGATGACCAATGATGGGGCGCTTTCCCAAAAACTCCTTCATCCCTCGCACGGCGTGGAAAAGGAATACGAGGTGGAACTCGACAAGAGCTTCAACCCCGAATTGAGCGCGAAACTCATCCGGGGTGTCCATATCGAAGGAGGTCGCGGGCGTTTCGAGTCTGTCCGCATCGTGGGTCCGAAAATCCTTCGTGTGGTTCTTAAGCAAGGCATCAAACGCCAAATCCGTCTCATGCTTTACCGCCTCGGTTACGAGGTCAAAACCCTCCGCCGAATTCGCATGGGAACAATTACTGATTTCAAACTTCCACCCGGTGCGTGGCGCCCTCTCTCGGTGAAGGAAATCGATCAACTCTCGAAAGCGGCCACGACAACTCCTCGCTCCTCCGAGCATGCCTGGAAGAAAGCTCGATGAAGCGTTCATGCGTCTCGCCATTCGCGAGGCGCGAAAGGGGCTTGGAAAAACCAACCCGAATCCCGCAGTCGGCGCGGTTTTGGTTCGCAATAATCAAATTCTTGCCAAGGGGTGGCACCGCGCCGCCGGATCCGCTCACGCCGAGATCGAGGCCCTGAGGAAAGTCGCAAAGCCCAAGGGTTGCACTCTCTATGTCACGCTGGAGCCCTGCTCGACTCATGGTCGCACGCCTCCATGCACTCAGGCGATCCTTGATGCTGGAATTTCCCGAGTCGTTTATGGAGCGACCGATCCCAATCCCTCCCATGCGGGTCGCGCCAGGAAAATCCTGAGTAAGGCCGGGGTAGAAGTTTTGTCCGGTGTGCTGGCCGAGGAGTGTTCCTCGATCAATGTGGCTTGGAACAAATGGATTGCCACCGGTCTGCCGTTGGTGACGGCAAAAATCGGCATGAGCCTGGATGGTCGCATTGCTTCATTTCCCGGAAGACGATGGATTACTTCCGAAGCCTCCCGTGCCGATGCGATGAAACTTCGCGCTCGCTGTGATGCGATCCTCGTCGGTGCCGAAACAGTCCGCGTCGATAATCCCAGCCTGACGATTCGTGGAGTCGAAAAAGCAACGCAACCTTGGCGTGTGGTTTGGTCGCGTTCGGGAATCCTCCCGCCGAATTCCACAATCCTTACCGATGAGTTCCGCGAGCGAACCTTGGTTTTTACTCGCAAAACTCTGAAGTCGATCTTGCGAGATTTGGGCAAGCGCGGAGTTCAGCATGTTCTGATCGAGGGTGGGGGACGCACCCACGGTGAGGCTTTCAAAAGGGGTTTGGTGGACCGAATCGTTTTCTATGTCGCCCCGGTTCTTTTGGGGGGCGATGTGGCTTCCATCGGAGGTATTGAAAAATCGGATGTCTCCCTAGCCCATGCGGTTTACAAGAAAATCGGGCCCGATCTTCGAATCGAAGCCGAGGTTTTGCCCGTGTCTTAAAGCCCAGTCGGGTGGTCGATGAATTGCCAAGGGAGCGCCAGTTTCCGCGCCAGATTTTCTGCTAGCGCCCTCACTCCAAAAGTCTCCGTGGCGTAGTGCCCCGCATAAAATAAATTCACCCGCAATTCCTCAGCCAGTGTGTAGGACCAATGCGGCCCCTCGCCGGTGATGAAGGTATCGATCCCCTCCGCCGCGGCCTTGGCAATTTCTGCCCCAGCTCCACCGGTCACGATTCCGATGCGACGCGCAAGCACGGGGCCCCCAGGGGCGAGATGCACGCTGCCTCCAACGGCCCGCTCCAAGTGGTCACGCAAGACTTCACGGCTGACCTCGGCTTCATAACGAAGCCCGATTTTTTGACCGAATGCCTCGTGAAATGGTTCTCCGTCACCGAGCCCTATCGCTGCTGCCAGTAGGGCGTTGTTGCCGAGGCTTGGGTGGAGATCCAAGGGCAAGTGCGCGCTGTAGATCGCCATGTCGGCCTCCATGAGAAGACGGGTTTTTCGATAGTTTGCGCCGGTGACTCGCTGAGGTCCGTTCCAGAAAAGTCCGTGATGGACGATGAGGAAATCCACCTGCGCCTCGGCGGCTTCTTTAATTACGGCTTCAGTCGCATCTACCGCCGCTCCGATCCGGGAAATGGATCCGGAGTTTTCGACCTGGAGGCCGTTCATGGCTTGCGGGTAGTCGCCGATTTCCGGGACTCGGAGAAGATCGTCGAGATACTGAGCTGCTTCGTTGAGGTGCATGGGCAAACCCTACCGCCACGCCCGCCCTGATGAAGCAGAAATTGATCCTTTCACTGCCTGTTGCGGAATCTGGGCGGTTATTGGTAGCCTCCGACTCGTCATGCCGAACTACGACTTTGAATGTGAAAAATGTGGGAAGACCTTTGAGGCTTTCCAGTCGATGAAGGATAAAGCCTTCGAAACCTGCCCGGAATCCGCCTGCCAAATGGAGACTTGGGGTCATGGAAAAGTGAAGCGTCTCCTAGGCACAGGAGCCGGTCTCATTTTCAAGGGATCTGGATTCTACATCACGGATTACCGGAGTGAGGGCTACAAGCAGGCCGCTAAAAAAGAAGGTGGCGATTCCAGCAGCTCAGCGACCAAGTCGGAATCCAAACCCGCCGAGTCCAAGCCAGCGGAGTCAAAGCCTGCCCCCAAAGTGGAATCCAAACCCGCTACCACATGAAAACCTGTAGCGCTTGCTCGACGGAGAATGACGACACGAGGGTCTTCTGTTCGAACTGCGCCAAGCGTCTTCCTCCCGCGATATCGGCATCCAAGCCCGGCTTGCCGGAGAGTGCCTCCAATGCTGTAGGCACGAGTGCCCCCCAGATTTTCTCCCATCAGACTAAGAAACCCGCCGTCAAACTCCGCCAGGCGGGAACTCCTTTATCCACCCTCCTCTTCCGTTTTCTTCTTCTTATCGCTCTCGGGGCCCTGGGGCTCGGGATTTATCTGGCGATCCAGCCGCCCACGGCCTCTCTGCCGAATCCTGCTCCGGCCGCGACCAGTGAGGAAATTGCCCAAACGCTGACATTTATCCGAACCGCATCCAAATCCTCGGGTGGCGCCTGGCAGATAGACGAAAATGGCCTCAATCGTTTCCTCGCAGCAACAGTTCAATTGCGGACGAGAGACAATCCGCTCGGAATCAAAATCCAGTTCCAGCGCTGCTATGCGGCTCTTCACGATGGCCGATTGAATTTCACCATGCAGGTGGTTGTTTACGATCGAACCCTAGATCTGAGCATCGGCTTGGCTCCTGATTCCCAAAATGGAAAACTGAGTATCCGAGTGGTCGATGCCGCGATTGGTCAATTGCGAATCCCCGGACTAGTCGCCCAATTCCTCCTTCCGCTCTGGAGTCCGTGCTTTGATTCCCTCCGTTCCGTTCTCGGGCTATTCCAGGGGGCAAAATCCGCCGAAGTCACCTCCAAGCGGATTGTCGTCCGATGGCCCGAAACCTCCTCGCGCTAACAGCCATTTTTTTGGCCTTCACCGGCGCCGGGCTTTTCGGGCAACAACCACTGGCCCGATCTCTTCAAATCAGGGGATTCGTCATCTACTCGCCGGACCGGGAAACCCGATCCCTTCTGGCGCGACACGCGCAGACTGCGGCCAAGGAGTGGGAGGAAATCACCGGCGATAAAGTGATGGCTTCCACTCCAATCATTGTTGTGGACAAGACCCGCGCGGCAAAACCTCGCGGCGCGAAGGGTGCGCCTTGTCATTTGTTCGAAATTGAGGACGGAAGATTGAAAGTCCAAATCGATGTTCTGGATGATTGGGCCATGAAGGCTGGCTACTTTGAGACTGAAGTCATTCGTGCACTAGCCCTGCAAGCCATGCACCGGAAACGCCCGCCGAAGGCCGGGAAAAGCTATGCCCAGCCTCCCGGTTGGCTTGTGGAGGGGATCGGTGAACAAATCCGTCGTCGCAGCGGAACGGTTCCTGATGGCGTGCATGCGGCATTGATCCAAAGTGAACGCCCGCCGGCATTGGGTGATTTCTTGCAGCAAAAAACCGACCGCCTCGATGCCACCTCGCTGCTCCTTTATCGCGCCCAAGCCTTGGCATTGCTGAAAGCCCTGTCGGATTCCAAGAACTCGAAGCCGCAATTCCTCGCTTATCTCGAAAATCCGGACCGCATGAACTCTGATCCTGCGAAACTTTTAGAGGCATTTCCAAACGCCGCCCTGGATGTTTCCTCGCTGAACAAAATCTGGACCCTCTCCTTGGCCAGAAGTTCGATGCCGCCGAGGTTGGCCTCGCTCTCCGTTGACAAAACCAACGAGGAACTCGCCGGAATTCTTGCACTCGAAGTCCCTGCTGATCCAAAAAAGAAGATCTCCACCGCCACCAGTGGCCCAATGGCTCTCCCTCTTGCCGCCCGAGGACAGGGGGGTGTTTTTCTCATGCGTCAACGCTCGGTCGATTTACTCAATCTCGAATTCCGTGCGCATCCACTCCTACGACCGATCGTGGAAGAATATCGAAACATCGCCATGCTTCTTTCCGCCAAGCCGAAATCGAATGTGGATCATCGCATCGAGGAGATAGAAAAAATCCGCGTTCTTCTCGTGGAGCGTCACAAGGCGATTTCGGATTATTTGAATTGGTTCGAGGCCACCCAAGTCGATGAATCGGATTCCTCCCTTGCCGAGGAGACCCGGCCTGATCCTGTCCCTCCTCGCCGGGATCCGATCACCCTGCACATGGATGCCATCGAGCGCCGGGGTTGGTAATCCCGTCCTTGCGCGCCACGAGGCCACTCCCCCATGATCATCGGTATGGATTACCTCGAGCGCGCCCGGTGCGTCTTTGAAACTGAAATCACCGAAGTCTCTTCCGTCGCGGCCCGTCTCGACGAGCGCTTCATTCAAGCCGTCGATCTGATCAAGGCTGCCGTCGAGAGCCGTAACAAGGTGGTCGTTCTCGGCGTTGGAAAATCCGGCCACATCGGAGACAAAATCGCCGCGACTCTCACCAGCACGGGATCCACAGCCGTTGTCCTGAATTCCCTCAATGCGCTCCATGGCGATCTCGGCATCGTTGCGGAGGGCGATGTGGTTCTGGCGCTCAGCCAGAGTGGCGAAACCCAAGAACTCCTTTCCATTTTGCCGGCGATTGTCCGTTTCGGTCTGCCCGTGATCGCCATTACGGGAAACATCCACTCCACCCTCGCGAAATCGGCAGCAGTGGTTCTGGATGTTTCTGTCACCCAGGAAGCCTGTCCCCTCAATCTCGCGCCGACCTCGAGCACCACGGCCATGTTGGTATTGGGGGACGCGCTGGCAATGGTGCTGCTCGAAGCCCGAGGATTTCAAAAAGAGGATTTCGCCAAGTTCCACCCTGGCGGCAGCCTCGGGCGCTCTCTGCTTCTGAAGGTCCATCAAATCATGCGTCCTGTAGCGGATTTGGCGATCATCCCACCGGACGCCTCGGTTTTGGAAGCCATTCAAGCCATGACTTCCCACCGCGCCGGTGCCGCCGTGATTGTTCACCAAGACGGCTCGCTCGCCGGCATTTTCACCCACGGCGATTTCGCTCGTCACTTTCCCGAAGATCCGCACATCGGCTCCCGTCCTGTCGGAGATTTCATGACGCTCCAGCCGATCACGATCCAAGGCGACAAGTTGGCAGCCGAGGTTCTTCAAATCCTCGAGCACCATCGCATCGATGACCTAGTGGTGTTGGACTCAAACAAGCATCCGATTGGCGTGGTCGACTCTCAGGATTTGACGCGTTTGAAGGTTCTTTGATTCTCGCATTCCACAAACCCTACGGCGTTTTGTCGCAGTTCACCCCGGATGGCAGTCCCAACCGGCCACTCGCCGATTTCGATTTTCCAAAGAATGTCTACCCGATCGGGAGGTTGGATGCCGACTCGGAGGGCTTGCTGCTGCTATCCGATGAGGGGCATTTGAACAAACGCCTCCTCGATCCCGAGCACCATGTTCCCAAAACCTATCTCGTCCTCGTTGAGCGTTTGCCTGATGAAAAAGCTCTGCGGTCTTTGAGCGCCGGCGTGGTCATTGAAGGCTGCAAAACCCTCCCTGCGGAAGCTCGCCTGCTCCATCCTCAACCATCCATTCCCCCTCGCGATCCCCCGGTTCGTGTTCGTAAAACAGTCGAGGATTTCTGGATCGAACTCCGACTCTGCGAAGGGCGAAACCGGCAAGTCCGCCGCATGACGGCCGCGGTGGGTCATCCCACGCTCCGATTGATCCGATCTGCCATCGGCGCCTTGGAGTTGGCCGACCTGCCAATGGGTCAGTGGTGCGAGGTTTCTTCCGAGGAACGCAGACTACTTTTGGACTCCGGGTTTTAGCGGGGTTTACGCCGTGCCTCGAGCCCGTTAGCTTGTCGGCAATGACTTTCGCCACACAATTAACGGTATTCCGGATTCTGATGATTCCGGTGTTCGTGCTGTTTTGCGTTTACTATGGCGAAAGCGTTTCGCAGGGCCGTCCCGAAGAATGGCTCCGTCTCACGGCCATCGGAGTTTTTATTTTGGCTTCGATCACGGATGGGTTGGACGGATACATCGCCCGCCACTGGAATCAAAGGAGTCGCCTCGGCGCGGTGCTCGATCCCATCGCTGACAAGGGTCTCCTTCTCACGGCCATTATCACGCTAAGTCTGAGCAACTGGAACCAAGCCTTCCCCCTTTGGTTTCCCGTCATTGTCATCGCCCGCGACGCCGTGATTCTCTCGGGCTGCGGGGTTTTGTATCTCCTCGATCAGCATCTGGAGGTGAAGCCAAGCTGGACTGGAAAAACCGCGACCGCCTTGCAA
>JBDKIG010000053.1:0-12262 GCA_039797215.1 Verrucomicrobiota bacterium | reverse complement strand
CACGGTTCGCGGGATGGTCCTGCCTTTTTGGAAACAATACTCGAGCGAGAAAAACATCGAGGTCGGATCCGGCCAACTTCTCGCGCTCCTGCATCGCGACATGGCCAAGGCGATTTTGCAGAACGCCAACGGCAAGCCAGTCACCGTCCTCAGCAGTCCGAACAGCTCCTGCCTCCTCTCAACGCTCGGCGGCTTCAAAACCGTCGGCACCCTGTATTGGGAAAATGTGGACGGCCTCAAAACCGCCGCCGAGATGCTCAATGCGCAGTCCGACGACGAGGCGCTCGCCATGTTGAAAAAACACGGCATCACCCATGTGTCGTTCATGCCGTGGGAGAACTTTATCGGGCCGTATTTTCAAATCCTCAACCCCAACCCCGTGCCCGGCAAATCGCTCGAAAACTCCTTCGGCCAGCGCGCCCTTTTCAAAAAAGAACTCCCCCGCTGGGCACGCCCAATCCCATATCCCAGAAATTTCCTCTCCAACGCGCTCCAGCAGGATGTCCTCTTGCTCGAAGTTGTCCCTGATCAAAGTGTGGATGAGGCGGAGTTCCATCTAGCGCGCTATCAGAGGATTTCCGAAGGAAACCCCGTCGCCGCAGAGATTCGCCTGAAAAGCATCCTCGACCGCTCCCCGGGGGCTAGCATCGTCCAAATGGAGCTCGCCACGCTTTACTTGGACCAAAAACGCTTCAATGACGCCAAAACCCAAGTGCTCGAAGCCATGAAAGGCGCCCCCTCCGAGGTCCGACGCCAAAATCTGCAAAACTTCGCCCTAGCCCTCCGCCAATTCGGCGCTACCACCCAGGCCGAAGAAGTTCTCAAAGCCTCCGAAAACTAAGCCATCGCGTTAAAATCACACATCGTGAAATGAACCAGCGGTTTAACAGAGACATAATGAAAAGCTATGACTGAGGTTAGCATCATCATGCCCTGCCTGAACGAGGCAGAGACGCTGGCCGATTGCATCGCCGCCGCGCAGCGCGGGCTCGCCTTGGCGGGAGTCGAAGGCGAAATCCTCATCGCCGATAACGGCAGCACCGACGGCTCCCAAGATATAGCCCGCAAGCTCGGCGCGCGCGTTGTCGACGTTCCCGAAAAAGGCTACGGCAATGCCCTCCGCCACGGCATGGAGGCAGCCCAGGGAAAATACCTCATCATGGGCGATTCCGACCGCAGCTACGACTTCGGCGAGATCAAACCTTTCATCGAAAAACTCCGCGCTGGCGCCGATCTCGTCATGGGTTGCCGCATGCCCGCCGGCGGGGGAAAAATCGACCCAGGCGCCATGCCTTGGAAACACCGCTGGATCGGCAATCCCGCCCTCACCTTCATCGGGCGTCTCCTTTTCCGCTGTCCCGCGCATGATTTCCACTGCGGCCAGCGCGCTCTCACCAAGGATGCCTTCCACAAAATGGACCTCCGCACCACCGGGATGGAATTCGCCAGCGAGATGGTCATCAAAGCCTCCCTTCGAGGCCTGCGCATCGAGGAAGTCCCCGTCACGCTGCATAAGGACGGACGCTCCCGCCCACCGCACCTCCGCAGTTGGCGCGATGGCTGGCGGCACCTCCGCTTCATGCTGCTTTTTTCCCCGCGATGGCTGCTCCTCTATCCAGGGGTTCTTCTTTTTCTTGTGGGCGCGGTGTTTTTCGTCCGCCTGATGTTTGCACCGATCACCCTCGGTGGCATTCATTTCGACCTGAATACCCTCGATATCTCAGGCTTTGTCGTGCTTTTCGGCTATCAAATGATCCTGCTCGCGTGTTTCGTCCGAATCTTCGCCTACACGCGCGGCTTCCTGCCGCCGAACCACTTCCTCTCGCACGCCTTCGGATTTTTCACTTTGGAAAAAGGGCTCCTCGCCGGACTCGCCGCCATGCTCGGAGGCATCGCCCTCATCGGCATTACACTCGCCGACTGGGCCTCCAGCGGCTTCGGCAACCTCGACCCCCTCGCCAGCACCCGCCCCGTGATCGCCGGCCGCACCCTCATTTCCATCGGCCTCCAGACATTCCTCTTCAGCCTCGTCTTCAGCTACCTCGGCCTCGACGAGAAGCCTGCTAAAAAAAGCACCACGCTGTGAAAAACTGCCCCCCGTGAACTCGATATCTCCGAGAATTCCTCTTCAAAAAATCCTTCAGCTTCCTTGCGCTGCATAGTAGTCACTATATAGTCAAAACATGGAACTCACCGTCTCCCACTTTAAAGCCAAGTGCCTCGCGATCGTCGAAGACATTGCGAACAAAAAAGAACGCGTTGTGATTACCCGATATGGGCGACCTGCGGCCGAGGTGATTCCTTTTGAGGGTTCTCCAGAAGCACCACTCTTCGGGCGCTCCTCTCATACCACCCGAATTCTTGGCGACCTCAACAACTCAGGCGAAGTCTGGAATGCAGAGTCTTGAGCAAATTGCCGCCACCGTGCTCGATACCCACGCATGGGTCTGGATGAGCGCTGGTGCTCCGGAAGCCTCCAAAGCAGCGAACTTTCGAGGTCGATGTATTGTATCGGCCATCTCCGTTTGGGAAGTAGCCATGCTTGTCCAAAAAGGCCGCCTCGATCTGACTCCCGATGTGGATACTTGGGTCACAGCCAGCCTTCAACGCCCTGTCGAACTCGAACCCATCTCCCCCGCTATTTGCATCGCCAGTTCCCGTTTAACAGAGTTTCACGGGGACCCAGCGGACCGCCTCATCGTCGCCACCGCCATGACCCTCGGTCTCCCCTTAATGACGGCCGACAAAAAAATCATCGAGTGGAATAAAGCCCACTCTGCCATTCAGATTTTAAACCTCTAATCTGCATCGACTAACTTAAGACTTAAAGCTTGCCATGTATTTTCCCGTCCTTCTTTGGTGTCTTGTGATTTTCGCCTCATTTTGGGGCTATGGCGAAGCCCTGCGCCGCTCGCTGAAGCGCCCGGAATTCGATGACCTCGGCTGGGGCCTCACTGCTGCGTGGGGTATGGCGGTAACACTCTCGATCGGCGGCTTCCTAATGATGCTTTCGCTGGCGAAGACCCCGATCCTCGCTGGAGTGGTTCTGTTCGGGGCCGCTCTGGCCGCCTACCAAGCTTTGGGAACGAAACTCCTTGCTGACCCCACCGCCAAAAAGGGGAAAAAATCGAAGCCTGCCGATTCCGAGAAAGAGCAAATTGCTCCGCAAAAGTTCCGATTCGAAGCCACCGACTGGATTCTTTGCGGGTTGATGGCGTTGGTTTTTATTTCGGCAATTGCCTGGCCCTACCAGATCGATCCGAACGACGATGTGGTCTGCTACCTCGCTTATCCCAAGAGGATTCTCGACACCGGCACTCTGATCGAGCCTTTCAATGTCCGGCGTATGGGCACCTTCGGCGGGCAGGCGATCCTACAGGCCATTGTGATGGTGGTCGGCGATGTGCGCAACGCCCATGTGCCGGATCGCGCGCTCGGGATGCTTCTCCTTTTTGGGATGCTCTTGCAGGTGGCCAAGGGCGCCGGTTGGCAAAATTCCCTTCTCCGTTTTCTGGCAATTGGCAGTTTGTTTTTTGTTTCGGTTCCCCGCATCAACACAGGCAGTTCCCTCACGGGCGCGGCCGTGATCCTGGCACTTCTCCTCACGCTCGTTCGTTTCGGCGGTGGGGCGAAAGCCCACTGGGCGCTGTGGATTCCCTCGGCGATCCTCGTCGCAGCGGCAGGGAGCTTCCGGCTCACCTACCTTTTGGCCACGGCCTTGATCGTTGTGCTGGCGGGGGTAGCGCAAGTCCTCGCTACACGCCAGGCGGCTCCAGGCGCACTATCTAAAAACCTAGCCCCAGTTCTTGGCATCGGAGGGCTTTCGTTTGCACTGCTGATTCCCTACATGGCGGTGTTTTGGCAATCCCACGGCGTTCCGATTTATCCGCCGTTTTTGGGAACGATGAATCCAGAGTTCACACTCTTGGGAAGCAAAGAAGGGCCGTTGCGCGACATGGCCCATGCGTTCGGATACCTTTTCACTCCGGAGGCATTGGTGCTGGCTCTAAGCATGATCCTGGCCTTCAAAAGTAAGACCCGCCCATTGGCAGTCGGCGCGTCCCTCGCGGTGCTGCTCGTCTCGTGGTTCACCTCCTACAAGTTCGGCGTAACTATGATCTCAGAAAGTTATCGCTACACCTTTCCGATGATGATGCCTGTGGCATTCTGGCTCTTAACCCAAAGTTTTTCGAATGATAAGGAAGGGGGCAGCTCCACAAAAAACTACGCGCTCGTCGCCGTGGCCATTTTATGGGCAGTCAATCTGCCTAACGCGGGTCGGGAACTCGGCGCGATCTTCGACTCCCTCCCCGCGCAAATTACTTCGAGCACCGCAGTGGCTCCGCCAGTTCTCGAAAAAGCAGCCGAGCATCTTCAAAAATTCACGCCCGAGGGGAGCAAAATCCTTGTGGCGATCGACACGCCCTACGCGCTGGATTTTTCCAGAAACACCATCTACACGGCCGATGTCACCGGCGCGTCTTCGATTGGCAAGTGGCCGCTCCGCCAAGGCCCCGAGGCGCTGAAAAAATATCTCCTCGGGCTAGGGATCGACTACATCCTCGCCAGTGATTTCGACAACGCGATGCTCCTCTATACGCGTAAACACTGGATTGAACACCAGCGTCCAGAGTGGTTCTTTAAGGAAATCTGGGGGAAATACATGCTCGACTTCATGGACAGCGTGGATTCCCTTGCCAAATCCAACCCCGTGTTGGGCACATCCGCAAACCTTCGACTCATTGATTTAAAATCCTCCGCTAACCAACCATGACGGTTTCCCTTTTCATCCCGACTCTCAACGAACGCAAAAGCATGGAGACCATCATGCCGAAGGTCGATGCCTCCCTCTTCACGCAAATCCTCGTCTCGGACGGAAATTCCAAGGACGGCACCGCCGATTACGCCAGGGAGTTGGGCTACGAGGTTTACATGCAGAAACAGCGGGGCATCCGGAATGCCTACATCGAGGCATGGCCGCTGCTCCGCGGCGACTATGTGATCACTTTCAGCCCCGATGGAAATTGTCCGCCCGAGGATTTACCCCGATTGATCGACAAGGCCCGGGAGGGCTTCGACATGGTGATCGCCGCGCGCTATCTGCCGCCCGCGAAAAGCGAGGACGACGGTCTCATCACTGGCTTCGGCAACTGGCTCTTCACCCGAACGATCAATGTGCTGCACGGCGGCCACTACACAGATGCGATGACGATTTTCCGGATTTACCGCACAAGCCTTTTCACGGAACTCGAGTTGGATCGCGAGGACGCCTATACGCTGCCGGAGAGGCTCTATTTCACGAAAATGGGGATCGAACCTCTGCTCTCCGTGCGGGCCGCGCGGGCGAAATGCAAAATTTCCGAGATTCCATCGGATGAACCCAAACGCATCGCTGGAGATGCGAAGGTGCAGGTGATTCGTTGGGGTGCCGCTTATTACACCCAGTTTTTTTTGGAGTTGAGCTGGAAGCCGCCGCGGCGGTCAGTTTCCTAAAAGTTTTCTGCGAAGGCGGATCGCCGCCATTTCTTCGACATTGCGCCGTTCTTGCGCGCCGAATTTTTTCTCCACCAATTCCAGATACGGTTGGTGCGTGAAGTAGGTTTGCCAGGCTTCGTCGCGGAACCGGACCACATCGGCCGCGGAGACATGCTTCGTCAGGAGCGGTTGGGTTTCGTAGGAAAGGAAAGCGTAGCCTGCGTAGGAGTCCGGCAAGGCCCAGCCATTTTGAATCGCCTCACGGTAGAGCGGGCTGCCGGGCAGGGCTTGGCAGGGATACATGTTTGCCATCTCGGTGCAGAGTTCGAGCGAGAGATCGAGCGTCTGCTGCATGGTTTCCATCGTGTCGTCGGGAAATCCAAAAATGTAATTGGAAATCACATTCATGCCGGTCGAGCGGATCGACGAAACGACTTCGCGGATGTTGATATCCTTGAAACTACCTTTGGAAACTTCTTGGCGAACCATTTGGCTTCCAGCCTCGATGCCGAGCGCGAGCCAGTTGATTCCAGCCTTTTGAAATAGCTCAAGATATTGCGGCCGAACGGTGTCCACGCGGGAGTAGGTCCACATACGCAGCTTCAGGCCGCGATCGATCACGCCTTTCACCAGCGGTTCGTAGTAATTCTTGTTAAGGAAAAACATTTCGTCCGAGATGCGGAGCGTTTCGACTCCCATGGATGCGAGTTTTTCCATTTCCCCGAGGATCAACTCGGGCGACCAGAACCGCATGTTCGGCGAATTCGCGGAGACCACGCTCTCCGAGTTGTCCACCCGGTTGACGATATTGATCATGCAGAAGTCGCATTTGAACTTGCAGCCGAGCGAGGTGTAGATCGAGGCGAAGGGCGTTCGTTTTTCGTGGGAGAATTCCGCATGCCAAAAGTGGGCGCGGTAGAGATCCAGCGGCTTCTCGCGGTAGGGTAGCAAATCCCAGGCGTAGCCAGGCATGTCAATATCCATGAAGTCGTGCGGCACCACGCGCTCGGGAGGATTGAGAACAGGCGCGCCAGCAGACTTGTGGCCGATTCCATCCACTTTTTCCAACCCGGTCCGGAGATCGGTGCGCAGCAGATTGTGGAGCGCGTAAACGCCTTCGTTCAGTAAAACGAAATCCACGAACGGCAGCGAAAGCACTTCCATGGGAAGCGCGCTGGTGTGCGAACCGACGAAGCATACGGGAATCTCCGGATGGGCGGCCTTGAGCAGCGCAGCGCACTCGGCGTTACCGATCATGTTCGTCGTGCCAGAGTTAGGGTTTTGGCCGTAAACCACAAAGCAGGCGAGCCGGGGCTTGGCGTCAGCAATGCGCTGGACAGTTTGCTCGTGGCTCAACCGCTCGGCGGTTGCGTCGAGGATATCGACGCCGAATCCCTTGGCGCGGCAACTCTGAGCGAGAAGAAGGCTCCAAGTCGGCGGCTCGATGGCGGCGAAATCCTTGGCGAGCGCTTGGTAGGCTGCCGCCGAGGAGTCGGCGTTGACGAAAAGAACATCGAGTGGGCGGTTCATTTTTCCCCGTAGTAATCGCCCCATTCCACGATGAGAGTGCTTTTACCATCCTCGCGCAGGAGAGCTTTCTCGTAGGCTGGGAAGATTTGCTCGGGCTCGTCGAGGCGGATGACTTCGACCGTGGAGCACATGAGCCGGAATGCATCGGTGAAATCCCCGACATGCTGATGTTGCGGATGGAGCGGTCGCTCGGAGCCGATGCCCGTGCGGATGATCGCCTTAGCCGAGATGCGGCCGTTCGACATCGCGGCGAGCTTGTCGAGATGATTCACGATTTGGTTGACGGCGAGGATGAGGAAATTCCAGCGGGGGTAGATGGAGACAGGAATGTGACCCTGCATGGCGAGGCCGACGGTCATTCCCATTTGCATTTCCTCAGCCACGGGGAGTTCCAACCGGCGATCCAGAGGAATATCCTTCACCGTGTTGCTCATCGCGGTGCCGGGCACCTCCACAGCCTGGCCGATGAAGAGGGTGCGCGGGTCTTGGGCCAGCCATTCCATGCTGCGCTTGAGTTCGTCGAAGTATTTCATGATTTAGAATTGCACGCGGACACCCGCGCCGGCGTGGGGGTATTTGGATTCGTATTTGTAGTGAAGCACATCGGGCGCGCCGGTCTCACGCTCCCACCAATGCGAGTCGAGGGCCCATGTTTTTTTGGTGTCCGTGCAAACCGATTTGCCGTTGTCCTCGACCACCCAGGTGACGGGCAATTTGTGGTTGCGGCAGTATTTCACGCTCTCGTGCGCGATCCCCGTCTCGGCGGTCATCTCCCCCATGAAGCAATAAACACGGGCATCTTCGCCAGAGCGCTGGATGCCGAGAGCGATGCCGACGCCGATGGGCACGACCCCGCCCACTATCGCCGAACTGAAAATGCGGTGTTCCGGAAAGCAGAGCGAAATCGAACGGCCGGCCATGATTTCGGTCTTAAGTGCGTCGGGCGGCACACCCTTGAGCAGGCATTGGTAGTGGCTGCGCCAGGAGCAAAGCACCCAGTCCTGCGGGCGGATGTTTTTGAAGACATCGATGATGGCTTGCTCGTTACCGAAGTAGAGGTGGATGGGAGCGCGGATTTTTCCGGCGT
Organism: Verrucomicrobiota bacterium; assembly: GCA_039797215.1. GTDB lineage: Bacteria > Verrucomicrobiota > Verrucomicrobiia > Chthoniobacterales > Terrimicrobiaceae > UBA967. Next base: position 4,170 of record JBDKIG010000053.1, on the reverse strand, counting down.
TGAATTCCGAGGCGATGTCTTCCTCGAAGGCGATGAGTTGGGCGGGCGTCATGGGATCAAATGGAATTCAAAACCTCGCATAGAGCGTCGATTTTTTCGGGTTCGAGCGATGGGTAGTTGCCGATGTAGAAACCGTAGAAGTGGACATGCTCAACTTCGGGATAGGCCTTGTATTCCTCGCCGAGGAGGCGGCGGAGGTAGGGTTGGCGGAGTTGGTTGCCGCCGCCGGAGGTGCCGCGGCGGAATTCGACGCCGCATTTTGTCATCGCCTCCATACAGCGGTCGCGCAGGGCGTCATCGGGTTCGCGCAGGATGAGGGTAAATGCATAATTGCTGCTGACCTCGGTGGCGAAATTGGTGAGGTATTTTGTTGAGTCCAACTGGTCGAGGAAACGATGGAGGTTGCGCGTGCGGATGGCGTTGTTGGCGTCGAGGCGTGGGAGTTGCGAGCGGCCCATGACGGCGTTGATTTCAGTGCTTCGCATGTTGTGGGAGGGAAATGCGAAGATGAATGAGGGATTGAGGTCCGGATAATCCCGGGTGTAGCGGTCCCGGAGAGCTTCGTCGCGGGATTCACGCACCATGCCGTGCGAGCGGGCGATGCGGCAGAATTCGTAAAACTCGGGATCGTTCGTGCAGACCATGCCGCCTTCGATGGTGCTCAGGTGGTGGGCGTAGTAGAACGAGAAGTTCGAGGCGAAGCCGATGCTTCCGCATTTTTTCCCCTGCCAGGTTGCGCCGTGGGATTCGCAAACATCCTCGATGATCGGAACGCCCCGCTCGGCGCAGGCGGCGACGAGGGCCTGGTCGAGTGCGTTGTAGCCAAGGATGTGGGTAAGAAAGACGGCGCGGGTGCGCGGAGTGATTTTTTTGATCACCTCAGAGCTGTCCATGCCGAGTGTGCGCGGAGTGATGTCGGCGAAAACCGGCTGGAATCCTGCGAAAAGCACGCTGGCGATGTCCGAAACCCAAGTGAGTGGCGGCACGATGATCTCGCCGCCGCCGCGCAATTCGCGCAAGGCGAGCATGGTGATCTCATTGGCGGAAGAGCCGGAGTTCACAAACACGCTGTGCTTCACGCCGAGCCACTCGCTCCACTCGCGCTCGAAGGCTTCGACATTTTTAGACTGCGTGAGGATCGGATCGTCCTGCTTCAGGAATTCAATAACCGCGTTGAGGTCTTCGCGGGAGATGTTGTTCCGCATGAGCGGCCAGTCAAGGAATGTGTAGGGCATGATCTAAATTGAAAAATTACTGTCCATTATCGAGCGCCGAGTAATCCTGCTCCGGATCGTAAAGGACAATCTGGCTGCCGGATGGCTCGAAATCGAAGGGGACATGCAGGAAGCCGGGCAGGGCTTTTTTGATGGACTCGTGTGTTTCGGGTTCCGCGAAGATCATTAAAAATCCGCCACCACCCGCTCCGAGGAGCTTTCCTCCAAGAGCGCCCGCTTTTTTTGCGCTTTCATAAGCCTCATCAATTTCAGGAGTGCTTACCGATCCACTCAAAGAGCGCTTGATTTGCCACGCCTCATCCAGGAGGTGCCCAAAATCGCAAAGATCCCCCGCATCGAGAATACCCACGGCCTCATCCACCATGGCGACAAAGCGCCGGATTCCCTCCTCGCGGGTGGCAAGTGAACCAACAAAAGTCGCCGCCACATCAGAGGAAAACCTCGAGAGTCCCGTAAAAAACAGCATCAAGTGGTTTTTGAAATCCTTTAGCCTCGCCACAGGCAGATGCACGGGTTGCACGGTGAATGACCCGTCGCGGTGAAAGCGCGTGCAGTTGAATCCACCAAAGGCCGCCGCCACCTGATCCTGCGATCCGACCGTTTCCTTGAGCACCTGCTGCTCGAGAAAAATCGCCTCACTGGCAAGTTGCTCCTTGCTGCGAATGCGGCCCTGCAAGGCATGGAGGGCATGAAGGATTCCTACTGCAAACGAGGAACTCGATCCCATGCCACTACGGGCAGGCAAGTCGCCATCATGATGAATCTCCATTCCCCGGGTAATTCCCAAATGCTCGAACGCGCCACGCACAGCTGGGTGCTTGATATCCGAAATCCGCCGCGTCATCTCGATGTGGGAATAAACGATCCGGTAGCGGTGCTCGAAAAACGGCGGCAGGTAGCGGCAGGTGAGATAGCAGTATTTGTCGATCGCTGTCGAAAGAACCGCGCCGCCATGTTGCGAAGACCACTCGGGGTAGTCGGAACCACCGCCAAAAAAGGAAATCCGGAAGGGGGTGCGAGAGATGATCATTTCAAAATAACTCGGTGGAAAGAGGACTTTGAGCGAGGAGCGCACTCCGCTCCAGAATTTTTACAAGTTTGGAATGCAATTAATTCGGAGCGGCCAAATCAGAGGACGGAAAGAGGATTCCAAATGCCGTCCGACTTCCATTCTGTGACATCCCGAGGCGGTTGAGAAAATCCGTGAAAAATGCCTGGTTGCCCGAGTTGAGAAGTTGCTCGTTCACCACCACGGCACCGAGTTTCTCATCGGGGCCGAGATTTTTCAGCGATTCCTCAAGCTGGGGGCCCGGGAGGGGAATCCAATCGGCTGAAGGAAAGGCGATGCCTTTGCGTTCGGCGTAGTAGAGCGAGTTGGGATTCCAGTCATTGCCGAGAATGAGGATGGTCCTATCCGGGGGAACAGAATCTTGGACCGGCTTGATCCAAACTTCCGCGAGTTTTTCACGGGTCGGAAGGTTTTGAAGAATGGGAAGGAACTTTTGTTGCCACGCGGCAAACCCGGCTATACAAATCACTGCGCAAGCCACGGTGGCCACGGGAGCAGGCCATTTAGCCTTCGGATCGCATTCCGCGATACCGGCCAGGGCCACGCCAAGCGCGAGCAGGAGCCACACGCCATTCGCCACCCAGTAGTAGTTGTGCTCGAAGTAGAGGTTGGTGAAAATGAGCGGACCTGCCGCGAAGCCCACGAGAAAAATTAGGATGAGCGGAATTCGATGCGGACTGGCCGCCGCGCCGGCAATGAGAATCAGCGGCACAAGCCAGTGGCCGACGATCGGAATCGGGGGGAGGAGTTGGTCCGTAATGTGGCGGCTGATGTGTTGCCAAATATCGGGGCTGGTCTTTTGCTCCCAAGTTCCGAAATTCCATGCAGTCTGCTTGGCGGAGTTGGCAGTGATGATTTCCAGGGCAAAGGGATTGGCCGACTTCACCGAATCGCCGTGGTTTAGCCAGAGTTTTCCAGGAACAATCGGCAACACGGCAGCAAAACCGGCGGCCGCGACCCACAGGATATCATTCCTCTTGGGAATTCCATTGGAAAACAAAACGAGCAACCCAGTCACGCCACACGCCAAGGCCCAAGTGGTGATTTTGCACAGAGCGGCAAGGATGCCGAAAGCCAAGCCAGCAACCAACCAGCGCCAGTTTTTTTTCTGGTATCCCGCGAAGAGACAAGCCGCCATCGAGAGCGAGAGGAACAACCCCATTGTCTCAATGAGAAAAGCCCGCCCCCAATACAAATGGAGTGGCACGGAAAGAAAAACGGCGGCGCTGAGCCAACGCGCAGCCAGGGAAATGGTAAGCTCTTCCAACAATTTCCAAATCGGCCAAAGACAGGCCAGTAGGAAAACGATCGAAACGAGTTTTCCGCTTTGATCGAGCCCCATGCCGCTCAATTCATGCCATCTCGCGACGATCCATTGATAAAAAGGAACTTCCATTGGAATACGCCACGGTTTGCCGAGCACTGGCGTGATGTAGTCAAAAAAAACGCCCGGATTTCCCACCATGTAATAGGCTGAGATCGCTGTCTGTGTCTGACGAAAGGAGTGGAGGTCAAGTAGCGGCTTTTGCCACTCTCGAGTTAGCGCCCAAAGGGATGCGACAACGACGCAGACGAACAGCAGGAGCGGGATTTTTGAAAATGCTGGGAATTGCTGCATGGGGCGACTATTTGCGCTTATAATCCCCTCTGGAGAAGTATTTTTCCAACCAAACATAGAGGCAGATGAAGAGGTAGCGGCTGCCCATTTCTTTAATTTTGAGTTTGGCGACGCCGGTGCGGCGGTTGCGCCAGGTGATGGGGATGGTGGTGAAACTGAATCCGCGGATAATAGCTTTGAGCGGGAGCTCGACCGTGATGTTAAAGTGGGGCGAGAGGATCGGGCGAACACCGTCGATAACCGTGCGG
>JBDKIG010000052.1:0-12388 GCA_039797215.1 Verrucomicrobiota bacterium | reverse complement strand
GCTTTGGTCTCGCAGTTTAGCTGCGCGAATTGTTTCTTGTCCCACTTACCGTGATCGAGGAAACTATTCAAAAAGTGATTGATGGCACGATTTGAGATTTTCGATGCGATCCCGAAGCTACTCAAATTCTCCCGAGATGAAACAGCAGTAAGTCTGAAAAAGAGGGTCTTACCCTATAGTTCAGCCAATCAAAACTATTCCATAGGGATTTCGATAAAAAGAATCGAGCCTCGGCAGGATACATCCTTTGCGGACATTGCTTTGATGAAATCCGCTTCACTGACTTTTGTTTGGAATCTAAAAATTCTTTCAGGAGCCTTTTGCAGTAGTATCGTATCATCTTCAGTAACTCCAAGTGCAGACCGCAATGCGTAGCCAAACTTAAACGCCATTGTTCCACTCGGCCATTCAGTTACTATAATAAGAACAGTGCGAAGCTTTCCAGACGGTGTGCCGACATAATTCTGTTTCGTTAATATTTTTAAACTGGGTTTTGGCTTTTCACACTGTGTCCTATTTTGTGGAATAACCTCGGTGTCGGTGTCGGTGTCGGTGTCGGTGTCGGTGTCGGTGTCGGTGTCGGTGTCGGTGTCGGTGTCGGTGTCGGTGTCGGTGTCGGTGTCGGTGTCGGTGTCGGTGTCGGTGTCGCCATTGAACTTCAACCTAATATTGCTCAAAGTGTTAACAATGGAATGAATTACGGCTTGGGGATTTTGTCCATACAGATAAGATAATGCAGAACTCTGTCCCGGTCCGCCTTCCTCCACGAAATACCCCGGTGACTCTTCAGCACCAGCATCAATCAATGAGGCAATCAGCCACTCAAAAAATTTTCCTGTATCAATGTGGACATAATCTGGGTATTTTGAATCAAAGTTTTCAACCGCAGCTTGATAAATCGGAGGAAAATGGAGGCCAAGCTGATTCTTACCTATAAAGCCTGTAGTTTTCTTCAATCCCACAATGATTTCCGATAGAAACTCCTTAAGATTTCCAATATGCTCATAAATGGCACCTCCAATACAAGTGGTAAAAGTTTTATCAATTATTGCAATAAGGTGCGGACAATCGGTATGCGAATTGCAAAAAATGCAAGCTGGTTTCTTGCCTGTTTCTTCATCAATAAACCTCCCCATAATAAACTTATATCACTTTCTAATCGGCTTCCACTCGGAGAGATATTTTACTCCGAGGTTCTTTTTTGTTTTTGGCTTTAGAACCCCTGCGTTGCCGCCATCGCTTCCGCTTCTTCTCGCGTAAGACCAGAGAACCTTTTCATTGCCCACTCGATTTCGCTTTGCGGTTGAGACTGCGACAAACTGTCTGAATTCAAGTTTTTCTTTTGGAGTAAACCCTCCAATACTTTCCGGCTCCCCGGTTGTAGGTTGACTCCCTTCCTCATCTTCAGATCGTGTAGCTGTTGTGCGGTCATATTTATTTTGTTTATTTCTGATCAATAGGATTTTGTTCAGATTCGGTCTGGGGTCTCCCCGCCAAGAACACGAATCGCGTCTTCGGTGTAGTAGAATGATCCTTGTTTTGGGGAATTAGGGTCGCGGTAACTCCGAATTTTTGTGCCGCCTGTTGCCCAAGATTCCAATATTCCGCCATTCTTGAAGACATAGTTTCCAAATTCGGTGACTCGTCTTCCGAATTCTGCTGGGTTGTTGTCTGTTTCATAGAATATTACTGATTATTGATAAAGGTAAGTATTGCGTCTACTCGCTTGGCTTGGCTTCGGAGTCGGTCGGGGAACTACCCTTTTCCAAAAAGACGAATCGGACTTTCTTTGTGTCAGAGGGTGGCTTTTTTCGGATAGTGAATGTTGAATTAATTCCGTGCTTTTGTGATATCGCTTGAAGCCCCCTCCAATACTCTGCCGCTCGGGGTGAGACGGCTTCTACTTCTCTCAAGGCTTCTTCTGAAAAAGGGACTTTTATTGCCTCTGATTGGCTTGAATCCTCGGATTCATTCTCTTCGGCGCGGAGGGGTTTCTCGTCGATTTGCATACTGGCGTATCCCTCCTCCTCGCCATCGCCGTAAGCGTCCTCATAGCAGTTGAGCGGCGGTTCAATTCCTTCCGCAATGAAGCAGGCTTTAATCTCCTCTTTAGTCAGATACCTGCCAAATTCTTTGGTTTTGCTTTTAATTTTGTCCCTCACTCCGTCATAAATTTCTTCCTCGAATTCCTCCATGTTGAATCCGTAATCAACATAAGTCCTCCCTCCGCAGTAGACTTCTCTCGGAGGTTCAAGCCCCTCGGTGATGTATATCTCGGCTATCTCTTCTTCGGTTAAAGGCCTGCCGAGTTTCTGCCGTTGGGTTCGTATTTCATCACGAACAGAATCATACATTTCGTCAGGCACAAAATCGTCGGAATTATCGCATGGGAATGATGGCATATATTTTGTATTATTTATTTATTTATTGTTTAATGTTATTTATATTTATTTATTTACTTACAGAGGTGGTTATCGTGTTATATTGTAATTCATCCTCCTTTATTAATTTTCATCGTGCACATGTATCGATCGACAAAGAAAGTTGGCGTGCGATTTCATCGATTTCGCGGGGCGTCGGCATCCGCCCCAGTTGCTTTTCTTTAATTTCAATCATCGATTGGATGGCGTATTCGCGGATGGCTACTTCATCACGAGAGTCATCCTGAGATTTTTCGACAGAGACTGGCTTTTGGTAGTGGTCAGATAACTTGGGCATGAATGTTCGGTTCATTGGTCACATACATGCCGTCTGATGCAGGGGAAACGGGCGGGATGAATTTTTTGGAAAATTTTTACTCTTACAGAATGAGAGCCAGGGACAGCAGGATGATGGCGATAAAGCCAAGAAAGATGATCACCAGCGCAACAGGCAGAGGCAGCGGTTTCTTTTTCTGCAGGTATTGTAGCTCCCAATTTTCCGGCTTCGCGGGCTCTGGCAAGCATACTTCCGGCATGAATTGAACAGTGCCCCTTGCTCGCAATTCGGGCCTCATTTGATCGGCGGCTCGCTCTGCCATCTGGCGCACTGCGGCTTTGCTCACGCCCTTTTCTCTTGCAATCTCAGCGAAGCTTTTTCCTTCAGCGAAAGATTCCATCACCTCCCGCTGAGAAATCGTGAGCCCATCAAGGCCCTCGCGAATCGTGGCGCGCACATCCACTCGCTCGGCTGCCAGTAATGGCGAGGCTTCTGGCGATGGAATAATTTCCTTCAATGTCTTTTCATGAGAATCGCCATCATCACTCACGGCCATGTCGAGAGTCGTGATCTCAACGCTCCTTCGCTTGGCTTTGTTGTAGGCGTTCCGAAGATGATTGCGAATCACCGTCGAAGCGAATGGCTCGAACTCTCCTTTGGATGGATCGAACGATTGCGATGCACTCCAGAGCGCGATCAAGGCGTCTTGAACGCTTTCCTCGGTCGAGGTATTCGCCATCGAGAAACTACGGCCAATTTTTGTCGCAAGGCTCAAGTGCGCTTCAAACAGCTCTTTTGGCGTGGAGTTGGGCATCAGTGAATTTGCATCAGTAGATTTCGAAAGCTGGGGGAGGGTGATCGCGTCGATTTCGGATTTTTATCTAAATCCACAAAAAAAGAAATCCGTTTCACGGAGTCTCTGACGGGCCTTAAGAGTCGCTCACAGTTGATCGATCAAGACAGGACGGTATGCAGGCGATGAATTTCGCGACCAATACGCGCACGCGAGGGGATCAGCATTCGACGGAAAAATCCTGTGCTTAGATGTCCGAGACTGCCTACCCCTTGCCGTAAAATTGCCAAGCAATTGCCAAACACGAAAAACGACAAAAATTATTTTTCCCTCGCAATTGCCTGTCGGAGAGAAGTGCGCCCCCCGGGACTCGAACCCGGAACCAATTGATTAAGAGTCAACTGCTCTACCATTGAGCTAGGGACGCGTGAATTTCGAGGTGGGACAATAGAATGAGCGTGCCTCCTAGCGCCATTCTTTTTTGTGGCGAAACTTTTCCTCGGAAAGTGCGGGCGGGCTACTTCTCCGGGCGGTCCACGCAGGCGGTGGCGAGGGCTGCCATGCCTTCGCTACGGCCTAGAAAACCCATGGATTCGTTGGTGGTGGCTTTGATGCCGATGCGGGTGGGGGGGAGTCCGATGGCAGTGCCGACGCGTTCTTTCATCAGGGCGAGGTGCGGGGAGATTTTGGGTTCCTCGGCGATAAGGGTGGCGTCGATATTGTGAAGACGGATGGATTTTTCATCCAGCAGGGCCCGGACGCGGCGGAGGATTTCGAGGCTGCTGATGCCGCGAATGCTGGGGTCGGTATTGGGAAAAAGATGGCCGATGTCAGGTTCGCCAGCGGCGCCGAGGAGGGCGTCGGCAATGGCGTGGCAGAGGACATCGGCGTCGGAGTGTCCGTCGAGACCGAGCGGGTGGGGGATCACCACGCCGCCGAGGACGAGCGGCCGGTCCACAACGAGGCGGTGGACATCATAGCCAATGCCGGTGGCGATCATTCGAGGCCGAGGTCGAATTTTCCGCTCGAGGCGACGATGGAGTATTTCTCGGGGAGGGAGGCGTGGGGCTGCATGTCCACGCGTCCGCCAGCGGTTTCGACGAGGAGGATTCCGGCGGCGACATCCCAGAGGCTGATCATGTTTTCGATGTAGGCGTCGAGGCGGCCGCAAGCGACATAGGCGATGTCGAGGGAGGCGCTGCCCATCATGCGGCACTTTTTCGCGTTGCGGACCATTTTTTCAAACAGGGGCATGCCACGGTTGATGGTGTCGATGTTTTTCGAGACGCCGACGGAAATAGTGGCCTCGGAGAGGGTGGGGCGGGGGCTGACGGTGATGGGTTGGCCGTTGAGGAGAGCGGACGAGCCGCGCTGGACGCTCCACATCTCGTCGCGCATGGGGTCGTAAATGACGCCGACGAGGATTTGGCCGGCCTTGCGGAGCGCGATGCTTACGGCGAAGTGCGGGATATTGTAAAAAAAATTCACCGTGCCATCGATGGGGTCAATGATCCATTGGTGCTCGGCGGATTGGTCGCCGCGCATTCCCTCCTCGCCGTAAATCGCATGGTCTGGGTGGCGGTCGAGGATGATCGACTCGATGAGGGCCTGGGCGCGTTTGTCGAGTTCGAGCTTGATGTCGTGGGCGAGGTTTTCATCGACATGGAGGGGCTTGCCGAAATTGGCCCGGAGGAATCCGCCGGCGGCTTGGGCGGCATCGAGGGCGGTTTGAAGATATGCGTCGAGTGTCATTCGCGCTTCATATCGGGCGCAGCGCTCTGGTGGAGCAAGACATTTCCGACGCTTGCGGGGCGGTCAGGCGGTTGCTACGATTCGCCCATGATGTTCGCCCCGACTTTCGCCAATCTCAGGCTCTCGCCATGCTGCTAAGTCGAGACCAGATCGAACTCCTTCTCGGCGATGTGGACTACATCTTGCCCCGCACGGCGTGCGACAAATTCCCGATCACAAAATCCCGCATCCTTCGTGAGATCGAGAGTGATGCCGACATCCTCCTCGATCTAGTCGAGGGAATGAGCGAGGCGGACGCGAGGTTTCTCAGCGTGCCAGCGTCCACGCTGCGATCGCTCATCTCGAGGCGCAGTCGGGGCATTGCGGTGGAGACCGCCTCCGAGGCCGATCTCTTCACGGCATTTGCCTGAGGAAGTGCTCCTCAACCCGCCCCGCCGAGTCAAAGCAAACGCCCTCTTGCTCAAGCAGAAGCTGTTTTTGAGTCAAAGGCTCGCCCGAGATTTTCCCAAAAAATCCGCCGAGCGAGCCATCCGATCGCACGACTCGGTGGCAGGGAACCTTCGGTGCAAAGGGATTTTTCCGGAGGGCTTGTCCGACCGCTCGAGCGGATCCAGAGCCGATTGCCGCTGCGATGGCGCCGTAGGTCGAGACGCACCCATGGGGTATTTTTGCGACGGCTTCGTAGACGCGCGACTCGAAGTTCGTGGGGGTTTTTGTAGGTTGCCTCGTGGATGGCATGGGATAATTTGGCGGCGCTATGAGAACGAAAAGCTCCCTTCGCTTGCATTGCAATTCCGTTTTGGCCCTCGCGGCCTTGGTCGTGACTTCCCTGCCGCTGGCCGCCCAGGACGCGCCATCCGGACCCTACACCCTTCCGCCGCTTCCCTACGCGCCCGAGGCGCTCGAGCCACACATCGATGCCGAGACGATGCGAATCCACCACAGCAAGCACCACCAGGCCTATGTGACCAATGCCAACAAGCTCCTCGCTGACCAACCCGAGCTCGCCAAACTCAGTCCCATCGAGCTTTTGGAAAATCTCGACAAGGCCCCCGAGTCGATTCGCGTGGGCTTGCGGAACAATGTCGGTGGCCATGTGAACCACTCGGCGTTCTGGCTGATGATGTCACCCAACGGCGGCGGCGAGCCAACCGGCGATCTCGCAAAGGCGATTGAGTCGACTTTCGGCTCGTTTGCGGATTTCAAAAAACAATTCACCGATGCCGCGATGAAGCGCTTCGGGAGTGGCTGGGCGTGGCTGGTGGTGAAAGACGGGAAGCTCTCGATCCTCTCCACGCCGAACCAAGACCCGCCGTTGCTCGACGGTTACACCACAATTCTCGGGCTCGATGTCTGGGAGCACGCCTACTATTTGAAATACCAGAACCGCCGGGGTGACTATGCCTCCGCCTGGTGGAATGTCGTGAACTGGCCGTATGTTGCCGAGCTTTACGCCAAGGCGAAGTAAGCCGGGTTGCCAATGACCGCCACCGCTGACGCTCCACTTCCGGCGAACACCAAGCTTCCCGACAGCCCGCTCCGACGCGTGGCTTCGCGGTTTTTTTCAAACCGCCTTGCGGTGGCCTCTCTGGGATTCATCGCGTTCTTTTTTGCCATCGCCCTTGCCGCCGGGATCCTCCAACTCCTCGGCCTGCCGATGCCGATGGACCCGAATGCCACCAACCTCGCTGCGAAGCTCCAGCCTCCCTCCACCGCGCACTGGCTCGGCACCGACAACCTCGGCCGCGATGTGCTTTCGCGCATGGTCGCAGGCTCCACGATTTCGCTGACCGTCGGCTTCGTAGCCATGGCCGTCTCGCTCGGAATTGGGATCATTCTTGGGGCGGTAAGCGGCTATTTTGGCGGGTGGATTGACAATGTCCTCATGCGAATCGTCGATGCCCTGCTTTGCTTCCCCTCGTTTTTTCTGATCCTGAGCGCCATCGCCATCCTCGGACCAAACATCTGGATCATCATTGCGGTGATCGGCCTAGTCAGTTGGACCGGCACCGCCCGCCTCGTCCGTGCGGAATTCCTCACCCTGCGCGAGAGCGAATATGTCCGGGCCGCCCGAGCCATGGGCCAGAGCGGTTGGAAAATCATCTTCCGCCACATCCTCCCAAACGCCTCCGCGCCGATCTTTGTCACAGCCATCATAAGCATCCCCGACGCCATCCTCGTCGAGTCGGGCTTGAGTTTCCTGAGCTTCGGCGTGCCCCCGCCGCAAGCCACTTGGGGAAATATCATCGCCGACGGCAAAACCTACATTCTCGACGCCTGGTGGCTGATTGTGTTTCCCGGCCTTGCGATTTTCACCGCCTCGCTCGCCTTCTACATCGCCGGTGATGCCCTCCGCCGCGCCGCCGAAACCCGCCCACAATGAACCTGCAACCAGCAATATTTAACTACAGAGGACACAGAGAGCACAGAGGATGAATGAATTAATGCTAATCACCTCGGCTTTCATAAGCTACTTCTGTGAATCCTTTTTATCGTGTCAAAGTGTCTAAAAAACCATTTTCGGGATGAGAATCTGTCAATTTCCTTCCCTCTGTGCTCTCTGTGTCCTCTGTGGTTAATTCTGCTGGAATCGCAATGAACTCTCCGCTTCTCGAAGTCGAAAATCTCTCCATCAATTTCCGCACCGAAAACGGCCTCGTTGAAGCCGTGAAGCGCGTCTCACTCTCGCTCGAGCACGGTGGTTCACTCGCCATCGTGGGAGAGAGCGGCAGCGGCAAAAGCGTTACCGCCCTCTCGCTCGCCCGCCTGCTTCCAACGCCGCCCGCCGAGTTCGCCAGTGGCTCGATCCGCTTCGAGGGACGCGACATTCTCGCGATGTCCCCAGCAGAACTCCGCGCCGTGCGTGGCGGCGGAATCGCGTATGTTTTTCAAGAGCCCGCCACCTCGCTCAACCCTGTCTTTACCATCCGCAGCCAGATCGCCGAGGGCATCCGCCTCCACCGGCCCGAAGTCGAAAATCTCGACGCCGAAGTCGCGAAGTGGCTCGGCGCCGTCGGCATCGTTGATCCGGAGAAACGCATGCGCGACTACCCGCACCAACTCAGCGGTGGGATGCAACAGCGCGCCATGATCGCCATGGCCCTCGCCTGCCGTCCCCGCCTACTCGTCGCCGACGAGCCCACCACCGCGCTCGATGTCACGATCCAAGCCCAAATCCTCGCCGAACTCCGCCGTCTCCGCGCCGAGTTCGACATGGCGCTCATTCTCATCACGCACAATTTCGGCATCATCCGCGGCCTCTGCGACCGCGTCGCCGTCATGTTCCGCGGCGAGATCGTGGAAACGGGCAAAACCGAATCCGTCCTCGAAAATCCGCAGCACCCCTACACGAAAGCCCTCATCGCCTGCGTCCCCCGCCTCGGCACCAAGCAGCGCCGCCTCCGCACCATCGACTACAACTGGGAAACTGCTTCCGTAAAATGACCATCGAACGCCTCAAATACATCATCTGGGCCAAAGACCTCGCCCGAGCCGTGACTTTCTACACCACGCTCTTCGGCGCGAAAGTTACCCGCCAAAACGAAAACCTCGCCGAACTCGACATCGCCGGATCAACCCTCGGCATCCACAGCGGCGGCGAGGACGAAACCACATGGACCGGCCTGGCCTTCCAAGTCCCCGATGTCATCGCCGGAGCCGCCGAACTCGTCGCCGCTGGAGGCACTCTCCGCCACGAACCGATGTCCGACCAACCCGGCGAGCCGCCCCACCTCGCCCTCTGCGCCGACCCCGAAGGCAACCAAATCATGCTCACCCGCCGGCGGCATTGAATGGCGCGACAGAAAATTCGCGCTTGCGCTCCCTTGCCTCCCGTCAGATTCATTCAGAGTTCCTATTGCGGGTGTAGTTCAATGGTAGAACGGCAGCTTCCCAAGCTGCATACGAGGGTTCGATTCCCTTCACCCGCTCCACTTTGCATTTGGCATTTTTCAAAATGAGATTCCTTTTGACCCACCCGAATTTTCCCTCCCAACTCCGCTCCGTCGCCCAAGTGCTGGCGGCGAATCCTAATAACGATGTCCGGTTTTTGACCAACACCGATAACGGCGAGATCGCTAGGGTGAAGAAAATCATCTACCAACCCAAGCGCCAGCCTTCGCCGCAGACGCATCATTATTTGCGCGGTTACGAACAGGCGATTTTGCATGGACAGGCGGCTTACATGGCTTGCATGGAGGCAAAGAAGGAGGGGTTCGTGCCGGATTTGATTTTCGGTCATGCGGGGTGGGGGCCTTCGCTGTTTTTGAAGGATGCGTTTCCCAATACCCCGATGGGACTGAACTTCGAATGGTTCTACCACGCGCATGGGACGGATTGCGATTTTGACCCGGCGGATCCGATCAATGCGGACGACGAGGCAAGGATTCGGACCAAAAACGCGACGCTGCTGGCGGATCTCGCGGCGTGTGATGGCGGGGTTTGCGCCACGCGGTTTCAATATGAGCAATTCCCCAAGCATTTGCGCTCGAATCTCGTGATCTGCCACGAGGGGATCGATACGAATTTCTTCAAGCCCGATCCGGTTGGAAAATTGGTGCTGGCCAATGGCAAGCTGGACCTCTCCGGAGTGGACGAGATCGTTACCTATGCGACGCGCGGGATGGAGCCGTATCGGGGCTTTCCGCAATTCATTGAAGCGGCGCACTTGCTGCAAAAAGCCAGGCCGAAGGCCCATGTCGTCATCGCCGGTGACAACCGCGTGGCCTATGGCAAGCAGGCTCCGAACGGGAAAACATGGAAGGATCTTTTCATGGAAAAATTCCCGCTCGATCCGGCGCGCACCCATTTCGTGGGGTCGCTTCCTTACGGGGAATACATCAAGCTGCTTCAGTGCACGAAGGCGCACATCTATCTCACGCGGCCGTTTGTTTTGAGCTGGTCGATGCTTGAGGCGATGTCGTGTGGCGCGTTGGTGGTGGCCTCGAACACGGAGCCGGTTCAGGAGGTGATCACCGATGGTATCAACGGCCTGATGGTCGATTTCTTCAAGCCGGACCAAATTGCGGCGACGCTGGACAGGGTGCTGGCGCAACCGAAGCAGTTCGACCACATCCGGGAAAAAGCCCGGGCGACCGTGGTGGCGAAATACGACTTGGCGGCGTGCTTGAAATACAAGCTGGCTTGGCTCTCGGGGTTGATGAATGCGCGTAGGTAGAGGCAAAATCATTTTAAGCAGTGTTGTTCATGGGGGTTGAGTGCGGCGTTGTGATTGTTCCTATTGATCAGGAGCGTTTCCATGAACTTGACCGGATCGTGACTGGAGTGGCATTTGAGGTGCAAAATGATCTGGGCCGGTTTTTCGATGAGCGGATTTATCAAGAGGAACTTTCCAGACGCTGCTCCCAAGCCGGGTTGGCAGTTCATCGGGAGGTGTTGGTGCGGGCTGCCCATCGCGATTTTTCCAAGGAATACTTTCTCGATTTGTTGGTCGAAAATTCGGCGATCTATGAACTAAAGGCCGTTGAGGCTCTCAATACGAAGCATCAGAAGCAGGCCTTGAATTACCTCCATCTTCTCAATCTCCAGCACGGCAAGTTGGTTAACTTTCGACCTGCTTCCGTGGAGTCGCGATTTGTTTCGACGAGGCTGAACGACGAAAAGCGACGAAACTTCTCACTCGATGAATCGGCGTGGGATGGCTCGTCAAGGTCTTCTCAAATCCTCCGGGATGCCTTGGTTGGTTTACTTGGCGACTGGGGATGTTTTTTGGATACCAATCTCTACAGGGAGGCGTTGCTCCACTTAACGGCTCAACATTGCCTAGGGCTGGAAGCGGTCGAGATTGTAAGTTCGGAAAACGCCATCGGATCTCAGAAAATGTGCCTGCTCACGCCCGAAGTTACCTGGCATCTCTCGGCCCATCATGAACAAGTGGAATCCTATGAAATCCACATGCGTCGCTTGCTTTTCCATACGAATCTCAAGGCCATCCAATGGATCAACCTGAACCACCAGCAAGTCGTCATAAAAACGCTGAAAAAATGATTTTGCCGTCCATGATTTTGTCAAAAATTCTGTGAAAATTCTCGTCACCATTCCGCATTTTCATGATGCCTCGGGCAATGGGGCGTATGGCTCCACGGGCCCGGAGAGCGCCCGGCGGGCGGAGGCGCTGTCGCACACGATCGCGGGGATTCACCAAAACCTCGGGCCACGCCAGGCGTTTCTTTACTGCCTGCACAACCATATGCCGGGGCGCGGGAATGGGCGGTTGGTGAAGGTCAACGAGCAGGCAGGTGCTGCCATCGACATCGCTGTGTGCACGGTTGGCGACAAGCATTTGGTCGAGCGGTTGAGCGTTCCCAAGTCGATGTTCCACCACCAGACGGTAACGGCCGATCCGATGATGATTGGCTTCGCCTGTCAGCGGATTCTCCAAGCGCACATCGGGAAATACGATTTCTACTGCTACATGGAGGATGACCTGTGGATCGGCGATCCTTATTTTCTTTCGAAGATTTCCTGGTTCGCGCGTTCATTCGGCGATGACACCCTTCTCCTGCCGCACCGCTACGAGTTGGGGACTGCTGAGCCTCTCCACAAACTTTACATCGATGGTCCCGTGCGCCCGGATTTTACCACCCAATGGCAGAATGTGCAGGACCGCCGCACGCTCGAATCCGAATTCCTCCGAGCGCCGGTGGCTTTTGAGCGCTGGACGAATCCCCACTCGGGTTGTTTTTTTCTCAACGCTGCCCAGATGGAAAAATGGGCGTCGTCTGCGAGCTTCCTTGATGGCGACTGCTCATTCGCCGGTCCGCTTGAGAGCGCGGCCTCGCTCGGGGTGATGAAGAATTTCCGAATCTACAAACCAGTCTACGCCAACGCTGGCTTACTCGAAATCCGCCACCTTCACAATCGCTATCTGGGCGTGGCCCTGAAAACCTCCTGACTCGATGTCCGAAACTTTTTCCGAAACACAAATCGCTGGGTTGGCATCGCGCCGATTGTGGGTTCAGTGGTTGCGTGCGCGGTTGATGGACGAGGCCAGCGGGGCCTTCGAAGCCGACTCCGAGGATGTGGCGAATGCCTGGTTGGCCTTTTGCAAAAGAAATCAGCTAGACCCCGAAAATCCGACAAAGGTTCCCCCGGAGTTCACAGGTTGCCCGACGATCGATTTAAAGG
>JBDKIG010000051.1:0-12435 GCA_039797215.1 Verrucomicrobiota bacterium | reverse complement strand
ATTCCGGGTGTTTCAATAACTCCCTCCTCTGCGTCCCAGCGGCTCTGCGGGAGGATTTGGTTTGTGGGATTCGGCGCTTTCGCGCCTGAGTCTTTGGTCCGCTCGTGCCTCCAGCTCGTAGAGCCTACGGATCGGAGAGCGAGCCGCCTCTACCCTGGGCCTTTCGATTCGCGCTCATCTTCCGGCATTCGCGGGCTGCTCCCAAACGGCAGAGGACTGCCGTTGCTACAACGCCCCCTCCGTGCCTCCGCATCTCCGTGAGAGTCCCGAAAAAGAAAAATGGCTGACTCAAGGCCGGGGCGCGAGTTTTTCGAAGGAAATATCGAGCGGGGCGTAGTCCTGCCAGCCCTTCCAATCAGGAGGAGGTTTTCTGGAGATATTCCCGCGCGAGTTGGGGGGAGAATGGTCTCGAAACGGGGCAAGTCCCTATTTTTTCTCCGGCTTCGCCGCCGCAGGATAGGCCGTGTTGGAATTCTTGATATCGAATTTTTCGATCACCGATCGGGCATCCTTGTCGGTCTCGGCGAGTTTGAGGAGGTCGCTGAGGAGATTATTGTAGGTGGTGGTGACTTGCAGGGACTGATCGACCATCGACTGGCGCTGCCTCATGAGATCGGCGGCATTGTTGCGGGCGGTGGTGAGGGTTTCGATCTGGCGGATGAGGTTGCGGGACTGCCAGGCGAGCGACTCGGCATTCTGACGAAGGGCCATGATCTGCGAGAGCAGGAAAAGGACAAGCGTCACTGCAAGAATGAGGGCTGCGGAACTGGCGGTAAAAACATTCCGGCGAGAGCGGGGTTCCTTGTCAGAAATCTCCACGATCTCCTCGTTGAAAAAAGCGGCCTCGTCAGGGAGATCCGAGGCGGGATTTTCCTCAAGGGCGGAGAAGTCCTCCATCTCCGGTTTCGGCGCACGGGCGCGGCGGCGGCGGGGAGGCTTCGGGGCGATTGGCTCTTCTTCAGATTCCATGGTGGGTCAGCGGTCTCCGCGCGAGGATTTGGGAGTTGGTGCGGGGTTGGTTTGGGGAGCCGGCGGGTTGGCTTGGACGCCATACTTCTGGAGGAAAACGGAGAGGGCGATGTTGTTGTTTTTGATCTGGAGAGTCGCGAGTTCATTCAGAATCGCGGGCCCGATCCGAGTATTCAACTGCGATGCGGTTTCGATCTGCTGCTGCTGCGATTGCAACTGCTGCTGGAGCGCCTGGATTTCAGATTGGAGCGCGAGGATTTGATCCTGGCTCGCCTGGATGCCTTGCTGGAGCCGATTATTTCCCAGCGTGGAAATGAAAATCCAAACAGCCAAGCCCACAGCAGCGAGGGAGACGATGTTAACGGGGAGATTTTTTGTCATGGGAGAGAGGGGTGGTGGATAGGATTTTTTTTACGACACGGCAAGCGCGGGGATGAGCACTGGGGGTTGTTCTCCTCTTTAGGCGTGGGTGCCGTAGAGGCGGTCGCCGAAATCGCCGAGGCCGGGGACGATGTATTTGTTGGCGTTCAGCGATTCATCGAGGACTCCAAGGATGATCGGGACTTCGGGATGGGCGCGGGCAACGGTTTCGACCCCCTCGGGGGAACCAAGGATGCAGACGAGGCTGACATCGTTGGCGCCATGGTCTTTGACGAGCGACAAGGCTTTCGCGGCTGAGCCTCCGGTCGCCAGCATGGGGTCCACGACGATAGTTCGGGTGTCGGCGACGGGCGGGAGTTTGCAATAGTAGCTCCGCGCCTCGGCGGTTTCGTGATCGCGCTCGAGACCGATGTAGCCAACGGAAATGTCGGGGAAGATATCCTGGAACGGCTGAACCATGCCCAACCCGGCACGGAGAATGGGAACAACTACCAGCGATCGGGCCAGAACGCGTCCCGTGTGGGGCACGAGAGGCGTTTCGATTTTTTTCTCCACCGTCTCGAGGTCGCGCGTAGCTTCAAGCGCGAGAATCAGCGAGAGTTGGTAGCTGAGATTCCGAAACAACGCCGGCTTGGTCGTTCGGTCTCGCAGGTGGGTGAGAATGTGGGCAGCCAATGGGTGCTGGAGTAGGCAAAGGGGCATAGGGCAGTCCTTCGAAGAAAATCCTTACCCGATCAAGGCCGAAAGCTCCTTCACTCGGCGGGCGAAGAGTTCGAGCGTGGCTTGAACGGGTTCGGGGCTGGCCATGTCCACGCCGGCTTCACGGAGGGTTTCGACCGGAAATTTGCTGCCGCCACTCTTCAAGAAGCCGAGGTAGCGGCTGGCGTCGCCGGTTTCGAGGACCTGGCGGGCAAGCGCGGCGGCGGCGGAGATGCCGGTCGCATATTTATAAACATAGAACGCGTTGTAGAAATGCGGGATCCGCAGGCACTCGAGTTCCAGCTCCTCGTCGATCGCGAATTTCGGCCCGAAGTAGTCCTTCAGCAGGCCGCGATAGAGTGATTGAAATCCTTCGAGCGTGACGGCATCGCCGCGTTCTTCGGCGGCGTGGCTCTCGCGCTCGAACTCGGCGAACATCGTCTGCCGGTAAAGCGTGCCGCGCAGGTCATCAATCTGCCGGTTCAAAATGAACGCTCGCATGGCGGGGTCATCCGTCGTTTTCAGCAAGTGCTCGGTGAGGAGAATTTCATTAAATGTCGAGGCGACCTCGGCGAGGAAGATCGGGTAGCCGTGGTTTTGGTAAAGCTGGGAGCGGCTGGCATACCAAGTGTGCATCGAGTGCCCGGCTTCGTGGGCGAGTGTGTAGACATCGGAGAACACATCGGCCTTGTAGTTCATCATGATGTAGGGCGGGCTCGAGTAGGTGCCGTAGGAAAAGGCGCCGCTGCGTTTGCCTTTGTTCTCGTAGCGATCGCACCAACGGCCACCGCGCAGGCCGTGGGCCATGGTGGCGGTGTATTCGCTCCCGAGGGGCTCGAGGGCGGCAACGACTTTATCGACCGCCTCGTCCCAAGGGACATTCGTTTTCACACCAGCGACCATGGGGACATAGGTGTCGTAGTGGTGGATTTCCTCGAGTTTCAGAACTCGGCGGCGGAGTTCGAAATACTCGAAAAGCGGGTCGAGATTCGTGCGGACGGTCGAGACGAGGTTGTCGTAGATCGCCACCGGCACATCGTCGGAAAACAGGGCGGCCTCGCGGGCCGAGGCGTGGTTTCGGGCGCGGGCGTAGAAAACATCGGCTCGGATGGAATTCGCGAGGCCGGCAGCGAGAGAGAATTTATGGTCTGAAAACTCGCTGTAGAACTGGTGGAAGGCCGCCTTGCGCACGGCGGGGTCGCGTTGCTGGAGGAATGATGAGAACGAACTCTGCGTCAGCTCGCGCTCGTTGCCCTCCGAATCCTTCAGCGCGCCGAACTTCATATCCACATTTGTGAGCTGGGAGAATGTCTCCGAGTGTCCATGCATCGCGGAGGAGCCGAGCGCGAGGAGGCGCTCCTCGCCTGCCGTAAGAGTGTGCAGCTTTCGGCGACGGAGTTTTTTGAGGGGAATCGTCCAATCACTCAACGCGGGATCAGCGAGAAATTGGGCGAAGCGATCGTCGGGGATTTGCTGGATTTCCGGAGCGATGAAGGAAAAGGCCTCGCCGACTTTGACGAGGAGGCTTTCGAGTTTCGCCTCGCGGGCCAGCGCGATGGCATCGGAGCTGTCGCCGGCCGTGCAGAGGGCGGCGTATTGGTTGAGCTGATCGACCAATACATCGATCGATTTCTCGAACTCGAAGCATGAAGCCAGCACGGCCGGGGATTCCTGAAGGTGGCCGCGAAATTTGGAAACACCTGAGAATGTCTCCTGCAATTTCAGGAAGTCGGTCTCCCAATCGGCGTCGCTTTTAAAGAGAGGCGAGAGGTCCCATTTGTCAGACTCGGGAATTTCGGTGCGGAGCGGAGTGCGGGTCGTGGACATGGCCATAGACATTACACTGGCATCGGCTCGCGAGCCAATCCCGCAAGGCTTGACGCCACACGGCGAGCGAAGGAGAAAGGCTACTGTCTCTCCCAAAAATCCATCTTATGACCCTTCTTGGAATCGATATCGGCGGCACGGGCATCAAAGGCGCTCCTGTGAATGTGAAGACCGGCAAACTGACGGCCGATCGCATTCGAATCCCAACCCCCCAGCCCGCTCGGCCCCAGGCGGTGGCGGCTGCGTTAAAAGAAATTGCGGGGCACTTTTCGCACAGCGGTCCGGTGGGCGTGACATTTCCCGGAATCGTTAAAAAGGGCGTTATTTTTTCGGCAGCGAATGTGGATAGCTCGTGGCTGCAATTGGACGTGGCCAAACTTTTCAGCAAGCATCTGGCGAGGCCGGTCACGATGGTGAACGACGCGGATGCGGCAGGGGTGGCGGAAATGCAGTTCGGCGCCGGGCACGGACGCCAGGGAACGGTGATCATGCTCACTTTTGGAACGGGAATTGGAACGGCGATTTTTTTGGATGGAGTGCTTCTGCCTAACACCGAGTTTGGCCACTTGAAAATCCGGGGAAAGGAAGCCGAGCATCGTGCCTCCGAGCGGGTGCGGGAGGAGAAGGACCTTTCTTTTAAAAAATGGAGCAAGCTCGTGAGCGAATATCTCGCCGAGCTCGAGCGGCTTTTTTCTCCAGAGCTCTTCATCATCGGAGGCGGGATCAGCCGGAAGGCGGAGAAATTTCTACCGTATCTGACGGCGAAAACCCAGGTGCCGATCGAGGCCGCGATGCTGCAAAACAATGCCGGCATCATTGGCGCAGCGTGCTTGGCCAAGAATCCTTCTTGATCTCAGCGGTCGTTTACGCCAGTTTTTCCGTCCCTTTTACGGGGTCTTAGCTCAGTTGGTAGAGCGCCTCAATGGCATTGAGGAGGTCAGGGGTTCGAATCCCCTAGGCTCCACCACCACTGTAATTCAAGCGGTCAATGGTTCTGCAACCAGATCGTAGGTTTGTGCCCCGAGGATTTTCACATCGGCAAAGGTGCCGGGCTCGGCGGGCCGGGTCAAAATCACACGACAGTCGACCTCCGGGGCATCGTGTTCGGTGCGGGCGATGTTTGGCGTTTCCACCAAAACCCGGAGCGTGCGACCGGTCTGAGACTCGGCCATTTCACGGGCGATCTTTTGCTGGAGGGCCATGGCTTGGCGGTGACGGCGATTTTTCACGCGGGTCGGAACTTGGTTTTCCATTTTCGCGGCGCGGGAGCCCTCCTCCTGCGAGTAATTGAAAACGCCGAGGCGCTCGAAGCGGGTCGTCTCGATGAACTCGAGGAGGCTCTCGAAATGCTCCTCCGTCTCGCCGGGAAATCCGACGATGAAGGTGGTGCGAAGTCCGATTCCGGGAATACCTGCGCGGATGCGGTGGATGAGATTTTCGATGTGCTCGCGGGAGGTCTCACGGCGCATGAGTTGGAGCATCTCGCCGTGGATGTGCTGGAGCGGCATGTCCACATATTTGGGGACATGGGGATTCCGGGCGATGGCGGCGATGAGTTCGTCGCTCCAATGCGCGGGGTGCGTGTAGAGAAGCCGAACCCAAAACTCGCCACCGATCTGGGCGATTTCATCCAACAAATGCACGAGCGAAGTTCCACGGGCGGAGTCCACAGGCTGGCGTGGGCCGGCTTTTTCGCTCCAGAGGTCCATGCCGTAGTAGGTCGTATCCTGGCTGATGAGGTTGATCTCTTTCACACCCTCGGCTACGAGGCCACGGATTTCACGCACGACCGAATCAATGGCTCGGCTCCGATGGCGGCCGCGCATTTGCGGGATGACGCAAAAACTGCACGGGTGGTTGCAGCCCTCGGCGATTTTCACATAAGCGCTGTGAGCGGGTGTGAGACGGAATCGCGGGGTGGAAAAGTCGGGGATGTAGCGGGACTTCGGAGTCACGAGGTTCATCACGCCGGGGGATTTTTCGGAAAGGATTCGACGGAAAATAGTGCCGGCTTCGGCGACTTGATCGAGGCCGATGAAGGCATCCACCTCGGGGAGTTCATTCACGAGATCGCCGGAGTAGCGCTGGGAAAGACAACCACTCACGACAATGCGGGCGTCGGGCCGGAGTTCGTCGCGCTGGCGGTTCGCCTCGAGAATGGCATCGATCGATTCCTGCTTGGCGGTGTCAATGAACCCACAGGTATTAACGACGAGAATGTCGGCCTCCGCCGGGTTGCTTGTAATTTCGAAACCCTCGGCTTTGGCGGAACCAAGCATCAGCTCGGCATCGACGAGATTTTTGGCGCAGCCGAGGCTGATCATGCCAACACGCGGCGCTTGAGTAGGAGCGGCTACCGCCCGGACTGACTTGTTCATTGGTCGCGCTTCTGGCGGGAGGATGGTTGAAAAGGTGGTAGTGAGGTCAGCGGGGTCGGAGAAGCGACCGGAGTGCCGGCGCTTCTCGGGATGGGCGTGATCGAGGATTTGGCAATGGGCGTGGCGAGCGGAGTCAGCGGGGGTTGAATGCGAATGGCGTCGGATGCTTGAATCTTTGTCGGAATTTCCTCAGGAGTCGGCTCGGGGGTGGGCGCGGGAGTTGCCTCCGGAGTCGACAAGGCCACAGGGATCGCTGTGGAAATAGTCTTGGGAATTTGGCCGGGAGCGGATTCAACCTCATTAACAGTCGCCGCCGGTTTAACGCGTTCGATCTTTTGCCAAGCCCGCCAACCGTAGACTGCAGCGACAACGAGGATCAGAAACGCAACGAGAAAACCCACAGCGAAAAGCAATCGGCGGATCGATTTGAACTGTTCGCCCTGCAGGAAGCCAGGCTTCGACAGAAGGACATTAAGGTAAGGGTTGTCGTTGGAATTCAGGGGTTTCAATCCTGGGAGATATTCCCGGATATCCTCGATCGGAACGCCGAGATAGTTGGCGTAATCGGTGAGGAAGAGTCGGGCATAGGTGGGATGGGGAAAACTCGAGAAGTCATCGGACTCGATCATGCGGAGGCGAGCAACGGGAATGCGCGTGTCTTTGGCGGCTTTCTCGATGGGAATGCCGAGCTTCTGGCGTCGAGCCGAGAGGCGTGCGCCGATAAAAAAATCACTGCCGTCTTGTTGCTGTTTGTCTCTCAAAATGCACCTTCCTCGTTGAGGTCCACCAAGATTTCACGGTCTCTGGCGCCATCTTTTGGCCCCACGATTCCGCGTGTTTCCAAAATATCCATCACCCGGGCGGCCCGTGTATAGCCCAATTTCAAGCGACGCTGGAGCATGGAGGTCGAAGCACGGTTTTCCTGGCGGATGATTTCGAGGCACTTCACGACCAATTCCTCGTCCTCATCACTGACCTCCTCCTCGGGCGGCGTGGTGCTGTTCAGCTTCTCGTGGATGCCGGAATCGAACTTGGGCTCGGCTTGGCTGGAAACAAATTCGACGATGCGGTGGATTTCTTCCTCGGTCACCAGAACACCCTGGGCGCGGGTGTATTTCGAGGTTCCTGGCGGGAGGTAAAGCATGTCGCCCTGGCCGAGAAGTTTCTCCGCGCCGTTCTCATCCAGGATGACTCGGCTGTCGATTTTCGAGGCGACTTGGAAGGCGATGCGGCTCGGGATGTTTGCCTTGATGATGCCGGTCACGACATCGGCGCGGGGCGTCTGAGTGGCGACGATCATGTGGATGCCAGCGGCTCGGGCCATTTGGGTGATGCGGGCAATGGCACTCTCCACATCCGCCGGTGCGGTCTGCATGAGGTCCGCCAACTCATCCACGATGACCACGATAAACGGCATCCGGTCCGGAATGATGAGATCGTCATCGCGCGGCACACGCACCGGCGGAGCCATGGGCTCTTCATCCAATTCCTCGTCGGGCTCCGCCTCGGCTTCTGGTTCAGCGGGGGTTTCCTCTTCCTCCGGATTCTCTCCCTCGGCGACGGCGAGGGCTTCCGCCTCGGCATTGAGTTCGGCTTGGGATTTCGGAAGCGGGCGCTCGTTGAAACCGGAAATATTCTTCACCTTGCACTTCGCGAAAATTTTGTAGCGCCGTTCCATCTCGTCGATCACCCAGCGGAGGGCGAGCAGCACTTTTTTAGGATCGGTCACGACGGGGGTCACGAGGTGCGGGAGGGAGTTGTAAATCTGCATCTCGACGACTTTGGGGTCGATCATGATGAAGCGGAGCTGCTCCGGGGAGTAACGGAAGAGAAGGCTGGCGATGATGGAATTGATGCAAACGCTCTTACCGCTGCCGGTGGTGCCCGCAACGAGCAGGTGGGGCATCTTGGCGAGGTCGCCGATGATCGTGTGGCCGTAAACATCCATGCCGAGCGCGAGCGGGAGCTTCGCGGAGGACTCGCGCCATGCATCCTTTTCGAACAACTCGCGCAGGGTGACTTTCACTTTCTTCGAGTTGGCGATTTCTATGCCGACCGTGTCCTTGCCGGGAATCGGCGCGAGGATATTGATCCGCTCGGCGCGTGTGGCGCGGGCGATGTCGCGCTCGAGGGCAACGATCTTGTCCACCCGCACGCCCACATCGGGATAAACTTCGTAGCGGGTAATCGTGGGGCCCTTGGTGATCGTGCCAGGGGCGGCCTTGATGCCGAACTGAGCCAGCGTGTCGATGATGAGCATCTGGATATTTTTCAACTCCTCGCGATCGAGGGGTTCGCGGTCGCTCTCGTCTTGGGCATCCAGCAACTCTGGGCCGGGCATCACATAATTCTCGAGGTGGACATCCAGAAGTCCGGGCGGGAAGGAATCTTTTGTGGGCTTGGAATTTTGGAGTTCCGAGAGTTTGGGTTTCTTGGCCGAGGGCGCGGTAGCATCGATGATTTCCGGTTCCGGAAGATCCAGCTCCTCTTGCACCGCTGCAGCCACCTCGGGCTCGGGAACTTCGACACCTTGCTTCTTGAGCTTGCGGGTGAGCTTTTCGGCTTTTTTCTCAAGGGTCCTGCGCTCCTCCTCGATTCGCCGCTCTTCGTCCAGCGCGGCCAAACGGGCGAGGCGGCGGGCCTCCCTCCAGGCGAGGAAGGATTTCCAAGCACGGATCGTATCCCGCAAAGGATGCGAGGAAATCGCGAACGAAAGGCTCGCGATATAAACCCCCAGCATGAGGAAAACGGAGGCGGTTCCGAGAACACTGTGGATCGCCTTTTTGCCTATCCAGAGTCCCAAGAATCCGCCTGGACCCTCGATGCGGAGTTCGCTTTTCCAATCTCCCAGAAACCACGGTTGGATCTCAATCAGACAAGCTCCGAGGAGAACCATCAAGAGCCCCCACCCCACTTTGTCGCGGAGTCGGTAGCCGGGCACGAACAACTTCGCAATTCCGTAGCCGACACTGGTCATCGCCAGCAGGTAGGCCGAGGCTCCGACAAAAAACAGGGAGTAACCGGCCAGCAGCGTGCCGAGAGGACCTCCGAGATTGATCGGCGCGGAGGCGTAGTGGCTGAAGGTGCTGATGATCGGAGCCCAAGACGGAACGCTCTTCGGGCTGTAGCTCGCGAGGGAGAGAAAGAGGTAGAGGCCGAGAAAAACCAACCCCAGGCCGGCAAGAAAGGACGGGGAATTCGGGCTGGTCCGGGCGCGTTTTGGCATGAAGAAGTGAATGATGGCCGAAGCGGCGGGGCGGGATCAAGTGCTCGGTTGCGCCTCAGATTCCCCGCAGGCCGGTGAGCAGAAGTTCGGCGTTGGATTTTGTGTGTTGAAGATTCGAAACCAGGACTTCCATGGCCTCGGCGGCAGGCAGCTCGGAAAGTTGACGGCGAAGCGTGACGATCCGCTCGTATTCGTCGGGATGCAGAAGGAGTTCCTCGCGTCGAGTTCCGGTTTTTACAATTTGAATGGCTGGAAAAACCCGCATCTCTGCGATGGAGCGGTCGAGGTGGATCTCCATATTGCCCGTGCCTTTGAATTCCTCGAAAATCAAGTCGTCCATCCGGCTATGTGTCTCGATGAGGGCCGTGCCGAGAATCGTGAGGCTTCCGCCCTCTTCGGTGTTGCGGGCGGAGCCGAAGAACTTGCGGGGCCTCGCGAGCGCCTTGGCATCGACGCCGCCACTCATGGTTCGTCCGCCCTTGCCGGGTTGGAGATTATTATAGGCCCGGGCCATGCGGGTGATCGAATCGAGGAGAATGATCACATCACGGCCAAGCTCTACCAACCGCTGGGCACGCAAGGCGACCGTCTCACAAATCTGGATATGGCGTTGAACGGGTTCGTCGAAAGTGGAGGCATAAATTTCGCAATCAAGCGCGCGGCGCATGTCGGTGACTTCCTCGGGCCGCTCGTCCACCAGCAGGAGCATGAGAGCGGCCTTCGGGTGGTTGATGCGAATGCTGCGAGCGAGAGTTTGGAGGAGGATGGTCTTGCCGGCGCGAGGCGGGGCGGCAATGAGACCGCGCTGGCCCATGCCGATCGGAGAGAGCAAATCAACGGCTCGGGCCCCGACTTCGGGATCGACGGGAGTTTCTAAAAAGACGCGACGATTTGGAAAGAGCGGGGTGAGTTTTTCAAACTCGACGGGCACCTTCCAATCCGCGACAGGGATGCCTTCGACTGCGTAGATTTCCTCAACGACCAGCCCCTGCTCGCGATCGCGGGGGAGGCGCACCTTGACTTCCAGCATCACTCCGGGCTGGAGGGAGAGTTTTTTGACCAGTGCGTAGGGAACCAAAAGATCATCCGTTCCGGGACGCAGGTCGTAGGCGGTCCAGCGGAGGTTCCAAGTATCTTGAGCGCGCTCGAGCAATCCAGTGCCGGTCACACGGCCTCCGGCTTGGAGAGTGTAACGAGCCAGATCGACGACCAAATGACGGCGGGTGCAATCCGTGCGAATGCGAAGACCAGCCTCTTCGTTGAGACGAATCAACTCACGCAGTGGGAGTTTTTGAATATCTTGGAGCACGAGCGGCGCCACCGGCGGTTTGGCGGGCGCGGCTTCAGGGGGCATTTCAGGATCAACCACGGTGGTCATCAGACTAGTCGGTTGGCGCCGAGCTCAGGCGGGACGCCGGGGTGTGCTTTCAAAAAACAGACCCAAGGAAAAAGCAAACCCGGATTAAGGGGTTTTGGGCGGAAAATAAGAAGGGGCGTTCGGATCAGCGGCCTCGCTGTGCTGGGCTTCTTCTTGGGCCTGCGCCTTCTTCTCCTTCATCTTCTCGGCGTAGCCGGGAATCGTTTCAGAAGCGGGGTGCATTTCACATCCGGTGTGGAGGACCGCGAAGGCGGCGAGCAGGGTGAGGGCTAGGAGTTTCATGGTTCGATGAGTTCGAGAGAGACGGACAAATTTCGTTTGCGGGCTGAGGCACCAAGAAGAGTGCGGAGAGCACGGATGGTGTGCCCGCCCTTGCCTACAATTCTCGGAATATCCGAGGGCCGCGCTGCGACATAGAATACCGTGCGGCCGGGGGTTTCGGTCTTTTTAATAACCACCCCCTCCGGAAATTCCACCAGCGAACCGATGACAAAGCGCAGGAATTCCTCCATGGCGCGCGGCAAAAGAAATTAGGCGGCCAGCTTCTTGCGGGCTTTATTGATGATGCTGCCCACAGTCTGGCTGGGACGGGCACCATTCTGCACCCAATGATCGGCGCGCTCGAGTTCGATCGAGAAATTCTCACCCTCTTTTTTGGGGTCGTATTTGCCGATGATCTCGATGAATTTTCCGTCGCGCGGACAGCGCTGATCGGCTACCACGATGCTGTAGTAGGGGTTGTTTTTGGCGCCTTCGCGGCGGAGTCGGATTGCTACTGCCATAGTCTTTTTTTGGTTTTGAAAACCCTTTTTCGGTCTGGTTTTGTCTGTTTTTTTCGGGACGGCGGGACCTACATTCGGAAGCCCGCACCGGCTTTGGCCATGAGTTTTTTCATGGACCCCATATTTTTCATCATCTTGCGCATCTGGGTGAAGCGCAAAATCAAGTTGTTCACCTCGCTGACATGAACGCCGCTTCCACGGGCGATCCGCTGGCGGCGACGGGCGTTCAGAATATCCGGACGCGCACGCTCCTGCAGAGTCATGGAGAGAATAATCGCCTCCACCCGTTTCAGTTGCTTTTCGTCAACCGAGGAATCTTTGATCTTATCCATTCCCGGGATCATGCCAAGGATATTTTCGAGAGGGCCCATCTTCTTGAGCATCTTGAACTGCTGCAAGAAGTCGTTCAGGTCGAAACTCGCCGTCCGGAGCTTCTCCTCCATGCGCCGCGCCTCATCTTCGGAGATCGCCTCGGCGGCTTTTTCGACCAGGCTGATGACATCGCCCATGCCGAGAATCCGCCCAGCCAATCGGTCGGGGTGGAAGGCCTCGAACTGGTCGATTTTTTCACCGACACCGATGAACTTGATTGGACGACCGGTCACCGATCGCAGCGAAAGGGCCGCACCACCTCGGGCATCGCCATCGAGCTTGGTCAGAATGAGCCCCGTCAACCCCAGCACGCCGTGGAATTTTTCCGCGACATTCACGGCTTGTTGACCTGTGGCGGCGTCGGCCACGAGGAGGATTTCGCGGGGTTGGAGAAAATCCCGCAGTTGCTTGAGTTCCTCGATC
>JBDKIG010000050.1:0-12637 GCA_039797215.1 Verrucomicrobiota bacterium | reverse complement strand
CCTCTTGCCCGATGGCGCGCGTGGCGTCTATGGCGGTCTCGGCTCGGGCCTTGAGGCCCGCATCGAGGTGCAGGATGAAAATTTCTTCAAGCGCTGCGTTCTTCATGGCCCGATCGGCTTCGCGGAATCCTACATGGCGGGCGAGTGGACCACCCCCGATCTCGTCAAAGTCATCGCGTGGTTCATTCTCAATTCCGATGAGGCCGAGGCCCTGCAAACCCGCACCCGGCGGGGCACGGGAGCCTTCAACCTCCTGAATTTTGCCAACCGCCTTCTCCACCTCCGCCGGCCGAACAGCCGCCGGATGAGCCGCGAGAACATTCGCGAGCACTATGATCTCAGCAACGAGTTCTTCCAACTCTGGCTCGACCCCACGATGACCTACTCGAGCGCGTATTTCGAACGCGCCGACGAACCGCTCGAAGCCGCCCAGATCCGGAAATACGACAAGCTCTGCCGCCGCCTCCACATCGCCCCGACAGACAGCGTGCTCGAGATCGGCTCCGGCTGGGGTGGGTTCAGCATGCACGCCGCGAAGACCTACGGCTGCCGCGTCACCACGGTCACCATTTCGCAGCAACAATTCGACGAAGCCTCGCGCCGCATCCAAGCCGCCGGGCTCGGCGAAAAAATCCAACTCCTCCTCTGCGATTACCGCGACCTGCGCGGGCAGTTCGACAAGATCGCCTCGATCGAAATGCTCGAAGCCGTCGGCGACAAATATGTCGATGGCTACTTCGCTAAAATCGACTCGCTCCTCGCGCCGCGCGGCCTCGCCGGCCTGCAGGCGATCCTCTGCCCCAACAACCAATACCCCATCCTCCGCGACGGCGTGGATTTTATCCAGAAACACATCTTCCCCGGCTCGCTCCTCATGTGCAACGCCCGCATCGGCCAAGCCCTCCGCGCCTGCGGCGACCTGAATCTTTTCGACTACGAGGACATGGCTCCGCACTACGCGCTTACGCTCCAACGCTGGCGCGAGACTTTTGAGGAAAAACTCGACGCCGTCCGTGCGCTTGGGTTCGACGAGGTTTTTCTCCGCAAATGGCGCTACTACCTCGCCTACTGCGAAGCCGCCTTCGGCACGCGCCACATCACCGTCGCCCAATTCGTCCTCTCCCGCCCCGACAACCTCGCCATCCCCTCAGCGATCTACGGGATTTAAGCCGGAGGAGAGTTTAGCATGCGCGCAGGGGCTATGGCGCAGGGGCTGGCGCTGCTCCTGGTTTTTCCCACTTGGGATCGACGAAGACCATTTGCGTGATGTCCGATCCGGACTTGGGGCGAATGCGCAGGTTATTGATCATACTCCAATCCCGGAGAGGTGAACCGTCGGATTTCGAAACCAACCGCCTTGGGTGGATTTTGATGGCCTGCCAGTCGTTCGAGGCGGTGATCTCGATTTCAGCGGCGTATTGATCGTTTGCCTCCATGATGACGGTCAGGGGTTGCGTGCAGTAGAAACGAAAATCCATCACGGACTTGAACGGGGCCCTGCGTTTAGGATCGCTGAAATGGGAGCAAGAGGTCCCGACCGTATTGTTTAGGGCGCGCAGGCCCTTGATGCCGCCGACGCCCTCGACCGGCCCGACCTCGGTCCACAAGTCGCTCCCGTCCTGGACATCCACCCTCGTGGCCACGGCGTTGCCGAGTTTCGAGGGGATGGCCGCCGTGAAGTCCGACGAGATGACGATATCGCCCTTGTAGCGGATGTTGGCGAAGGCAAAGACATAGTCGTCCGTGTTTTTCACCGGCAACTTCGCGACCCAGGTGTCGCCTTCTCTCTTAGCGGTCGCATCGAACCAAAACCGCCCGACATTCACCGGCTGCTTCAGTGCGGTGTAGACCTCGACCGACTCGATGTTGTCGATGGACGCGGGCTGGAGGCGGAACTCGGGAACCCCGTCGGAACCAAGCACAATTTCGGATTTCGGGCGGGCGGGCCAATCGATGTCCTTCCCGAGAACATATTTTTCGAGCCAGAGCTTGGCGTCATTGCCGAGCTTCGAGGTCTCATGGTGGGCACGGGCCTGGTGCGCGAACGACCAGGGCACGCCGGGTTGGAACATTTTGAAGGTCTGCTCGCCGCGCTCATGGCCGCCGTGGTGGTCGTTCGAGCCGTTCAGCCACAGGCAGGCGGCCTTGATGTAGGGCGCGTGGGCTTCGGGCGCAACGGCCGACAGAAACAATTCCTCGCCGGGGGTCTTGGGCGGGTTTTTCGGCGGAACCGCATACATGAGGACGCCCTTGGCCCGGTAATATTCGATCCATCCGATGCCGAAGTAGGCGACCACGGCCTTCACGCGCGGATCCATGGCGAGGTTCCACATGATCGTGCCGCCATAGGAGAACCCCTTGGCACCAAGGCGCGTCTTGTCGACCTCCTTTTGGGCCGCCAGATAGCTCAGCACACGGCGCTGGATCGCATTCCAGAGGTAGTGGGAGGTCTGCTCGGGGGCGGTCACTGGGCTGCCGTCCGGCAGGGTGGAGTAGATTAGCGCCGAGTTGTTGAGCTTCGGCTCCATGTGCCCGTGGTTCAGCGATTGCGGATAGATGGTGAATGGCTGGGCGTCGGTTGTTTTTGAGCTTTTCCCGCGGTAGTCGTGGGCCATCACTGCCCACCCGTCCATCACATACGAGTCGTCGATTTTTGGGTAGGACATCCAGCCATGCACATCGAGCAGGCCGGGGGCGTTTTGGGCCCCTTCTTTCACGGCGTATTTGCAAAAAACGCGGATCTCTTCGCCGTTCACATAGGCGCTGATGTAGGAGTCGCGGCGGTAGATGCCATCCTTCGTTTCCTCTTTGACGATCTCCTCCTTGAAATCCCCGGCATCTGGATCGTATTTCGCCCAAACCTCCGGCGGGGTCGGGAGATTGGATGGCGTTTGGGCGAAGGCGGCGCTGGAGGCCGCGACGATGAGCGCGAGGATGGTATTGCGGATGGTTTTTTTCATGGTGCGGTTGGGTTCTGAGGATCGGATTCGAACAGTGGATTGATAGGGGCAACAAATTCGTCACGATCCAATTTGCCGTCTTGGTTGGCATCGAGGCCTCGGGCGAGTTCTTCGTAGTGGAATTCTCCGGCGTCTAGGTTGCCGTCGCCATTCGTGTCGCTTTTGGTGAAATGACCTGCCCAAAAGGTGTCGAACTCGGCGCGTGTGACCGTGCCGTTCTTGTCGGAATCCATCAGAACACGCATGTATCTCCAGCAGGGGTCGGTAGTGGAGGCGGCCGGATTGCCGGGTGCGAGGCCGAGACCGGCCAACACGACAGGTGTGGAAACCTCCAAAGCGCCGATGCGCACTGGATGAATCGTGTCGGGACTGCAGCGCATGAAAAGCGCGGAGTCTTTTTTCATCAACTCGATCCAAGCCGGGCCGTGGTCGATCAAACGGAGACCGCGTTCCTTGGCGACATCGCGATAGATTTGATCATAGACAGCGAGGTTCGGACGGGCGGTCTTGGTATGGCCCACGGGAGGGTTCATCACCTGCAGGATGATCTCGCAATCAGGATTAGCCTTCAGGATGCGGTCGATCAGGTTTTCGAGGTTATCACGCGCTTTGGCGGGAGAGATATTCAGCTTCTGCACGGCATCGTTCACCGAAAACTCGATGAGCACGGTGTCGGGCTTGTGGGCGAGAACCTTCTCGTCGAGTTTCTCACGGCCCCAGACCGAACTCGCGCCACCCTGCGCGCCGTTGACCACAGTGGCCAGCCCGGGAAATTCTTGGTCGAGCACGGCGCGGAGTTGATCCACCCAAGCGCCGATGGCCGTGAGGCTGGTTCCGAAGGCGACGAGGGTTTGCTTGCGCCCCGCTTCGAGGTTTTGGACGAAGCGGGATTTCGGTGCGGGTTCGGCTGCTCGGAGACCTGTTGAAAGGCCAAGGAACAGAACGACAAGCAGGGCGCGTTGGATCATCGGTGAGATAAGGCTTCGATCGTGGACTTTTCTAATAGCTCCCACTTAGGGAATTGCTGCCACGGGAATCGCCGACCCGGAGAAGGAGGCGATTTTCTTGGGGCCGACGGGCTTTTGGTCGGGCCTCGGGTAGCTGACCAAGAAATTCTTTTCGTCCACGAGATTGAGGTAGCAATGAGTGGCCCCGGCGGGAATAGCGACTTGCACTCGGCCGTCACCAACGATCTCGGCGGGGGCACGGAACCATTCTTCGGCCTTCGTTCCACCATCGGTGGCGTAAATCAAATCAGCCCTCACGACCTTCGATCCATTTTCTTGGAAGCGGGCTTCGAGCCGGCCGTCCTTCACCGTGCATTCGGTGACGGTTGGAACCTCGTTCTTGCCTTGCAGGGCACCCTTGAAGTCGGGGTTGAGGTAGGGGTAGCTGGCCTTCATTTCATCAAGGATCTCCGTCAGGCGGGCATTCAACTCGGCGGCCTTTTCGGGCAGTTCATCGGCGAGATTTTTCGCCTCTTCGATGTCCACGCGCTTGGGCTTGCCGTCCTTGGTATCAGCGAGTTTGTAGAGTTCGAGAGGCGGATATTTCCCATTGTGGGTCTCGTTGTTGCGGATGAGTTTGTATTCCCCATTGCGGATCGTGCTTTGGAAACCCGGATCGCCACCATGCGGGTAGTGCCAAACCATCTCCGTGCGAGGCTTGCCGTGTTGGTCGAGAACGAGCGAGGGGTCGTCCGCCACCCCCGTCAGCAAGGGTAGGAGATCGGCGCCGTCGAGATTCTTTGCATCAGGCTTCGCGATACCGGCCATCGAAAGGATGGTCGGATAAAAATCGAGGCCGTTGACCATGACATCGCTCTCCCTCCCGGCGGGAATGCCCGGGCCGGCGACGAGGAATGGCACGCGCACACCGCCCTCCTTCGGTGACATCTTGCCCCGGTCGAGCGGGGTGTTGGCAGTGATCTGCTCCTGCATCGATGTCTCCATGCCGCCGTTGTCGGAGGTAAAGAAGATGTAGGTGTTGTCGATGAGCTTGTGGCCGGGATTGCGGGGATCGTCGGTGGTTTCGAGGAACTCGACGAGTTGGCCGACATAGTGGTCAAGCGTTTCCACCATGGCGCAGTAGTAGGGATTCCGTTGCCCCTCGAGGGTCCATGACCCCGGATCGGCGGGAAAATCGACGCCGAGCTTTTTGCAGTATTTTTCGATGAGCGCCTTGCTGCGGGATTGAATAGGGGTGTGGACGAGCCAGGTGGCGTAGTAGAGGAAGAACGGCTTGGCTTTGTTGGCCGCCATGAAGTCCAGCGCAGCGGTGGTCACCGGATCAGTGGGGAAGCCCTCGGCATCCAGGCGGTAGGGATCGCCCGGCTTGTCGGTGGCAAAGCCTTCGAGGCGGTTTGCCATACCGGATTGGACACCTCTGGCGTCGAAGCCGCTTCGATGGGAGGTGAACTCGAAACCCTGATCCAACGGGCCAGGAAACGAGTAGTGGTCCTTGGCCATGTGCCATTTGCCCGTATGCCCGGTGGCGTAGCCATTCTGACGCAGAATCTTGGCGAGAGTGAGTTCGTTTTCGGGCACCCGGCCGCTATACCACGGGGTGATCAAGCGCGCGCTTGCCGGAGCCCCCGGCGGGTCACCGCCTACCACATGGGTTTTTTGGGCCCTCGCGGGGTGGTTGCCGCTCATGATCGCACATCGACTCGGAGCGCAAGTGGGCGCGGGCGAGTAGCCGTTTTTGAAAAGGATCCCCCTCTTGGCGAGGGCGTCGATGTTTGGCGTCTCCATCGGCGACGGCTCATCGATATCGTAGCACTTCACATCCTGCCATCCGAGATCATCGGTGACGATCAAGACGACATTCGGGGCGGGCTTGGCGAAAGCGGATACGGCGGTGACAAACAGGGCCAGGGAAAAAAGAAGTTTTTTGGTCATAAGCTGACGAACCGAGATTCAAAGCAACCCCCGCACGGATCGCGAGAATAATTTAATTCCCGCCCAGAGCTGGTAGCCATTTCGAGATTTGGAAACCACACAACCCCCTCAGGAGGTAAAATCAAGGGACTTTCCGCCAGTCCTTCTCGGGGTCGTAGTTGGGGTTCAGGGTCGCCATTTGAGATCCGGAGGATGTTCTCCACTCCTCGAGCATCTTGGAGAGTTTCTCGACGAGTTCGGGTTTTTCTTCAGAGAGGTCCTTCGTTTCCCCGATGTCCTGCTTGAGGTTGTAGAGTTCTTTTTTTCCGGTTTCGAAAACCTCGATCAACTTGTAGTCGCCCGCCCGGACGGCTCCAGAGGGTCCCATGGTGTTGATGTGGTGGTAGTGGGGGAGGTGGAAGAAAATGGCCTGGCGATCCAGTTTGGCGGTGGTGCCTTCGAGTAGCGGGGCGAGGTTCACGCCGTCGAGATGCTGATTCGGAAGCAGGGGCAGGCCGGCGAGGCCGAGGACTGTCGGGAAAATATCCGTGCTGACGACAAGCTCGGTAAGGCGCAAGCCGGGTTTGATGGCCGTCGGATAGCTGACAAGGAGGGGTTCCCGGATTCCTCCCTCGTAGAGCCATGCCTTGCCGGCGCGCAGGGGGAGGTTGCAGGTCGGCATGGTCGCTTTTGGGCCGGTAGAGAGGCCGCCATTGTCGGAGGTGAAGACGATGATGGTGTTGTACTCGAGACCACGGCTCCGCAGGGAATCGACAAGGCGGCCGACATTTTCATCGAGGGATTCCACCATGGCGGCGTAGGCGGGATTGTTTTGGACGCTGCGGCTCAGGCTTTGATGTTCGGAGATCGGCGGGAGTGTCGTTTGATCCAGGGTTTTCACCTTCGCGGTGTATTTTTCGAGTTTGTCTTTCCGTGGTTCGATCGGGGTGTGGACCGTGTAATACCAGAGATTGAGAAAAAAAGGCCGGTCCGCCGAATCCGCGATGAACTGGATCGCCTTGGTGGTCAGTGCATCGGTCAGGTAATCCCCCTCCTTGCCATCTGCCATGTCACGCACATCAGTATGGGGTTGCTCTTGGCTCTTGTAGGGAAAGTGATACGAACCGGGCTGGCCCGCCTCCTGCCCAGCGATATTCATGTCGAAGCCATGCTTTTCAGGAAACTGGGCGTTTCCCTTTTCGCCGTGCCCCTGCAAATGCCATTTCCCAATGTGGGCGGTGGCGTAGCCATGCTCCCGCAAGGCCTCGGCGAGTGTCGTGTCTTCAGGGGCAATATTGCCGGTCACCTTGGGTGGGATGAGCTTGTAGGAGGGGCCGGAAGGACCGGAAACTCCGGCCAGAAAACTCATGCCGATGCGGCTCGGATATTTTCCCGAAAGAATACTCGCCCGGGTCGGGGAGCATACAGGACTGGCCGCGTAGGCGTCGGTGAAAAGGGCGCCCCTCTTGGCCAGCGCGTCGAGGTTCGGCGTCTCATGGAAAGTGCTGCCGTAGCATCCGAGATCCGCCCATCCCAAATCATCGACCAGAATCAAAACCACATTCGGTGGACGGTTTTTGGCCGGTTCGCTCGCAACCAGGGGGGTGGAAAGCATCAAGACAAACGAAAGGAAAGGTAAGATCGAGAATAATTTGACCATGCTGGGTTATACCAAGTCAGGCTGAAGAGATCATTATATTTTTTGGCTAAATTCCAGAACAGGCATCTCGAATTTGGTCCATCGCCATAGAGAGAAATTCCCGAGAACATTGCTCCAACAACCCAACCCTCCACGACCTTGGCGGTCTAATCCAATGGGCTGCATTCCACACTCCAGCAAAAATGCCTGTAAGGCTTCCCTTACAGGCATTTGCTATGAAAACACCCAACCACTTGGCCAGGAAATTTTAAAAAATTACTTTTTGACCGTTTTCTTTTTGGAAGGACGGACCACGACGAAGGTGCCTTTCGCGCCAGGGATTGCTCCTGCGACGATGATCACACCTTCTTCACCACGCACTTGGAGCACGCGGAGATTTTGGACTGTGACACGCTCATCACCCATGTGGCCGGGCATGCCCATGTTTTTCCAAACACGGCCCGGAGTGGAGCGGTTGCCGATGGCGCCGTTTCGGCGGTGCATCGTGGAACCGTGGGTCATTGGCTGACCGTGGAAATTGTGCCTCTTGATCGTGCCTTGGAAGCCTTTGCCCTTCGATTGGCCAATGACATCCACGAACTGTCCGACCTCGAAGCCGGTGACCGGAAGGTCGACGGATTCGGGCGCAGCGGCACCGTCCGCAAGACGGAACTCGCGGATGAAGCGCTTGGGAGTAGATGAGGATTTGGCGAAATGGCCGGTCATGGCCTTGCCCACACGCTGGGGCTTTTGATCGCCGTAGCCGACTTGAACGGCCGAGTAGCCGTCTTTATCGGTCGCCTTGACCTGAAGAATGCGATTTCCGCCGGCTTCGATAACTGTGGCGGGTGTCACACGACCTTTATCGTCGTAGATACGGGTCATGCCGATTTTTTTTCCGAGAAGTCCGATGCTCATGGCGGTTAGATTTTGATGGTGATGTCGACGCCGGCTGGGAGATTCAGCTTACGGAGTTCATCGACGGTTTTGGAAGTGGGCTCGACGATATCGAGGAGGCGCTTGTGGGTGCGGATCTCAAATTGATCCATGGATTTTTTGTCCACGTGCGGAGAGCGGTTGACGGTGAAGCGCTCGATGCGGGTCGGAAGAGGGATTGGGCCCGTGACTTTCGATCCGGTGCGCTTGGCGGTTTCCACAATCTCGGAAGCCGAGGCGTCGAGAATGCGATAATCGAATGCCTTCAGGCGGATTCGAATTTTTTGTGCAGGTGCTGCCATATTTCTTTAAAAGATCTGTTGATTGTTTTTGGAATCCCGACTTTCGGCGGGACGGGGGAAGTTAGGGATTCGCCTTATTTAGGCAAGAAGGTTTTTGCCGGATTCGAAAAAAATTACGCGGCTAGCGCAGTGGTGATCTCTCGGATCAAGGCGGGGCCTGAGTAAACGAATCCAGTGTAAACTTGGACGAGGCTCGCGCCGGCATCCATTTTCTCGCGGGCATCTGCGCCGGTCATCACGCCGCCGGAAGCAATAATCGGGAGCGCGGTCTGGCGGCGTAGGATTTTGAGAATCTCGGTCGAGCGGCGGGTGAGCGGGGCACCGCTGAGTCCGCCCTGCTGGCGCGCCTCGGGCGGGACGGCGCTTTGGTCGAGCGTGGTGTTCGTCGCAATAAGTCCGGCGAGGCCTTCGGAGTTGGCCACATCGGCGATCTCGGCGAGTTGGGCCTCATCGAGGTCGGGCGCGATTTTTACGAGCACCGGCTTGGCGGCATTCACCTCGCGCAGGCTGCGAATGATGCGAACCAGGGAGTCGCGCTCCTGCAGGGCGCGGAGCTCGGGGGTATTTGGCGAGCTAACATTGATCGTGAAGTAGTCTCCGAAGGGGAGCAGCAGCCGGAAGCTCGTCGCGTAGTCAGAGGCCGCTTGGTCGTTCGGCGTCACCTTCGACTTGCCGATATTGATGCCCACCGGCACAGAGGGCCAGCGGCGGGAGGATTTGAGTTTTGCGAGCCGCCTGGCGATCACGCTGGCGCCCGCATTGTTAAATCCCATGCGATTGATCAAAGCGCTCTGCGCGGGGAAGCGAAAACAGCGCGGCTTGGGGTTTCCCAGCTGGGCGAGTGCGGTGACGGTTCCCGCCTCGATGAAGCCGAAGCCCATCGCGGCCCATGCGCCGAGGGCGGAAGCATTTTTATCCATCCCGGCGCCCAGGCCGACACGATTGGGGAAATTCAGCCCAAAAAGCCTCACTGGGTCCTGAGGCACGGGGCCAAAGGCACCTTTGAGAACAAGACGCGGCGTGGCGCGCAGACCCAGTAGCGCGAGGTTGTGGGCGGCCTCGGCAGGCAGGCAGAAAAGCAGCGGGCGCAAAAACGAGTGATACAAATCCATGGCTCCAGCATCGGGATTGGGGCCGTGTTGGACAAACAAAACCCACTCGAGCGCTCCGCGATCCGCTTCGGCATTGGCATTTCGCCAGAGCCATGGCTACTCTGCGGCCCACAAATTTTTCCCTCACCCTGAAAGAGGACAATTTCATTTTTCATGACCACCGGGGTCGCCGATGGCCCGCTTTCAAGTTTCTCGCCGTCTTGGGAAGCCTGTTCGCCGCCGCCGCTCTGCTTGTTTTTTTCTGGTCGCTTTTTGCCCCACCGCCGATCGATCAACCCTTGTCCTTCGAAGGCGTGAGGGGGCAACTCCACGCATTCTCGAGAAATCCCGCACCGGGAATGGCGACTGCCGACCGGGTTCTCTCCCGCCTCAGGGCTGGCCTGCGCGCCGATAAACAGCCCACTCCCCCAACCTCCAAACTCGCAACCCCGATCGTGGCAGGCTTTACGGCCGGGCATGACAAGGCCTCCCTCGAATCCCTTAAGAAAAACCAACATCTCCTGACCCATGTTTGCCCCGAGTGGCTCACTCTTAGCGACCCCTCCGGCGAGATCACCGAGGAGGAAGACTCGGCGTTGGAGGAATTGGCTTCCGAGGGAAAATGGAAATTGATGCCCGTGCTCTCGAACCTTCGCGGCGACGAGAGGGTTCCCGAGGCCGTCGAGGCCTTGGCTTTCGGTGATGATCCAAGCCGCAGGGAGTTCGTCGAAAAACTCGCCGAAAAGCTCGCCGGCGCAGGAGCCTCGGGCGTGCTCATCGACTGGCAGGAGGTCGAGCAAGGCGCGGATCACGAGATGGGAAAACTCGTTTCGTTCGTGGCCGCCGAACTTCGCCGGCGCGGTCTGCAGACCTGGCTGTGCATCGTGCCCGACGGCGCATTCCCCCAATGGGATTTCCAAAATCTCGCCGCGCATGTGGACCGCTTCGTCATGATTCTTCACGAGGAAACGGGATCGACCGACCCCGCCGGCGCCATCGTTTCTCTCGATTGGTTCCAGAGTTGGCTGGATGTGATGGCGCAATCCGCGAGCCCCGCGAAATGGATTGTCGGGATCGGCGTTTACGGCCACGACCGCACCGAGGGCCAGATCGAAGCTCAGGAAATTTCCTTCGCGGATGCGGTCAGCCGTGCGGGAAATGCCGGCAGCGACGGAGTCGGCAGCACTGGGCCATCCTTCAACGCCAATTTTTCCTACTACTTCGCCGGCAAGTCGCATGAGGTCTGGTTCCCGGATGCCGCCACTTTCGCCAATCAATGGAACGCCGTCCGCAGCGCGAAACTCGGCGGCATCGCCATTAACCGGCTCGGCTTCGAGGATCCCGGCATTTGGAAGATCATCGCCTCCGGCGAAAAAAACTCCGCTGCCGCGCTGGATACCGAGGTTTCGGGGGGCTATGCCGTAACCTCGATCGGCGAAGGCGAGGTCGTGAACCTTGACCCCACCTCCTTCGCCGGGAGGCGCACCTTTGCGCAAGATGCCGAGGGGAGGATTTCCAGCCGCTATGTCGAGTTTCCGGCGCACCCGACGCTTTTCCGCATGGGAGGCCACCAACCGAACCGGGTGAGCATTACCTTCGACGATGGCCCGGATCCGGATTGGACGCCCGCCATCCTCGATATTCTGAAGGAACGCGGCGTGAAGGCCGTCTTTTTCGTGGTTGGCAAAAATGCCGAACTTTATCCCGACCTTCTCCAGCGCATCGCCGACGAGGGCCACGAAATCGGCAACCACTCCTTCACCCACGCCAACCTGCGCGAACTCCCGGAATCCCTAGTGAAACTCGAGCTGAACGCCACCCAGCGCCTCATCGAATCTCTCATCGGCCGCTCCACCGCCCTTTTCCGCCCACCCTTCAATGCGGACGCCCACCCTTCCGAAGTCGGCGACCTGAAGCCGATCCGCGTGGCACAGTCCCTCGGCTACATGACGGTATTGGAAAACATCGATCCCTGTGATTGGCAGGAGCCACCGCCCGAGGAACTGCTCCAGCGAATCAAAGACCAACGCGCATCGGGGAATATCATTCTCCTCCACGACAGCGGCGGCGACCGGAGTTCCACCGTGGCAGCTCTCCCCATGATCCTCGATTACTTGAAAGAACGCGGCGACGAGGTCGTGCCGATCGGTGAGTTGGTCGATATCGACCGGGACGGCATCATGCCTCCGGTCCAATCGAATTCCAACCCGGTGGCGTTCTTTGCCAGCGGGGCGGGCTTCGGCTTCCTGCGCATTTTGCAGACCGTATTTTTTGGATTCCTCATCGCCGCCAGCATTTTGGTTCTTTTGCGAACCCTGATCGTTTTGATCCTCGCCATCCGACACCGCTCCCAGTCGAGTCCGACACCCGACCCCCGACTTGCGGTGTCCATTTTGATCCCCGCCTTCAACGAGGAAAAAGTCATCTCCCGCACACTGCAATCTCTCCTGGCCTCCGACTACTCCGGGCCGATGGAAATCCTCGTGGTGGATGACGGCTCCTCGGACCGCACCTCGGAAATCGTCGAAGCCTTCAGCGACGCCCGCGTGCGATTGATCCGCCAGCCCAACCTCGGCAAGGCTCGCGCCCTGCAAAATGCCGTCGCGCACGCCAACTCGGAGATTTTTATTTTTGCCGATGCCGACACGCAATTCGACCGCGAAGCCCTGCGATATCTCGTCGGGGCGTTAGAGAATGAAAAGACCGGAGCCGTCTCGGGACAGGCTCGCGTGGGGAATCCCCGAACCTTCGCCGCGCGCTGCCAGGAGATCGAGTATCTCTGCAATTTCAACCTCGACCGCCGAGCCTATGCGGCGTGGAACTGCATCAC
>JBDKIG010000049.1:0-12843 GCA_039797215.1 Verrucomicrobiota bacterium | reverse complement strand
GAAGAGCTCAGCTCCGAACACGACAAGCTCAAGCTCTCGCACAAGCACGCTCTCAAGGCCAAAACCGAGATGGTCGAAGCCAACTTGCGCCT
Organism: Verrucomicrobiota bacterium; assembly: GCA_039797215.1. Classification (GTDB taxonomy): domain Bacteria; phylum Verrucomicrobiota; class Verrucomicrobiia; order Chthoniobacterales; family Terrimicrobiaceae; genus UBA967. The sequence continues at coordinate 12,751 of JBDKIG010000049.1, read as the reverse complement.
CGTCATTTCCATCGCGAAAAAATACACCAACCGCGGCCTCTCGTTCCTCGACCTCATTCAAGAGGGCAACATGGGCCTCATGAAAGCGGTCGAAAAATTCGAATACCGCCGCGGCTACAAATTTTCGACCTACGCGACCTGGTGGATTCGCCAAGCCATAACCCGCTCCATCGCCGACCAAGCCCGCACGATCCGCATCCCCGTGCACATGATCGAAACGATCAACAAGCTCATCCGCGTGCAGAAGCAACTCGTGCAGGAATACGGCCGCGAGCCCTCTCCGGACGAAATCTCCGATGAAATTCAGCTCCCGGTCGAGCGCGTGCGTGCCGTTCTCAAAATGGCCCAGCAGCCGATCTCGCTCCAAGCCCCCGTGGGCGATAGCGACGACACGAGCTTCGGTGATTTCATTGAAGACAAGAGCGCGGAGAATCCCTCCGACATGGCCGCGATCGTCCTGCTCAAAGACAAGATCAAGGATGTGCTGGAGTCGCTCACCGAGCGCGAACGCCAAGTGCTCGAGCAGCGCTTCGGCCTGGTAGACGGCTACAGCCGCACGCTCGAAGAGGTCGGCCGCCAATTCAAGGTCACCCGCGAACGCATCCGCCAGATCGAGGCAAAGGCCCTCCGCAAAATGCGTCACCCCACCCGCATCCGCCAACTCGAGGGCTTCCTCGACGCGCACGAGATGTGACCGAGGGTCCCGGAGCTCTTTTCCCGTTTTGTTCCGCTTCAATAGCCGCCGACTGGTGCGGGGAGGACAGAGATTTTTGCCTTTTGGAACCCCCATTCCTCGCAGGATTCTTTGGATCTCCTCCGCCCTTGCATCTCAGCGGGAGTAGGTTCCCGGCCTCCAGTTTCCTAGGTCAACTTTCTGCGAAACTTTTTGGATCTCCCGGTGTTTGATTCGCCATGGACACCAACAAGGATTTCCCGAGCGGAACAGAGGACTCAGCAACACGCTCATCCTCGGAATTTTCCGTGTCCTCTGCAGTTAATTCTCCTGGAGTCGGTATGAAGAATGAGTTTCCCGAAAATGACAGCCTGTGGAATTTGCTGGGACAGGCCAGCCAGCACCAAGCCTCGCCTTTCTTTGCCCGCAATGTGCTCCGATCTATCCGCCAGTCCGCTTCCGCTCCGTCGCCTTGGTTTATTCCACGCTGGCTTACGCCGGTGGCCTTCGCAGCGCTCGTCTTGGGTTTTGTTTTCGCTCTGGACCAATCGGCTTCTAATCAAGGCAAGTCATACCTGCCAAGCGAGCTGGAAAGCTACATCGATGAGGCTGCCGGTCTCTACCAGATCGTCCCGCTCACTGAATTCACGCCCGCCCATTTGGCAGGCCTCTGATCCCGCCTACCCACCTTCATTTTAAGAGGAGCGTTACTTCAGCAGCATATTCCAAGCCGAGGACTCCAAAGCTGTGCGTAAGCTGGTCAGATTTTTTTTGGAGACGGATTTCAGCTCGGGGGGAGTTTTTCCCCCGACGAGGAAGTGATTCAGCGCCGTTAGAAAAAGCGGGGCTTGCTCGTCGGGAGGGAGTTCGATGTCGTCTGGAAATTCGGCGTCGAGAATCCAAGTGCCCGACTCCAAGCAATGGGTTAACTCCACAGCCCAATGGAAAATATTTTCTAAAGGATCTCCCGAGTAGCGCCGCGCAACCATAGCCAAGGCGGCTTCGCGACTTTCGAGATTGAGAAGGAGAGCAAGCAAGAACCGGTGGTCGGGATCTTCGATGCTCGCCCGCATACCCACCAGGGCGTCGCGGCGGATGATTTCCAAAAGGGAGGGAAGCACCGGCTTGGCCAAGGCACCGTGTTTTTTGGAAAAAGCCGCCCACGCCTTATCCCAAGCTCCGAGATTCCGAAGATGGCCCATGGCATTTTGGAGAGTGAAAAATCCACGCTCGAAATCGAGGGTTCCGATCATTTTCAGAATCAGGCTGGAATACTCCGGTGACGCGGTGTGCTCGAGCACATCGAGGAGTTGCTTTCGGCGAAGCGTCAGAAAATCCCCTTGAACCGGATCGATCGCCAGATGCGGCGGGAGATAGGTGAACTGCGGTCCCGTTCCCGGATCGGATTGGGTGCGAATCACAATCGTCACCGAGGGAGTTTCCAGATGGAAGAGGGAGTGAATGCACGAGCGACCGGACACGATCGGCACGGTGTCGCCCCGCTCCAGAAGCTGGGTCTCTTGGAGCTTCAAGTCCCCCACGCGGAAGTGGGCGGTGATGTTTTCGGCATTCTCGAAAACATAGCGCGAGTGAATGCTCGACCCCTCGAGCACTTGGAAGGCCCCGGAGAATTCGTGTTGGTGAATGTCAGTGGTTCCGTCGAGCCAGAAGAGGGCCTGAATATAAAACTTTGGGTTGTCGTAAACGATGAGTTCGGGTTGACCAAAACCGGAGGACGATTGATGCGGCTGCTCGTCGTGAAGAAGAAAATCTCGGGTTAATTTCCCAAGATCGACATGCCGGGAGGCTGGCTTGGCTTGAAGCGCCTTGACGGCGATCTCAGGAAAAGCTTCCAAAGAAAAATTCGCCTTCTTCCAACGAGTGTAGACCGAGTTTCCCAGCTCCGCGAAATAGGCATCCATCCGCCAACTCTTTCGCACACCCGCCGGAGGAACAAGAAGAACCAACCTACAACTTCGGGAGCGTCACTTCGAGGCGTCCATTTTTGTAATCCATCTTCATCTGATCCACCCGCACCGGTCCGGGGAGCGTGAGAGATTGGGTGGAACTCGAGGCGCTGAATGCGGTGAGGCCACCCGCGCCGGCTTTCTGGTCCTGCTTGGTGGTGATGGTGACAAAGCGGTCATTATCCACATTCACGCTCACATTTTTTGCCTGCGCCTCCGGAATGGCGCCGCTGAGGATGTAGCGGTCGGCTTCCTCTTGGAGTTCAAATCCTCCCGCCGCGCTCCCAATAACCCCCGCGAGGCCGGATTGGTTCAGGAGCGATTGGAGCATGTCGATGCCGCTGCCGCCGGAGGAGGATTTCGCCATTTGATTGAACTGGCCCATCATTGCAGCCGCTTGCTTGAGCATGTCGTCGCGCATCGCATCGAAATTATCGAGCCCCTGAAATGCGTCGCGGAACGGATCGGGCGCCGATGCCGTGGAGGGCGCGGGGCCACCCTTGGGAATGGTGATGACCATCTCACCGCTATCGCGCTGGATGCCAAGTGGCGCGTCGGGAACGGCAGCAGGGAGTTGCAGGCTCTGATCGTATCGGGGCTCCTTCTCGCCGCCGCTCGTCTCCAGCAAAAGCCGCCGCCCAGCGAGGCGGACATTCACCGGAGTTTTCTCGGGAACTGCTAGACGAACCGTGTAGGCCGAGTCGGTTTCCGTAAGGTTCATCGAGGAACTCAACACCGGCGCGGCCTGGAGCGTCCAAGCAGACAGACCAAGACAGACAAGGAATGCGTGGGATTTTTTCATGGCGTTAAAATGACAAAGCCGTTGGGTATTTGTTCAATTTCTTTTGAAGGCGATCATCAACCAACCGATCAGGAACAAAACCCCTCCGATGGGTGTAATCGCACCGAGCCAGCGCAGGTTCGTCACCGCGAGCAGGTAGAGAGTCCCTGAGAAAATTGCGACTCCTGCGGTCCAAACCCATACGACGGCGGGTCGTTTTTCTGCGGCCCAAAGCGCGGCGACCGCATGGACGAGGTGGTAGAGGACAGCCGTCTGCCAGATGGCTGTGGTGCCGTAGGATTCGAGGAGGTTTTTCAGGCTGTGGGCCCCAAAAGCTCCGAGGCTCACCCCTAGAAAACCCAAAATGGCAGCGACGCGGATGGTGGTCATGGAGCCATGCTTGCACAGGAATCCTGACCGCGACAACATTCCGCTCGTGGGTCCGATCCTTCTCACCATTCTGGCCAGCTCGTTCCTGTGCTACTGGCTTGCAGAGCGCTTCTACGGTTCGTTTCTGGAGCGCACCCTCGGCGTGGATCCGAAAAACCAGACTGCCGCTGTCTCGCAGAACGACGGCCGGGATTTTGTCCCAGCCAAGCCCTATGTGCTGTTTGCCCACCACTTCGCAGCGATCGCGGGCGCGGGGCCGATTGTGGGGCCCACCCTGGCGCTGGTTTACGGTTACCTGCCGGCGCTGATCTGGGTGGTCATTGGCGCGACCCTCCTCGGTGGCGTGCACGACATGGTCACGCTTTTCATTTCTTCGCGGGAACAAGGCCGCTCGGTGGCCGACATCGCCAGGACTTATCTCGGCCCGACAGGCTATATTTTAATCGTCAGTTTTTTGGTGATTGGGCTCCTGATGATCACGGCGACCTTTCTGAACCTCAGCGTCACCGCCCTGACCAGCATGTATCCCGCTGAGAAGGTCGGCATCGAGCCCGCCTCAGCAGAAAAACTCGCCGCAGCGCTCCAAACTCCCGCCGATGCCCTCGGGATGCATCCATTCCATCACGGTGACGGTCTGCCGACGGTTGTGAAGGTGGAGAACGGTCAACCCGTCCTCATCGCAAAGATCGGCGGCATCGCCTCGACCAGCGTGCTGTTCATCACACTCTGCGCCCCGATTTTGGGCTGGATGATCTACAAGCGCCGCACTCCCGCGTGGCTCAACTACTCGATGGCCGCCGCTCTTTGCGCGGGCTCGGTCTGGCTTGGCATTATCCATCCGATTGTCGTTTCAGCCGACACCTGGCGCGTCATGATGACGGCTTATGTAGTTCTCGCCTCGGCGATTCCCGTGTGGCTGCTCCTCATGCCGAGGGATTTTGTAAATGTCCAAATCCTCTATGCGGGCATGATCGCCGTTGTCGCGGGACTTGTTGCAGCAGGATTCAGTGGGCGGTTTCCAGAAATCCCCCTTGCCCCTCAAAATGCCGCCGAGATGATTCCGGCATGGGACCCGCAGACGGGCCTCCAATATGTCGGAATGCTCTGGCCGATGCTCTTCATCACCGTCTCCTGCGGAGCAATCAGCGGCTTTCACTGCCTCGTCTCCAGCGGAACAACCGCGCGTCAACTTTCCTGCGAAAGCCACGCGCGCAAGGTCGGCTACCGCTCGATGCTTCTCGAGTCGATGCTTGCCATCTCGATCATCCTCACACTGCTCGTCGGAATGGATTGGGAAAACTACCGGCTCATTACCTACGGCGAAAAAAACCCCATCCTCGCCGTCTCACTCGCCACCGGCACGCTCGTTCACACCGCCTTCGGGCTCCCGCTCTGGGCCGGAACGATTCTCGGCATCCTGCTTCTGGAGGGCTTCGTCGTCACCACGCTCGATGTCGCCGTTCGATTGAACCGCTACCTCCTCGAGGAAATCTGGAAATTTCTTTTCAAAAACCCGCACCCGATTCTCTCCAGTGCTTGGTTCAACACCTCGCTTTGCGTGGGCCTCATGTATCTCATCTCACGCTCCAATTCCCTCCCGATGCTCTGGCAGGTCTTCGGCTCCGCGAACCAGATGATGGGCGCCATCGCGCTCTTGGTCGCCTCCGTGTGGCTCCGAGAAAATGGCCGCCGCTGGGCTTTTACCCTCATCCCGGCCATCCTGATGTTCGCCACCACGCTCGCTTCGACCTCGATCTCGCTATGGAAAAATACCCAACTCGGCAACTGGCCCCTCGTCGCCACCTGCGGGGTCTTGATCCTACTCGGCATCGGCCTCGCCGCTATCGGAACCCGAATTTTCCTCGCCCCGCGACGGACCGCCCCAATTTGATCCCGACCTACTCGCCGCGATAGGAACACCGCGCGAACGGTGTCTCGTGAATCACAATCTCCGCGAGGCCGGGAAGCTGAGGCTCCAATTTTTTCCAAAGCCAATCCGCCATCAACTCAATCGTCGGATTTTCCAATCCCGGCATATCGTTGAGGACCGAGTGGTCGAGTTGTTGGATGATCGGCTTCATCGCCGCGCTGATGCGTGCGTGGTCGTAAACCCAACCCGTCTGGGGATCGACTACCCCCTCGACCGTGATTTCGATCTTGAAAGTGTGGCCATGCATAAGGCGGCACTTGTGCCCCTCCGGCGCCTTCGGCAAAAACTGCGCGGCTTCGAGAACAAAATCTTTAGTAAGGCGGGCCTTCATAGTTGCGGTCTTTTATACCCGTGCGGAGCGATCGATTGGGAGACCTTTATCTCGCGGAGACTAAAAATCGGAAGGCGGATTTATGGGGCGATTATCCCGGATTTTTTTCTCTCACGGAGGCACCAAGACACGGAGGCTCAGAATCTAAGTTGCCATTGATGGCTCGGGTGATTCCGTCGCGCATGAGCGCCTCACCAAAATTTAAAAGATAGCCGAGTTTGAGACCGGTGAGGCGGAGATAGGTCAGCAACTGCTTTTTGTGGGCGGGAGTCACGCGCTCGATTGATTTGAGTTCCACAATGACCAGATCCCCGACGATGAGATCGGCGCGGAAGCCTTCGCTGAAAACCTCGCCTTGATACTTGATGTCAACCCCGACCTGCCTTCTCACCGCCAGTCCTCGGTGCTCCAAGGATCTCGCCAAGGTCACTTCATAGACGGTTTCGAGCAAACCGGGACCAAGATTCCTGTGCAACTCCACAGCCGAATCCACGATGATGCTTCCGATTTCATTCTCATGCATCTCCGTGTCTTAGTGCCTCCGTGAGAGACCACCGCTGGACCTACTTCGCCTCTGCAATCAACTGCCTCAACACAAATGGCAAAATGCCGCCGTGGCGGTAGTAGTCGACTTCGATGGGGGTATCGATGCGGAGTTTGACTTGATGGGATTCTTTGGTGCCGTCTTTGCGGGTGATGTGGAGGGTGACATCTTGGCGGGGGTGGATGCTGTCGCTGAGGCCGGTGATGTCGTAGGTTTCGGTGCCGTCGAGGTTGAGCGTTTGGGCGCTGACGCCTTCGGGGAATTGAAGCGGCAGGAGGCCCATGCCGACGAGGTTGGAGCGGTGGATGCGTTCGAAGCTTTGGGCGACGACGGCTTTGACTCCGAGGAGACGGGTGCCTTTGGCGGCCCAGTCGCGGCTGGAGCCGGTGCCGTATTCCTGTCCGGCGAAGACGATGAGCGGGGTGCCGGCGGCCTGGTATTTCATGCAGGCGTCGTAGATGCTCATTTGCTCGCCGGTCGGCTGGTGGATCGTGAGTCCCCCTTCCACGCGCGTGCCGTCGGCTTTGGCGGGGATCATGAGGTTTTTGATGCGGACATTCGCGAAGGTGCCGCGGGTCATGACGCGGTCATTGCCGCGACGGCTGCCGTAGCTGTTGAAATCCACCGCTTCGATGCCGTTTTCCACAAGGTATTTTCCGGCAGGCGAGCTGGCTTTGATGGCACCGGCGGGCGAGATGTGGTCGGTCGTGACCGAGTCGCCGAAGATGCCCATGGGGCGGGCGCCTTGGATGTCGGAGATGGTTCCGGCGGACATGCCGAAGTTCTCGAAGAAGGGCGGTTCCTGAATGTAGGTGCTCTTGCGGTCCCAATCGTAGATTTGGCCCACGCTGGATGGCACTTCGTTCCACTTGGGATTCTGGTCTGCGAAGCCGGTGTAGAGTTTTTGGAAAACCTCGGGCTTGAGGGCGGCCTGCATTTCGTTGCGGATTTCCTCGAGGCTCGGCCAGATGTCTTTCAGGAAAACATCAACCCCGTCCTTGTCTTTGGCGATGGGTTCCTTCGTAAGGTCGATATCCACACGGCCGGCGAGCGCGTAGGCGACGACGAGCGGGGGCGACATAAGAAAGTTCGCGCGGATGTTTTGGTGAATGCGGGCCTCGAAGTTGCGGTTGCCTGAGAGGACGGCGGCGGTGACGAGGTCGTTTTCGACGATGGCGGATTCGATCTCGGGAGCGAGCGGGCCGGAGTTGCCGATGCAGGTCGTGCAGCCGTAGCCGACGATCTGGAAGCCGAGTTGGTCGAGGTAAGGCTGGAGGCCAGTGGTCTCGAGGTAGTCCTTCACGACACGGGAACCGGGCGCGAGGGAGGTTTTGACGGCGGGGTCAACGCGGAGGCCGCGCTGGGCGGCTTTTTTCGCGAGGAGGCCTGCGCCGATCATCACGCTCGGGTTACTGGTGTTTGTGCAGCTGGTGATGGCAGCGATGAGGACGGAGCCATTGCGGAGGTGGAGGTCGCCCTTCACATGTGGAGCAGCGACAGCATCGGGCGTCGGGCGGTCGGCGACCATTTCGGCCTCATCCTTCGACATGGCGCCGTTGCGTTTGACGGCGGCGGTCTTCGCGAGGGAATCGGAGTTTTTTCCATAGCCACCTTCGGCGACAGATTTCGTGAGCAGGCTGGTGAAGGTATTTTTGAGATCGGGGACATTGATGCGGTCCTGCGGGCGCTTGGGACCTGCGACGCCGGGCTGGACGGTCGAGAGGTCGAGGTCTATGTCCACGCTGTATTCGATGTCGCCTTTTTTCGGCATACCGAAGAGGTTTTGGGCCTTGAAGTAGTTTTCGAACGCGCGGCATTGCTCTGGCGTGCGGCCTGTCGCTGCGAGGTAGTTGACAGATTCGGCATCGACGGGGAAGAAGCCCATGGTCGCACCGTATTCTGGGGCCATGTTTGCGATGGTTGCGCGGTCGGTGAGCGGCAGGCTGGCAGCACCTTCGCCATAGAACTCCACGAATTTTCCAACCACCTTCGCGGCGCGGAGGAGCTGGGTGACATGGAGCGCGAGGTCGGTCGCTGTGACGCCCTCGCGCAGGCGGCCCGAGAGGTTCACGCCCACCACTTCGGGTGTGAGGAAATAGACAGGCTGGCCGAGCATTCCCGCCTCGGCTTCGATGCCGCCGACACCCCAACCAACGACGCCGAGGCCGTTGATCATGGTGGTGTGCGAGTCGGTTCCGACGAGCGTGTCGGGGTAGAAGACATCACCGGCGTTGAGCACGCCCTTAGCGAGATACTCGAGATTCACCTGGTGGACGATGCCGATGCCGGGAGGCACGACGCCGAAGGTCTTGAATGCCTGCTGGCCCCATTTGAGGAACTGATAGCGCTCGCGGTTGCGCTTGAATTCCATGTCCAGATTGAGCTGGAGCGCATTTGCCGAGCCATAGAAATCGACCTGCACCGAGTGGTCCACCACGAGATCGACCGGCACGAGCGGCTCGATGATCGCGGGGTTGCCGCCAAGGCCTTTCACCGCACTGCGCATGGCCGCGAGATCCACAAGAAGCGGCACGCCGGTGAAGTCCTGCAGCACGATACGGGCAACGACGAAGGGGATTTCCTCCGGCGCGGGTGCCTTGGCATTCCAATTTGCGAGCGTCTCGACATCACGCGCCTGGACTTTTTTTCCATCGCAATTGCGGAGCACGGATTCGAGGACGATGCGGATGCTAACGGGGAGTTTGGAGATCGGGCCAACGCCTGCTTCTTGCAGGGCGGGAAGGGAGTGAAGTTGGGCGGTTTTTCCGTTTCCGAGATCGAAGGAGCGCAGGGTATTGAAGGGCGATTTCATGCTTAAACCCTGAATCCAAGCAGTTCGGGAGCCCCATCGCAATCTCGTTTCCGAATCCAAGTCGGACATCACCCCGTTTTTCTTGTGAGGTCTTTTTGATAGGTGGAGACTCAATCCATCATGAAAAACGAATCCATTCCGCACACCGGCGCACCGAAACCGAATAACGCGGCCGTTCTTGCCTGGGTCGAGGAATTCGCCGCCCTCACCCGCCCCGAGCAAATCTTCTGGTGCGACGGCTCCGAGGAACAGGACAACGCCATGCGCGAGGCGATCGTTGCTTCCGGCGCCGGCCAGTGGCTGAACCCCGAAAAGCGCCCGAACTCGCTCATCGTCCGCAGCGATCCCCGCGATGTCGCCCGCGTGGAGGAGCGGACCTACATCTGCTCGCGATCGAAAAAAGACTCTGGCCCGACGAACAACTGGGAAGCCCCTGACAAGATGAAATCCCGCCTCCAAGGCCTGTTCGACGGCTGCATGCGCGGACGAACACTGTTCGTAATTCCCTTCAGCATGGGGCCGGTCGGCTCGCCAATCGCGCAATATGGCATCGAACTCTCCGACAGCCCGTATGTCGTCGCGAACATGAAAATCATGACGCGCGTGAGCCCCGAGGTTTACCAGCAGATCGAAAAAACCGGCGTCTTTGTGAAATGCCTGCATTCGGTCGGTTGCCCGCTCGAGCCGGGCCAGAAGGATGTCGCTTGGCCCTGCAACCCGCCCGAAACCTACATCACCCATTTCCCCGAAGAGCGTCTGATCATGAGCTTCGGCTCCGGCTACGGCGGCAACGCCCTCCTTGGCAAAAAATGCTTCGCCCTCCGCATCGCCTCCGCCATGGCGCGCGAGGAGGGCTGGATGGCCGAACACATGCTCGTGCTCGGCGTGAAGTCACCCGACGGCGAGAAAACCTATGTCACCGCCGCGTTCCCGAGTGCGTGCGGCAAGACGAACTTCGCGATGATGGTCCCGCCCGACTCGATTAAAAAACAAGGGTGGGAAATCACCTGCGTGGGCGACGACATCGCATGGATCAAGCCGGGGCCCGACGGCTACCTTCGAGCCATCAACCCCGAGGCGGGCTTTTTTGGCGTCGCCCCAGGCACCTCGTATTCGAGCAACCCGATCGCCATGGACTCGATCAAACGCGACACCATTTTCACCAATGTCGCGCTCACCGACGACGGCGATGTCTGGTGGGAAGGAATGACTAAAGAGCCACCCGCGCATCTCATCGACTGGCTTGGCCGGGATTGGACGCCAGGCCAGACCGACAACGACGGCAAACCCGTTCTCAGTAGCCACCCGAACAGCCGCTTCACCGCGCCAGCGCGGAATTGCCCGGTGATCGACCCCGAGTGGGAAAACCCCGCTGGAGTGCCAGTTAGTGCGATCATCTTTGGTGGGCGCCGCTCCACGACGATGCCGCTCATTTTCCAATCCTTCAACTGGTCTCACGGCGTCTATCTCGGCGCCACGATGGGATCGGAGATGACTGCCGCCGCCGCCGGCACGCTTGGCCAAGTCCGTCGCGACCCGATGGCCATGCTGCCCTTCTGTGGCTACAACATGGGCGACTACCTCACCCACTGGCTCCAGATGCGGAAACTCATCAAATATGTGCCTCGCATTTTCCATGTGAACTGGTTCCGGAAAAATCCCGAAGGCAAGTTCCTCTGGCCCGGCTACGGCGAGAACGCCCGCATTCTGAAATGGATGGTCGAACGCTGCCGCCCCGGCGCCCACGCGCTCGAAACCACGATCGGCTGGCTCCCTGATTACGAGGATATCGACATGGAGGGGCTCGAGAAAACCATCACGCCCGAGATTTTCGCCGAGGCCCAGAAAATCGACACCTCCGAGTGGCACCGCGAACTCCTCTTGCAGGACGAACTCTTCATCAAACTCTACAGCGAGCTGCCAAAAGACCTCATCTTCCAGCGTGAGCTGCTGATGTCGCGGCTGTAAAAAATCATCGCCTTAAAAACCCAGACGCCGATTTTCCATCCATGGCCATCTACACCTACGAGACGATTCCTGCCACGCCGGATCAGCCTGTGCACACCTATGAGATTCGCCAGAGCATGAAGGACGCCGCCCTCTCCACGCACCCCGAGACCGGCGAATCGATCCGCCGCGTTATCACCGGCGGGCTGGGCATCATGACTTCAGGCAAGGGCAGCGCCTCTCCATCTGCATCCGGCGGGCATGGTTGCGGCGTGGGTTGCGGTTGCGGTTGAAACCTTGATTCCGCCCGAGGCGGGCTTCATCGTGCCAGCCCGCAATGTTTTTCCGACGCCTTGTTCTTAATAGTTTCGCCAAGCTCCAATCCGGCCGCATGGAGGTCCTCTTGCCCGATGGCGCGCGTGGCGTCTATGGCGGTCTCGGCTCGGGCCTTGAGGCCCGCATCGAGGTGCAGGATGAAAATTTCTTCAAGCGCTGCGTGCTCCACGGCCCGATCGGTTTTGCGGAAGGCTACATGGCGGGTGAGTGGACCACCCCTGATCTCGTTAAGGTCATCGCTTGGTTCATTCTGAATTCCGATGAGGCCGAGGCCCTGCAAACCCGCACCCGGCGCGGCACCGGAGCCTTCAACCTCCTGAATTTCGCCAACCGCCTCCTTCACCTCCGCCGGCCGAACAGCCGCCGGATGAGCCGCGAGAATATCCGCGAGCACTACGATCTCAGCAACGAGTTCTTCCAGATCTGGCTCGATCCCACGATGACCTACTCGAGCGCGTATTTCGAACGCGCCGATGAACCGCTCGAAGCCGCGCAGATTCGCAAATACGACAAGCTCTGCCGCCGCCTCCACATCGACCCGACAGACAGCGTGCTCGAGATCGGCTCCGGCTGGGGCGGCTTCAGCATGCATGCCGCGAAGACCTACGGCTGCCGCGTCACCACCGTCACCATCTCGCAGCAGCAATTCGACGAAGCCTCGCGCCGCATCCAAGCCGCCGGGCTCGGTGAAAAAATCCAAATCCTCCTGTGCGACTACCGCGACCTGCGCGGGCAGTTCGACAAAATCGCCTCGATCGAAATGCTCGAAGCCGTCGGCGACAAATATGTGGACGGCTATTTCGCGAAAATCGACCAACTCCTCGCCCCGCGCGGCCTAGCCGGTCTGCAGGCGATCCTCTGCCCCGACAACCAATACCCCATCCTCCGCGACGGCGTGGATTTCATCCAAAAGCACATCTTCCCCGGCTCGCTCCTCATGTGCAACGCCCGCATCGGCCAAGCTCTGCGCGCCTGCGGCGACCTGAATCTTTTCGACTACGAGGACATGGCTCCGCACTACGCGCTTACGCTCCAACGCT
>JBDKIG010000048.1:0-13611 GCA_039797215.1 Verrucomicrobiota bacterium | reverse complement strand
CGATTTGGATCGTGTCTTCTCCGGTATTACCAGTGATGATGCTGTTTTGGAGATTTGCGTCATTTTTTAATTGGAACAGGTTTCCCTGAATGCCTCCAAGGAGGCTATCCCCACCGATGCTTCGACGCATATCCCAAGCGAGGGTTTTGTTGCCAAGATCATAGCTTGACGCATCAAGTGTATTCGGTCCGGAACCGCCGATAATGGTTGTAATCCCAGAGTTACCTGAAAGTGTAATTTTATTGCCCGCGCCAGTGATGTCTAAGACATCGATATCTATATCGAAATTGGAAGAATTAATATCCTGAACATTACCACCAACCCTCAGCGTATCATTGCCACCGCCTCCAACAATCTTGGAATTCACCAACCAGTTTGCATTTTGAAAGATAAATAAATCATCTGCTGTAGATTTGCGCCCGCCTACAAGTGTATTTTCATCTTGCCCACCGATGATTGTGGCACCAAATCTTTCGTGATTGACATCAAGGTAAACCTTTTTCGAGGTGATTCTAGACAAATCAATGTAATCACTCGCATCGTCATTTATTAAATCAGGATAGGTATCCTCCGCCGAGAAGATGGAAGCCGTCTGATTGCTCCCAAAAATACTTGCGAAATCATCTCCTAATACTAAGGAGTTGAAATATCTGTTGTTATAATAAATTGCGTCAATATTCGAAGTGTATTTAAATAGACTATCAGTGAATAACTGGTCTCCTCCAATAAGAGAATCTTCAATATCAGAAGAGTCCGAGGTTCCTCCCTCCCCATAGGCAATCCGCTCTATTGAGAGGCTATCAATGCCCGCTCCTCCATCAATGGTATGGTTACCAAGAAGCGAGGCGAGTCCGACCTCAAAATAATTAGCCCCAGCATTTCCAACCAGACTGGATTTATTTCGCCCCGATCCGGCGACAAGGGTATCTTGAGTGGATCCACTTCCTGCAGTGATGGTAATTTGCTCGGAAGTATATTGAGCGGCGCTCAAGAAATCCGCGTTGTTATCACTGCCAATAAGTATTGCGATTCCAGCCCGTAAGGCATTACCTCCGAGAGAAACACGCGAGGCTTCTTGGACAGATGCATCAAAAATTTCCACTCCTGATACTTTTGAAAAGTCTGCGTCGCTGAAAATGCTGCCCTTGGTTAAAACAATTTCATCGCCGGTGCCTGCGCCGCCAACGATGGAGCTGGCTGCAATTTGTGCAGCTGAAGAAAATTGGAATGTATCGTCATCGGTTCCACCATCAAGCGTAGCGCTACCTGTGGCATCCGCTTTCAATGTGTCATTGCCAGCCTCTCCGAAAAGCGTGTCATTGCCCGCACCAGCCAGCAACGAGTCATTCCCATCGCCTCCCACGACACTGTCATTCCCATCGCCGGCTAAAATCGTATCGTTGCCGTCGTCGCCGCGCAGCGCGTCATTTCCCTCCTCCCCAAGGATGCTGTCATTGTTATTGCCTCCTAAAATACTATCCTTGCCTCTACCGCCGGCGATCGTGTCATTACCGTCCCCCCCATCAATCGTATCGTTGAGGGAGGTGGTCTTCATAACCTGCCCGGCATTATTGAGGGAGGAGGTATTTCCTGTGATGCTGTCATCGCCATTTGTGCCTGCAATAGAGTCCAACCCTTGAATCGTAAATGTGGTAGCGCCTCCTCCACTGACTGTGTTAAAAAGTTCCACCTCTTGATCGACAATCAAAAGATTGTTCCCACTATCAACCCCTTCAATAGCCCAATCCCCATCGTCACCAATGTAGTATGTATCATCGCCAAGCCCCCCCACCATGGTATCGATCCCATCCCCACCATTCAGAACATCATTACCGTTGTTACCAAAAAGGCTATCGTTGCCAGATCCGCCAACTAAGGAACTTTTTTCCGCCCCACCGATTAATGTAACATCCGAACCGAACCCAGCCACGCTTAGTGTATCACGGCCCGTGCCGCCCTCGATCGTAGAAATACCTGCTGATTGGGCGCTTGATCCCAACACAACGCGGTTATTTCCATTGGCCGTCTTGAAATATTCCACAGCATCGACGCCGACAAAATCCGCATCCGTTACTGAAAGTTGGTTTGTCGTGAATGAAAGCGTATCGCTTCCGATGCCCCCGATAACAACCTTCTGTCGCAAATCGAATCCTGCCGAGACAAAGAAATGATCATCCCCCTCACCGCCATCAAGCACCAAGGTTCCGGAAAAATCACGGGCATCAAGAATATCGTTATCTATACCGGCAACAACCGCTTGGATACCAGCCGCCTTGGCGATTTGGCCAAGAACAATCGAACTGCTTTCCGACTCTGCGGCCTGCAAATTCTCTATACCCGTAACATTTATTAAATCTTCGTCCGCAAGGGCTCCAGCCTCCCAGATCGAAAGGGTGTCGTTTCCCAGGCCGCCCTCGATGGTGCTCGTTGCTACTCTAGCAGAATTTTGGAGAGTGATCGAATCGTCACCATCGCCCGCATCGATGGCGATATCGCTATTGAACTCAGCGGCGTCAAAGGTGTCGCTGTCCGCGCCGCCGATGATGCTTTCCAGTCCCGAACTTTCGGCATTCGTTCCGATTTGTATGAAGTTCGTGCCATCCGCCGTCTGAAGAACCTCCACATTGGAAATATTTCCCAAAAACTTATCATCGGTGATCGCAACGCCATCCTCTGCAAAAGCCAATGTATCAAGGCCGTCATTTCCATTGATAGAGCTGGCAGCCATGACATTGTGATTCGAAAAAATAATCAGATCCCCAGCCGCCCCACCAAGAACGGTGTCTTCATTGGAATCTTCCGCCACCTTGTTACGGCTCACATCGATCACGATGCCGGCTTCATAGCCGCTGGCATCGATCGTGTCGTTGTCTACACCACCAAAAATAGTGGAAATACCCGCCGCCTCGGCCGTGGGACCGAGCGTAACTCCATTGCCGGAACCATTAAGTTCCAAAACCTCAATTTCGGAGCCTCCAAGGTTTGATAAATCTGCATCGACCAAGTTGGAAATTGAGCTGGTAAAAGCGAGCCGATCCGTGCCTTCGCCACCGAAGAGCGAAGCGGCGGACATTTGCGCGACAGAGGAAAATGCGAATCGGTCGTCGCCCGCACCGCCATCCAAGGTGATGGTCTGGTTGCCGAAACCTGCCACAGCTGTAATGGAATCCGCCCCCACACCGCCAAGGATCGTATCGAGGGCGGTCGAATTGCCGCCCAACGTGACCGCCGCGTTGCCCGTGAGAACCGTCAAATCAAGGGCCTCGATGCTAGTCAAGGCGACATTATTAAGGCTCAAGGAATTTCCAGAAAATTTGAGCCAATCGGTATTTGCCCCTCCATCGACCTTGCCGATCCGGGAAACATTAACGATGAGCGTATCGTTCCCAGCCCCGCCAGAAAGCGTATTGATGGCACCAGCGCTACCGTCGATGATATTCGCCAATCCGTTGCCTGTTAAAGAGGCGTTGAAATTTCCGGATTTGAAGATGTTTTCAACATTGGACCCGAGGGCGTGGGATATTCGCGCATTCACCCAATCCACGCCACCCGTCAGCGTCGAGGAATCTGTTTCCGAAACCGCATCGCCAACATGATCCACGAAGTAGGTGTCGTTGCCTTTTCCCCCAAGGAGAGTGCCAGCACCTGCCCCACCGAACATGGAATCGGCCCCATCCGTGCCGATAAAACAGATGCGCTCGATATTCGTGTAGGAACTCACCGAAAGGCTTTGATTGGTTGTGAAAATGACATCCGTTCCTGAGGTATCAATAATCACATCAAGCGTATCACGGATGATGTAGGTGTCATTGCCCGCTCCGCCAATGAGGGTGTCTTTTTGGCTATCCACCCCGCCATCCAGCACGTTGTTGCCGTTGTTTCCTGTAATGATATTGGCCTTGGAGTTGCCAGTAAGCGAAAGGGCAGAGGTTCCAGATTCAGCGGTGAGATTTTCGATGAAGCTGAAGTTGGCTAGCGAAAAGGAGACTTTTGCCTCAACGGTATCCGTTCCGCCATTGGGATCCTCCAAACGCACATTCTGACTCGACACCACGAAGGTATCGTTTCCTTTGGAACCAATCACTCGTTGACCAGCTTTGGTTTGCGTGATTCGGACGGAATCCTTGTTCGCGTAGACCACATTCCCATCCTGGCTGGTGGTGGTGTCGGGGATAACGGCCACAACTTTCCCCTTAACTTTTGGAGCAGGCGTTGCTTTTGTTTTTGCCGAACCGCGCACCTTGGGTGCGGCTTCCACGAGATGAGCCTTACCACCAAAATGGATTAGCCGCAGTGATTCATCCTCGAAATAATCTCTGCATGGCGAACCAAGGACCAAAGAGGCAAAGTGAGCACCCTCTTCCCCTGGGGTTTCCTCCGTGCAGAGTTCTTGATCGAGGAAGTGGCCTATCTCTTCGAGTAGAACCGCCGTTTGCAAATCCTCCGGGCAATCGGCAGAAAGGAAAATCCGGCGCAGATCACGGCTGTAGCCACCCCACAGGCCAAGCATCTCGACTGCTTCGAGAACCTCAATGGGCGGGAGTTGGGAAAAATCCCCTCTACGAAAAGCCTCGAGATGGCGGTAGGCAGCGACCCAGTTGATTTGTTCTCCAAAAATGGATTGGAGGTCTTTTTCAGCAGCGGGGGAAGCTGCCCACAAGCGGAGAGTTTCTAAGTAGCTCATCGATTAAGCACGGATGATGTTGGAGGAGGAAACAAAAGTGACATGGGAGATGTAGACAAAATTGTCGTATAAAAGTTCAATTTGAAAAGAGGGAAATCGGAGAATTTGGCGATTTTTTTGCCATGATTGGCGATGTTCAGCAGGAATTGCGCCATCCGCCAATTATTCCTCGGAACCGAACCAGCGGGCAATTTTTCGGCGCGCCAGATAAAGTAGGCTCATCGCTAGAGTGATCCACAATGCAGGCTGAACCCAAACATGCCAAGGCAAGGAACCGACATGCACGGGAAAATCCACACAGTCGGTGCGCTTGCCATCGGGAGGAGATTGGGTGGCGATTCGCAACCTGTGGAAGCCGGGTTGCAACCCCTGCACCCTTCCCTCCCAGCGACCGTCTTCTCCAAGCGCAATTTCAGCCACGGAAGAATCCACGGGCACCCATCTTTCCACTAACGGCATTTCGGGCAATTGCTCCGGCACCGAGAGGCGCTTTTCGAAGGCTTTTTCAAGCCCCGCACTCCCGCGCTCGGAGACCAGACGCTCGAGGGTAAATCGGACCGGCTTGGGCCCAGAATATTTCCAGTTGACAACCGCCGCAGCAGTCCCAGGGCCGATCTCTAAGCGATAGGAAATATCCTGAGGCATCCGGCGCTTCAAATCCTCGCGCTCGGATTTGCTCAAAACTTTCGGGGAATTCCGTGGGGGCGGCGCGGGCGCGACATCCTTTTTTTCTTGGGCCTCGGGAGCCTTGGCAGGCACCTCGGCAGGAGGGTCCACCAGAATCTTGAAGCCCACTTCATGGGACACGCCACCATCCTGCGCGATCAATTTCGCCGTGGCCTCCCCGGACTGCTCGGGGAGTTTCCAAACCAACTTCACAAGCGCTGTTTCGCCTGAGCGCAACTGGAAGGAGCGCGCTTGCGAGGGAGCCAAAACAAGGCCGCCAAAGCCGTCGGAAAGAGTCACAGTAGCCGTCGTGGCACCATGGTTTTTCAAGCCCGCTTCGATTTCGGGGATATTTCTGAATGGGATTTTCCCGAGGTCAATCACCGGCCCTGCCTCCCACTCCAGCAACGCCGGCGGGGGTGGCAACTCGACACTCAACTCCCGATCCACAAGCCCATCCGAAACCACCACTCGGCCAACCTTTGAAGAATAATGCCCCTTCTCCAACTCCAGCGTAAAATTCGCTGTTCCGCCGACCGGCAAATCGAGCGCCGCTTGAGCGCGTAGCGGAGGCTCTGCCGCAACTCGAAGCGCCAGCGGAGCCGCGCTGCGATTGCGCACCGGCACGCTGATCGACACGGCACCGGCGCGGTCCGGAGATGAGACTCTTTCGGGCATTTCAAACCGATATTCGCCCGATCCACGCAAAGCAACCGCAGCCCTTGCAGCAGTCCCCAGATTGATTTCCAGTCGCCCCTTCTGCTCATCCGCAGACTTCGGGGAAAAAACAACCTGCAGTTCTCTTTGTTGCCCCTCGGAGAGTTCGAAGGTCGACCCGCCCTCAATCGACCACGGCGCGGAAAGTTCTACAACTCCTTTCAAGACACCTCCCCCGGCATTGGAAATTTTCAAGGCCAGCGCCTTGTTTTCTCCGATGAAGACCTGCCCAAAATCCAGCGCCTCAGGCTCCACAACAAAGCGGGTTGGAGGTTCATGAATCCAAATTTTCGCCACAAGTCTTCCCCAAGCATGCTCGGGGCCGGTTTTGATTTTGAAATGCACCACATCGCGATCATGGCCCGCCTTGCCATTGTGCTTGTAGGGATAGACCTCCGTATCCTTGTCGATTCGGCGTGGCGAACCCAGCGAGCCATGACTTGGCGACTTTTGAATCTGAAATTCCACCGAGTTTTTGGGCATGGCTATGCCGTGCAAAACCAACTGGCACTCCCCGCCACGATTCACACTCACTTCAATATCGCGGCCGATCGAGTTGGGAGGAGGCGTTTCCGACTTTTCGGCGCCCTGCGCTAAGAGACAACAAAACAAGCCAACGAGCGCCAAAGTAGCTAGCCGCAAATGCAGGGCCTTCACCTCGGTGCGGGTTCCACTGTTCCGTTTTGGCGGACCATCAGGTTGCCTTGGCCATGGGCATCGCCAATCTCAATGAACCAGGGCATCTGCGACGATTTGTTGGCCCGGTTGGGCTCCTTGGAAAAAGGCGTGGGAAGGTAGTGAATCAAGGGGCGGTCTTTTTCGGGAGCACCTGCAAATTGGCGGCGGATCGTCGGGCACTCCCAGGAGCTTTTAGGTAGCCCCAACTCCTTTTGAGTTTTATCCAACCACCATTGTTGCTCTGCCACGGATCCCAATTGGATGCCGCTAGGAATCTGGGGCCATCCATCCGTAGCGTATCCAGAGAAAGCCGAGCGAAGATTTCTCAAATTGTTCATACAAACCACGCGCTCGGCCATCGGCCGTATTTTTTCGATCGCAGGAAAGGTCAAAGCGATCAAAACCGACAAAATTGCCACTACGGCGAGGATTTCGAGGAGAGAAAAAGCTCTTAAGTCCCTTTGCATTGAAAAGGGAATGAAAACCTTATGGCACTAAAACTGAAAACTCGTTTACAGAAGGCGGGCGAACATTCGAAACATTGAAGGAAGTAGCTGTGCTAGAGAGTCGGACACCCGTTACCGAAATAGGCAGCGTTACCGCATCCAAGAAAGGAGTATCGCCGGTAAAAACTAATTGCTGGAATTCCGCTTCGCCATCACCCTGAAATTTTTGATTCGGGAAAGCATTCGAAGTTTTGCAATTAGCTGCACCATTGAGATAAAGGGAGTCGAAATAGAGAATTTCACGAGTAGTCTGAAATGTTGTATCTTCGGTAACTGTAACGGTTCCATTTGTTGTCGATGTCCCAAAAGTAGTTACAGGGGTTTGAACTTGAATAGTTTGTTCTCCCTGTCCTTGAACATCCGCCTGAAAGTTCACAGTCATCGTCGAAGCTTCGGAATTTAAAGCCCCTTGTGAATTGCCTTGGTATGTATCTCCATCGAAATAAATGGTCGCCACGCCGGTGGATCCGACACCACCCAAACCAGAGGTTGTGATGGT
Source organism: Verrucomicrobiota bacterium (assembly GCA_039797215.1). Taxonomy (GTDB): domain Bacteria; phylum Verrucomicrobiota; class Verrucomicrobiia; order Chthoniobacterales; family Terrimicrobiaceae; genus UBA967. Next base: position 5,861 of record JBDKIG010000048.1, on the reverse strand, counting down.
TGTATCGCCAGACTGTTCTACCGAACTTGGAGTAGGCCCCTCCCCTTGAGAAGTGCTGAACTGCAAAGTTCCCGTAAGATTTTCTCCCCGCACCACGGCGGAAAAAGTTCCATCGTTTGGGAAGTAGCTCCCATTGCTGAACGGCCCGCCCGGAGGTCCGCCAAAGGCCGAGGCTTCGTAGGGGCACGATAGAACCATACCAATGGCGAGGGTTGGAAGCAAGAGGGTCATTTTCATGGAACTATTTACAATGTGTATTTGGAGGCTTCTGCAGGTGTCAAAAGGAATTTCGCGAAATCAAATTCCCCTCCGGCTGATGATCTCATTCGAGTCGTTGAGCACGATGACGCTGGGGTGGTGGTCCTTGGCGCCTTCGTTGGAGAGGAGGCCGAAGGTCATGATCGTGAGGCGGTCGCCTTTTTTGCCGAGGTGGGCGACGGCTCCATTCAGCACGATGGCGCGGCTGCCGCGTGGGGCGGGGATGGCGTAGGTCTCGAACCGGTGGCCGTTCGACTGATTGCCGACGAGAATTTTCTCGAATGGCATGATTCCGGCGGCTTCCAGGAATTCCTCGTCGATCGCCATGCTGCCCTCGTAGTCCACATTCGCGTCGGTGACGATCGCGCGGTGGATTTTGGAGCTGAGAAAGTTTTTGAGCATTTTGGGAATCTAGCGGCCGGTGGACTCGAAAATCAACATCGCCGATCAGCGAACCTCGCGCATCTTATCCACGGGGCCGAGGAGTTGATCGAGAAAGATATTAATCACATGCCGCTTGCGGACCTTGATATTCACGCCCACGGACATGCCGGATTGGAGTGCAATATTTTTGTCGCGGACCTGGAGTGACTGCTTGGCGAGGGAGATTTTGGCCGGGAAGCTGTAGAATTTCCGGACCTCGTTCGGCGGCAAAACATCGGAGCCAACGAAGTATACCTCGCCCGCGATAAATCCAAACTCTCGTTTGGGAAAAGTATCGACCTCGACTTCGCAGGGCATTCCCAAGCTCACAAAGCCGATGTCGCGATTGGTGATGTCCACCTTGGCGATCAGCTCTCCGCTTGGCACGATGCGGAGCACGGGGTCCTTCGCACCCACGACCGTGCCGGGCTTGGTGGCGACCATTTCAAAAACCACACCGTCGGAGGGGGACTTGATTTCGTGGTAAGCCAAAGTCTCGCGCGCGGCGGCGAGTCGGCTCTCGGCCTCGGAGATGCGCTGCATATTTTCGAGGCGGACCTTGGTGAGGTTGGCATCGATCTCGGCGATGCGCTTGCCGTTATCTTGAATCCGATTGTTCGTTTCGGTTTTGAAAACGGTGGGGATGTTTTGCGTCTGGGCCTCGAGATTTTTTACCTGGGCGATGGCGTTGAGCCACTCGGACTCACGGGCTAGGAAATCGACGCGGGAGAGGTTGCCGTCCTTGTTGAGCTTGGTGAAGGCGTCGAAGGCGAGCTTCTTGTTGGCCTCGATCTTTCGCAATTCCTCGAGTTGGTTGCGGGAGCGCAGATACTGCTCGGAGAGGCTGGTGAGCTCGTTGGCAAAATATTTCAGACTGTCCGAATCGGCATCCAGCCCTTGCTCACGAGCAAAATCGCCTTCGACGAGAGCCTTCATGTCGGCGAGTTGCACGGCCACGGGATCGGGGGTGCTGGCCTGGAGAGTCTCGGCTTCGGAGGTTTGGATGGCTTGATGGAGTTCACCGGTTTCATCGCGCAGGCGGCGCAGGAGTTTGATCTCGGCCTGGAGCGCGGCGCGATTCTTGGCGAGGTCGGCAATCTCGCGGGAGACGGTCTTCGGAGCTGTATCGGCAGGCTTGGCCTCACTGAAAAGGCCGTCGTAAAAAGCCCGCTCCGAACTCATGGCGGCGAGCCGCTCTTCGAGGGACTTCACCTCGGCGGCGGAGACTTTCGAGTCTAGCTGCACGAGCGTTTGACCAACTTTCACCGAATCGCCTTCGCGGACGAAGGACTGCTCCACGACGCCCCCCACGGGCGACTGCACATCGCGCACGGATCCTCGCGGCTCGAGTTTTCCAATGGCGTGGACCACTTCATCAATTGGCGCGAGGCAGGCCCAGAGCACAGCCGCAACGAATGTGCCGATGATCGTCCAGAGGATCGAGCGCGACCAGAAATGCGTTTGCCGCAAAACCATCGTGTCTGAATCCGGCCGCAGCACATGGCGTAAAGCAGGAACTGCCGCGATCCATCGCGCAAAGAGTTGACCGGCTTTGTTAGTTGTCTTCTTCGGCTTCGTGTTCATTCGACCGTGCTCCCTCCCGTGTAAAGGCTGTGGTAGTGGCCTTTGAGAGCCATCAGGTCCTCATGGCGGCCTTTCTCGATCAAAATGCCACGATCGAAGACAAAAATGATATCGGCATGCTGGACCGAGCGCACGCGGTGGGTAACAAAAAACACCGTCTTGCCTTGGAATTCCTTGGCGAGGTTTTGGCACACCAAATTCTCGGAAACGGAGTCCAACGCGCTCGTGGCCTCGTCGAGGATCAATAGGCGCGGACGCTGCAGCACAGCACGGGCGATGGCGATGCGCTGGCGCTGGCCACCCGAGAGCGCACGGCCCTGCTCGCCGACTTGCGTGTTATAGCCCTGAGGCAGACTCATAATGAAATCGTGCGCTCCGGCCACCCGCGCCGCCCGCATGATGTCATCCGGCGAGGCATCCGGATCGCCGATGGCGATGTTTGAAAAAACCGAGGAGTTGAAGAGCAGGCTGTCCTGAAGGACCGTTCCAATCTGCCGGCGCAGCGAGTAAAGTTCCACTTTGGCGATCTCGTAGTCGTCCACGAGAATGCGGCCGGCGTCAGGGTTGTAAAGGCGCGGAATGAGCTTGAGCACGGTGGATTTTCCAGAACCGCTCTTGCCAACGATGCCCACAAATGAACCCGCTGGAACCTCGAAGGAAACATTCCGCAGCTGGGGTTGCTGACCTGGGATGTAGGAGAAGGTGATGCTGTCGAACTCCACCTTGCCGGTGATGGCGGGCATGGGAATGTTGTTCGCGTCGTCTGATTTTTGCTCGGGCGGGCTGTCGATAACATCACCCAGGCGCTCGACCGAAAGGGCAACCTCTTGGAAATTCTGCCAACTCTGGGCCAGGCGCATGAGCGGCGAAGTGACATAGCCCGCGATGATGCGGAAGGCTATGAGTTGGCCGAGCGTCAAGTCGCCCTTGATGACCAGCACCGCGCCATACCAAAGCACCGCAAGATCGCCAAGACGGGTCAGTAGCGTGGTGGCCGAATTCATCGCGGTCGAGGTAAGAACGGCGTGGAAACCCGCGCTGACAAAGCCGGCGTAGCGTTTTTGCCATTCCCAGCGCGAGGGTTGCTCGATGTTGCCGGCTTTGAGGGTCTGAACGCCCGTGAGCGTCTCGATGAGGTGGGACTGGGATTTCGCGCCTTCCTCGGAGCGGCGGCGGATTTGAGCCTGCAAGATCGGCGCCCCAAAAAGCGTGACCCCAGTCATGAATGGCACAACCAGCAATGCCACAATGGCGAGCTTCACATCGTAGAAAAACATGATCGCCATGTAGACAACCGAGAAAAGCGCATCGAGGCCTACGGTCAGCGCGGTGCCGGTGAGGAACTGGCGGATATTTTCCAACTCATGCAGGCGCGAGGAAACTTCACCCACCGGACGACGCTGAAAGTAGCCAAGCGTGAGTTTGTAGAGGTGATCCATGATCCGCGAACCGACGGCGAGGTCGATGCGGTTCGAGGTGTCCACGAAGAGATAGGTGCGGACCGCCGTGAGGGCCACGGAGGCGATGGCGATCAGGACAAACAGAACTCCGAGGACATTCAGGGTATCGATGGAATTTTGGACGAGAACCTTGTCAATGATCACCTGGGTGAGCAGCGGGTTCGCCAGCCCGAGCATCTGGATGAAAAACGAGGCAATGAAAACCTCGATCAGCACGCGCTTGTGCTTGCGGATCGCCGGCAGGAACCACCGGAAACCGAATTTTTCCTTCTCCTCTTTCGGAAGAGGGCGCAGGAGCAGCATCTCGATCTCAGCGGGAAGGCGGCTCTGGAAATCCTCCACCGACCCGCGCTCAAGGCCCGTGCGCGGGTCAGCCAGAGCTACGCCCTTGGCACCGGTCTGGAAAAGCACGCACACCGTGCCATCGCGCATCAGCAGGGCCGGAGTCTCGACGCGCCCCAAGTTGGTCGAGGGCAATTTGACAAGTTGTGCCGCGAAACCGGACATCGTGGCGATGTTGCCGCAGGTGTGGAGCGAAGGCTTGCGATCCGACGGAACTTCGTTCGACAAAACCCGGCGCGCGGCTTCCTTGGGAAATTCCTTCGCGAAAAACTTCGCCAGCATTCCGAAGCAGGCGACGACCTCCTCGAGAGGTCCATTCTGGGTGGTGAGCACTGGGTAGTCGACCAGCGGATCCAGCAGTGTCTCGGCAGGGGGCAGCTCCGGCGGTGCGGGGACACCCGCCTCCTTGGGCACATCCGGAATCTCTCCCTTTTCGAGAACCGCCGTCGGAATTCCGATGCGACGCAACGGACCATCGGCAGGCGACCAACGCATCCCGCGCGACGCGCCCTCGGCGATCCAAAAAGTGAAACCCTCGCGCACCTCCGCATGACCGGATGCGAGCACAGCCTGCGGCAGAGCGGCTCGCACTAGGTCCGAGACCTTCGAAATATCCAGCGCGCATCGCGCGAAATCCATCGAGAGAAGATAAAAAAGCTCCGCCGCTATCGGTGTTGTTTCGAGGCTTTGCTTTAGCTCGGGCTGTGAATCCAAAAGCTCGCGGAATCGCGCCGTTTCGACCATCAAGCAGACACAATCCACCGCCGCCGTGGCGGCTTCGACAGGAAAATCCGCGATGAAGGACGCCAAACCCGCGATGCCGCCGGGGCCGAGTGTTTGAAGCAATTCGGGGTGGGGATCGCCCGCGCGAATCCCGAGCGAGCGCACCCGGCCTTCGACCACAATAAAAACATGCCCGCTCAGCTTGGAGGGCGTGATGAGAATTTGGCCGATCGTGGCGCGAACAAGGCGGCCCGAGGCGGCAAGACGCGACAGCCATTCGCGGGGAGCCTTGGAAAGAGTGCCTTCTCCGGCAGCGATTCTAGCGGCGATTGCGCCGGCGGTGGTTTCAAGCGGTTGGTCGGCCATGGGTCCTTTCATCAAGCCACTGCGCGGCGAGTTCCTCGGTCATTTGGTGTTTCATGCCTTCATCGAATTCCACCGGCAAATGGTGATCCACTCTGGCCACCAAAAACCACTCGGCAACAGCAAAGGGCTTCAAAAGCTCACCCGCGCGTGCTGGTTTCAGAACGCCCGCCAAGGATGGATGCATCGCCCCGAAGGCTACGGGGCCAACGATTCCGGCAGTGTAAACCTCATTGCCGCTCGCATATTTCGGCGCCAGATCGGCGAAAGTGGCCTCACCTTCCTTGATGCGGAACCACAACTCTCTCGCGAGCCCCGCTTCTTTCACCCGGAGCAGCGAGTAAACCACGCGGTCCAGCGCGGGCTTGCGGCGCTCGAAATGTTGGGCGGCCTCAGGCTCAAAAAGGGCTTTCTTCCATTTGGAAATACGCACCTCGCGCTCGACCACCGCCTTCAACTCGGTTGGCGAGCAACCTGTGAACTCCGGCGGAACGGAGGCGGGGTTCTCGGGATCGAGACGGTGCCTTTTGCAGAAACCCTCCCACGCATTCGCTACCTCCTCGGAGTCGGCCTCGAAGCCCGCGCTGGCCTCGTCCATCAACCGCGCACGCAACCACTGAACCCACAATCGGCGCGATGCCAACCCAGCGATTTGTGTTTCGGAAAAAGTTTCGGACATCGAGTCAGGAGGTTTTCAGGGCCACGCCC
>JBDKIG010000047.1:0-13634 GCA_039797215.1 Verrucomicrobiota bacterium | reverse complement strand
CTGTCGAGTTCGTCATCGCCTCGACCGCCGAGCCGGAGCGGATTCTGGAAATTGCACGCACGCTTCAGCAAAAAGCCGCCCAAAGCGGGATGTTCGCCTTCCCGCCAATCATCGATACCAAAATCGACCAGCCGCAGACCGAGATCGTGCTCGACCGCGACAAGATCGCCTCGTTGGGCCTCGACCTGCGCCAGATTGGCGAGGATTTGTCCGCCATGCTCGGCGGGAATTTCGTGAACCGGTTCAATATCGACGGCCGCAGCTACAAGGTCATCCCGCAAATCCAGCGAGTGGACCGCCTGAATCCCGAACAGCTCCAGAAAATCTATGTCACCGGCCCCGAAGGCCGCCTTATGCCGCTCGGGTCCGTCGCCACTCTGAAAACCACCGCCCAACCGCGTTCGCTGAACCGATTCCAGCAATTGAACGCCGTGAAACTCAGCGGCGTCGCGATCCGCCCGCTCGACCAAGCCTTGCACTACCTCGAGGACGAGGCCGCGAAAATCATGCCCCCCGGCTATGTGATCGACTACACCGGCGAATCCCGCCAATTGCGCGCCGAGGGGAGCAAATTCCTGCCTTCGCTCGTGCTGGCTCTGTTGCTGATTTTTCTCGTGCTCGCGGCGCAGTTCAACAGCTTCCGCGATCCCTTCATCATCCTGCTCGGCTCCGTGCCACTCGCGATGTTTGGCGCGCTGATTTTCACCTTCCTCAAAATGCCCTCGCCCAACATGCCATTCTGGACCAATGGCTGGACGACCACGCTCAATATCTACTCCCAAGTCGGCCTCGTCACCCTCGTTGGCCTGATTGCAAAAAACGGCATCCTCATCGTGGAATTCGCAAACCGCCGTCAACTCGAGGGCCTGTGCAAACTCGAGGCCGTGCGCGACGCCGCGCGAGTCCGTCTGCGCCCCGTGCTGATGACCACCCTAGCCACCGTGGTCGGCCATTTCCCGTTGGTGCTCGTCACCGGCGCCGGCGCCGCCGCAAGAAATTCCATCGGGCTCGTGCTCGTTGGAGGCATGGCGATCGGAACCATCTTCACCCTCTTCCTCGTCCCAGCGCTCTATATGCTTCTGGCAAAGGAAAAGTCCGGCAAGGCTTGAGTTCAGCCCGTCGGACTGGGATGGGAAATCCCGATCAACGGAAGAACGACAGCAAGGCGGCGCTGACGAGAACATTGGTGTCGAAGATGACCATCCCTTAGCTGGGATTCTCTTTGGCGAGAATTGCCTCCAAATCTGCCTCGGCCAAACCGGATTTGCGGGCTTCGCTCTGAATTTTGTCCATGGAATCCGTTATTTTGATTTTGAGCTGAAAGCAGATTCCGATAAAGTGGCGTCGGTAGAAAGATGCCTGGTTCGCGCTCATGCCGCTTGATAACAACGGGTTCCTGAATGCCAAAATCAAGAAATTGCCCGAAATTTTGACGAACCTCCGATGCGGTCATGGCTTTCATAAGCGACTCGATACGACAAATTGCACTTAGTTTTCACTCCCGCGAGCCGAAAATCGCCGATCCTACGCGAACGATCGTTGCGCCCTCGGCGATGCCTTGCTCGAAATCGCCGCTCATTCCCATGGAAAGCTCGGAAAGCGGTAGGCCGGTATCCTCGGCAAGCCGGTCGCGGATTTCGCGGAGCTTCGCAAAATACGGCCGCGCCTCCTCGGGGTTGTCGCTATAGGGCGCCATGGTCATCAGCCCCCGGATGCGGAGAAAGGGCAGGGGAGCGAGGTTTTCCAAGGCGGCGGGGAGGTTTTCCGGCGCGAAGCCGAATTTCGACTCCTCGCCCGAGACATTAACCTCGAGCAGCACGTTCGCCGTCACGCCGAGTTCTCCGGCGATGCGGTTGATTTGGACGGCGAGGTTTTCGTTGTCCACTCCGTGAAATAGCGCAAAGCGGCCCACGACCTTTCGGATTTTATTGGTCTGCAGATGTCCGATGAAATGCCACTCGATCTCGGGCGGCAGCGCCTCGACTTTCGGCAAAGCCTCCTGCACGCGACTCTCGCCAAAAGCTCCCTGACCGGTTGCGAACAGCTCCCGAATGGCCTCGGCAGGATAGGTCTTGGAAACCGCAACCAGTCGCACCTCGTGAGCGGAGCGACCGGATTTTTCCACCGCGTTGGCAATTCGTGCCTGAACGGCTGCAAGGTTTTCGGCCAGCTTGCTCATGGTTTCTCAAAGTAGGCCGATTGGCTTTTCATTTGCTTCGAGAGGCTGCCGCAAACCAAGTCGCAAAGCTCGAAAATTTTGGGATCGGCGATCGCGTGAAACACCTGCAGCCCAGACTTCCTGCGGCTCAGAATCCCGCTCTCCGCCAGGGCGTGGAGGTGACGCGAGACATTGGCCTGGGTGAGGTTGGTCGCCTCCGCCAGATCGTTCACGCACCGCTCCCCTTCCTGCAGCTCCGCCAGCAGGCGCAGGCGGTTTGGTTCGCCCAAGAGTCGGAAGCGGGCGGCAACCAGTTCCATGGCGGCGGACGGCATTTCGTGGCGGGATTTCGTGGCGGCTGGCATGAAAAATAAGATTGCATATATAATTAAACACTCATATTGTCGAGAGGTAATTTTTGATACCTATGAAAAAAATCTTTTACTCCAGTGTTTTGATTGCGGTTTTGACCGCTCCGGTTTCCTGGGCCGCTTCCGTTGAAACCCTCCTCGTCGCACCGGCGAGTCGGCCGGTTACAGAAGAAGTCGTCGGATCCGTGCGCACCCGGATTCGTTCCGTGATCGAAGCGAAGGTGAGCGGCCGTATTTCCGAAATGCCCGTGAAGTTGGGTCAGAAAGTGAAAGCCGGCGAACTCCTCGCCAAAATTGAAGCTCGTGAAATCCAGGCCCGCTTGGAGCAGGCCGAGGAACAAAATAATCAAGCGATCCGAGACCTCGATCGAGCCCGGGCTCTGGCGGTGAAACAGGTCTCCAGTAAGGCGGAACTGGACGCCGCCGAGTCCCGCGCCCGCGTGGCCGAAGCCGCCCTCCGGGAAGCCCGAGCCATGCTGGGTTATGCAAATGTCACTGCGCCGTTTGATGGAGTCGTGTCGCGTCGTCTTTCCGAAGTCGGTGACCTGGCCGCTCCCGGCAAGCCACTGATGGAAATCGAGGATCGCGGCGAACTTCGCTTTGAAGCCGATGTGCCCGAGGCTCTGATCGGAGAGGTCAACGCCGGCGACAAAATCGAGGTTTCGATTCCTGCAATCCGCCAAAGCTTCGCCGCCACGGTGGCCGAAGTCTCCCCCACCGCCGATGCCGCCAGCCGGACATTTCTGGTGAAGCTTGACCTGCCCGCCTCCCCGGATCTCCGCGCGGGTCAGTTCGGGCGCGCCGCGGTTCCTGTGGGCGAGGCGAAGTCGATCCGCATCCCTGCCTCAGCCTTGGTCAAGCGTGGCCAAATGGAGATCGTTTTTGTGAATGATTCTGGGAAAGCCCAACTCCGCTTGATCCGCACCGGAAAAATCTTTTCGGACGGCGTGGAAATCCTCTCCGGTCTATCCGAGGGCGACGCCGTGATCCTCTCGAATCCCGCCGCCTTGATGGATGGCCAAGCCGTGGAGGCCGCGAAATGACTCCTGCTGAAAATCCCGCCCAAGGCCTCGCCGGGCGCATCGCGGCAGCCTTCATCGACTCCAAGCTCACGCCGTTGCTGGTCATTGTTTCGGTCCTGCTCGGCCTCTTCGCCGTGATCGCCCTGCCTCGCGAGGAGGAGCCCCAAATCAAGGTGCCGATGATCGATGTGATGGTCGCCATGCCTGGAGCCAGCGCCAAGGAGATCGAGGAGCGTGCGACCCGTCCGATGGAGCATCTCCTTTGGGAAATCCCCGGCGTTGAATACATCTACTCGACCTCCCGTCCGGGCGAATCCTTGATCATTGTCCGGTTTCTCGTCGGTTCGGATTTGGAAAAAAGCCTCGTTCTGCTCAACGAAAAACTCCGAGCGAACTTCGATCGCATTCCGCCCGGAGTGGGGTCTCCACTAGTGAAGCCTCGCTCGATCGATGATGTGCCGATTGTCGCGCTAACCTTCCATAGCAAAAATCACGACCACCTCACGCTGCGCCGACTCGCAGCCGAGGTAAATGACGCTGTGAAACAAGTCCCGCTCGTGGCTGAAACCACGCTCATCGGCGGAAACAAGCGCCAGCTTCGCGTCCAGCTCGACCCCGCCCGACTGGCGTCTCGCAATCTCAGTCCCGCCGGAATTGTTCCGATGATCCAACAGGCAAACCGCCAATTTGCCTCAGGCGGTCTTGTTGCTGGCGACCAGGAGGTCGCCGTGGAGACAGGGGCCTTTTTGGAAACTAGCGAAGATGTCGGGAACATCGTGGTGGGTGTGGCCAATGGAAAGCCGGTCTATCTCCGAGAAGTCGCTACGATTCTGAATGAAGCGGAGGAGCCAAACCAATATGTCCTCCATTCCACCCGCTTGAACCAAGGGCCCGATGAGCCGGCTGTCACTCTCAGCATCGCCAAGCGCCCCGGCGCGAATGCGATCTCCGTTGCCGATGCCGTCCAGCGCAAGGTGGACTCCCTGAAGGGCACGCTGATCCCAGCCGACATCGAAGTGAGCGTTACACGCAACTATGGCGAAACGGCTGCGGAAAAATCGAACGAACTCCTCTTTCACATGGCCATCGCGGTCGTGAGCGTTTCTCTTCTCATCCTCTTTGCCCTGGGTTGGCGCGAGTCATTGATTGTGGCGATCGCCATCCCCTCCACCCTTGCGTTGACGCTGCTGGTTTTTTACCTCCTTGGATTCACTCTCAACCGGATCACGCTCTTCGCGCTGATCTTCTCGATCGGCATTTTGGTGGATGACGCGATTGTGGTTGTCGAGAATATCGTCCGCCATTTCCACCTCCCTGGAAACAAGGGAAAAAACTGGTCGAACATCGCGGTGGAAGCGGTGAGCGAGGTTGGAAATCCAACAATCCTTGCGACATTTGCCGTGATTGGGGCTGTCCTGCCGATGGCTTTCGTGGGCGGGCTCATGGGTCCCTACATGCTGCCGATCCCGATCGGGGCGAGCGCGGCGATGTTTTTCTCCCTGCTCATCGCATTTGTCGTCACTCCTTGGGCGGCGATCCGCATGCTGCGCTGGCGCAACGGCGAGAAGCGACTCGCCAAGCATGGCGAAATCCACGGTTCGGGCAGCGCGGCGCACGAGGAGGATTTCTTCACCCGCTTCTACCGCCGCATCATGGGGCCGCTTCTTCATCACAAGGGAGCACGCACCGGATTTCTCGTCGGCATCGTTTTGCTCCTTCTTGGCTCGATGGCCATGGTGGGGATCGGGTGGGTGAAAGTGAAAATGTTACCGTTCGATAACAAGAGCGAGTTCCAGATCATCCTGAATATGCCCGAGGGAACCTCGCTGGAGCGCACCGCCACCGTCGCCCGCGAAATGGCCGCCGTTGTGAAGAAGGAGCCAGAGGTCGTTGATACACAGGTTTACGCCGGCACCTCGTCGCCGTTCAATTTCAACGGACTCGTTCGCCACTACTTCCTGCGGCGTGGCGCGAATGTTGCCGATATCCAGGTGAATCTCGAAGACCGCCACCAGCGCAAGGCCTCAAGTCATGACATCGCCAAGCGCGTGCGACCAGCCATCGCCGCCATTGCGGAGAAACACAAAGCGCGCGTGGCCATCGCCGAGGTCCCGCCGGGGCCTCCCGTGCTCCAAACCCTCGTCGCCGAAATCTATGGCCCGAACGAGGAGGCCCGTCATGCTTTGGCAAAAGAGGTCATCCGGGTTTTCAAGGAAACTCCCGGGGTCGTGGATGTGGATTGGTATATCGAAGCCGACCAACCGAAGGCACGCTTCGTCATCGACAAGGAAAAAGCCGCTCTCCATGGCATCAGTGCCGAAACAATTTCCCAAACGCTCCGCCTCGCCGTCGGCGGACAGGCGATCGATCTGCTCCATGCGCCGCGCGAAAAAGAGGATATCGACATCGTGCTCGAGCTGCCCCGCCCGCTTCGAACCACCCCCGAGGAACTCCTCTCGCTGCGCGTTCGCTCAGGTGACGCCAATGCCCTGCCTGAGCCAGGCTCTTCAGCCGCCAGCGCCCCGCTGATTCCCTTGCGCGAACTCGTCACCATCGAGCAAACGATCACCGACAAGAGCATCTACCACAAAAATCTCATGCCCGTGACCTATGTGATCGGCGATGTCGCCGGCGTGGTCGAAAGCCCCGTCTACGCGATCCTTCAAATGAACAAGGCCCTTGCGAAAATCGACACCTCGAAGTTTGGCGGCGACGGGTCGCAACTCGAAATCTACAACGCCTCGATCCCCTTCACCGACGCCAAGCCCGCGATGAAGTGGGACGGCGAGTGGCACATCACGATCGAGGTTTTCCGGGACCTCGGCCTAGCCTTTGCTGCCGTGCTGGTGCTGATCTACGCGCTGATGGTCGGTTGGTTCCGCTCGTTCCTCACCCCGGTGATCGTGATGGCGGCAATACCGTTTTCACTGGTCGGAATTCTCCCCGCCCACGCGGCGATGGATGCGTTTTTCACCGCCACCTCGATGATCGGCTTCATGGCTGGCGCGGGAATTGTTGTGAGGAATTCCATCATCCTCGTCGATTTCATCGAGCAGCGTCTCCGCGAGGGGATGCCCGTGGACGAGGCGGTGATCGACGCCGGCGCAGTGCGTTTCCGTCCGATGCTTCTCACGGCACTAGCCGTAGTGGTCGGTGGCGCGGTGATTTTGGCCGATCCGATCTTCCAAGGTCTCGCCATCTCGCTCATGGCTGGCGAAATCGCCTCGCTCCTCATCAGTCGCATGGCCGTTCCTGTTCTTTACTTCATGGCACACGCCAAGGATGTAAAAAGGTCGGCGTAATGAAGAAAGAATCGGAAGAGGTTTTACGAGGTTTTGGTTTCGCGGCGGCTGCACCGCTGGAGATCGATTTCGGCTGTCATCGAGGGGCGTTCCTCCTCGGCATGGCGGCGTTGCATCCGGGCGTGAATTTTCTCGGGATCGAAAAGCAGATCGACCGCGTCGAAAAATGCAACGCCCGTGCTGAACGCCTTGGCCTCCCTAATGCCCGCGCCATTCAGGGCATCGGAGCCGAGTCACTGAAGGATATCCCCGCAGGCTGCGTGTCGATTTTCCACCTCTATTTTCCTGATCCCTGGCCCAAGCGCCGCCATGCCTCGCGCCGCGTTTTTCAAAAATCCTTCCTCGCGGAAATCCGGCGTGTTCTTGGAGAAGATGGAAGCCTCCGTTTGATGACGGACGACAAGCCTTACTTCCTAGAAATGCGCGATCTCACTCGCGTGGGCTGGAGGGAAATCCCCTGGGATGACGGCCGCGAAAATGTGCAGACGGCGTTTGAGATAACCTTCCGCAAGCTCGGCCAGACTCCCTTCCACGCCGCGCTCGTTCCAGTCGCCTAGTTCTTCTTGTAAATCCGCCGCAGCGGATGTTCGTCCAGGATATTGGCCTTGATACCGCCGAGCTTCGCCGGGTCATAGAGTTGAATGCCGACATAGTAGTAGATCGGGCAGACGGGCACGGCTTTTTGAACCAGCAAATCCTCAGCCTGCCGCAGAGTCGCGAAGCGCTTGGCGGGGTCGAGTTCGCGTGCGGCCTCGGCGATCAAGCGGTCGTATTCCGAGCTGCTCCAGCCCGTGCGGTTGTTGCCGCCTCCGGTGAGGAACATGTCGAGAAAGGTGTTCGGGTCGGGGTAGTCGCCCACCCAGCTGGAGCGGGCGATGTCGTAGTCGAGGAGCGAGAGCGAGTTCAGATACACTTTCCACTCTTGGCGGGCGAGGTTCACATTTACGCCCAGCGTCTCGCGCCACATGCTTTGGAGTTCCACGGCGATCGCCTCGTTCAGTTCGCTTTTGCTGTAGAGGTAGGAGGCGTTGGGGAATCCCTTTCCATCGGGATAACCTGCCTCGGCGAGCAGGCGTTTCGCCTCGGCTGGATCAAAGCCTAGCCCCGCCGTGCCCTCGTAACCGGGGATTCCTGGAGGCACAAAGCCCGGCGCGGCCAACTCGCCCGCGCGCGTGATTTTTTCCACGATGCGGGTTTTATCCACCGCCAGCGAGAACGCCCGGCGCACACGCTCATCGGTGAACGGCCCCTTCGCGCAGTTGTAGCGCAGGAAGTAGATTCCGAGGAACGGCGCGGCATGGAAATCCTCACGCTTCTTCAAGTCCTCCAGCAGCGCGGGTGGCGCGAGGCCTTTGTCCATCAGCAGGTCGGCTAGTCCGCTCGCATAGAAATTGAAAGCCACATTCGCATCTGAGATCGGAAGCACATCGATCGTCTCGAGCGCGACATTCGCTCGGTCCCAGTAATGCGGGTTTTTGCGGAGACGGATCTTGTCGTTGATCCGCCAGCTCTCAAGCACATACGCGCCGTTGCCGACCAGATTGCCGGGCTTCACCCAATCGTCGCCGAGTTTTTCAATTAGGCTCACGGGGAAGGGATGCAGGGTCGGAAACGCACAGAGCTGGATGAAATACGGCGTCGGATTTTCCAGTTCCACCACCAGCGTGCGCGGATTGGCGGCGCGAACTCCCACCTCGCTGAAATCGGTGATCTTCCCCTCGGCAAAGGCCTGCGCGTTTTTGATCGGGTAGAGTTGGTAATTGTATTGGGAGCCGGTCGAGGGCGTGAGGGTGCGTTGCCAACTGCGAACGAAATCCTCGGCCGTGAGCGGCGAGCCATCGCTCCACTTCGCATCCGTCCGCAAGTGGAATGAGTAGGTTTTTCCATCCGGCGAAATCTCCCAGCGCTCCGCCACGCCCGGCACAGCCTGTCCATTCTCGTCGTAGGCGCAGAGCCCCTCGAAAAGCGCATTCACGACGCGGCCCTCCGGTTGGCCTGTGATGATGGACGGATCCAGCGTTTCCGGCTCCGCGCCGTTCACAAAAACCAAATCCCCTCGCGAGGAATCCTCGCCGCAAGAGGCCAGCGCGAGGGCGAGAATTGCCATGCAAACCAGTCGTGTTCCGCGTAAAATCACCGCCACCATGAAAGCCGGAATCCGAATCGCTGCAATGCTGATCGCCTTGTTTCTCGTCGGCTGCGCCTCGCGTCCTCCGCTGGCGACCGTGCCATCGGTGGATCTCAAACGCTATGAGGGCCGCTGGTTCGAAATCGCAAAATACCCGAATTGGTTCCAGCGCGGTTGCGCCTCCGACACCGTCGCACAATACTCCCCGCTGCCCGACGGCGCGATCCAGGTCGTGAACCGCTGCAAGCAGGCCGACGGCCAATTCCGCGAAGCCCGCGCCGTCGCCACCGTCGTCCCCGGTTCCGGCAACGCCAAGCTCAAGGTCCGCTTCGGCCGGAGCCCGATAGCAGGGGATTACTGGATCATCGGACTCGACGAGAAAAACTACTCCTGGGCCCTCGTTGGTGACCCCTGGCGCCAGTTCCTCTGGATCCTAGCCCGCGAACCCCGCCTCGACGACGCCACCTACGAATCCATCGTCGCCCTCGCCGAATCCCAAGGCTACTCCCGCACCCTCATCGAGCGCTCCAATCAGAATTCCCAACCATGAGTCCCCAAATCCGCCGAGCCTTTGCTTATTTTTTCCGAGCGTGCCGTCTGCGGTGTGTGGAGTGCGGCACAAAGCCGATTTTCACGCCGTTGCTGAAAATCCGATCGCTGAGCGACTACTTTGCACCGCTGGATGGTTGTCCGCGCTGTGGCTATGCCTACGAGCGCGAGACCGGATATTTCCTGCTCGCGATTTGGGCCATCAACTACGGAGTCGGCAGTCTCCTCGGTATCTCGCTCTATTTTTATCTCGAGTGGAATTACCACCTCGACCTGCCGGTTCTTCTCGCCTCGGTCGTGCTTCCAGTTATCGGCTTCAACCTCTTTTTCGTCCGTCACGCCAAGGCCCTGTTCCTTGCGCTTGACCACTATTTTGACCCGCATCTGAACGACGATGGCTCCAACGGCGGTGGCGGCAGTGGAAAACAAAACCCGCCACCGGCTCCCTCGCCAACCGCTCCGCAAACTTCCCCCGTCCCATCCGAACCAGCGGCTTTGGTTTAAGATTTCACCACAGTGGACACAAAGAGCACGGAGGATGAAGCGTGAATGGCCTGATTTTTTCTCTGCGCCTCCGCGCCTTTGCGGGAGAATAATTGTCGGCGTGATATGACAACCCACATCCTCAAACTGAACTGCCCCGATGCCGTGGGATTGCTGGCGCGCGTGACCGGATTCATCGCTGCCTCGGGCGGAAATCTGCTCGATGTGAGCCAATACACGGACACCGCCTCGAAATGGTTTTTTGCGCGGCTGGCCTTCACCGGTGGCCGAATCGAATCAGAGGCCTTCCGCTTGGAGACCGAAAAACTCGCCGCTGAAATGCGTGCGGAGTGGACGCTGCGTCCTGCCGACCGCCCGGTTCGGACGGTCTTTTTGGTGAGCAAGGAGGATCACTGCCTCGCCGACCTTCTCTGGCGCTGGCGCTCGCGGGAGTTGAATATCGACATCCCCGCTGTGATTTCGAACCACGACACCGCCCGCAGTCTCGTCGAGCGCGAGGGAATTTCTTTTGAGAAAATCGACTTCGCCGCCGACAAGCCGGCTGCCTTTTCGCAGCTCTCCGCACGGCTTCGCGAACTCGGTGCGGAACTCGTCATTCTGGCCCGCTTCATGCAAATTCTCCCTGACTCGATATGCCGAGAGTTTGCGGGGCGGGTGATCAATATCCACCACTCGTTTCTGCCGGCCTTTGTCGGCGCGAATCCGTATCGGCGGGCGTTCGAGCGGGGCGTGAAGCTCATCGGCGCCACTTGCCACTACGCCACCGAGGATTTGGACGAGGGGCCGATCATCGAGCAGGAGGTGTCGCGCGTGGAGCACTACCATGAGCCCGAAGATTTGGTTCGCCTCGGCCGTGACTGCGAGCGTTTAGCGCTTGCCCGGGGCGTTCGCTACCATGTCGAGGATCACGTGCTCGTTCACGGCAACCGGGCGATAGTTTTCCGCGATTAGTGGTTAGATTTTCGCGGTGCCTTTGCAGTCGGGGTATTTGGTGCAGCCCCAGAATTGGCTGCCGGGAGTTTTGCCGCTTTTGGCTGTGCGGAGGGCCATGAGGGCGCCGCAGGAGGGGCAGTTCGGGGGCTGAAGATCGGTCGGATTCGACGGATTGGTCGGATCCGACTGATCTTTTTTTCTATGGCGGAGGCGCTCGGTGGCGAGTTGTTCGGAGTAGCCGCCGTCTTCCACGAAGGCGGCTTCGAGGGCGGTGATCTGGCGGTCGAGGAGGAAGTTCGCCTGGTGGATCAGGCAGATGGTGGCGTTTGTGCGGATCGCAGGGTCGGCGTGGTCGAGCCAGCGGGCGTAGAGGGCCCAGCGTTCTTGATCCGACAGATCGGTCAGATCTGACTGATCGGACGGATCTTTTCGGAAGTGGCGCGGCACGGCGCGGACTTCGGAGGCTTCGGGGCCGTCGGCGAGCCACTGGGGAAGGCGGCGGTGGCGGAGGTAGTCTTCGTAGTCGAGAAGGAGTTCCTCGAGACTCGCGCGGGCGACATTCACGAGGCGGAGTTCGGTTTGGGAGGAAGTAGATGAGGCGCGGCTACCTTCGGCGATGTTTTGTCGGCCGGAGCGGGCCGCTTGCACCATCTGGTCGACGGTTCGCGAGCGGGGATCGAGAAACTTTTCGCAGAACCAGTAGGTGGCGTCGTAGATCAGCGTGGCGGTCTGGAAGCTCGCGGTTTTGCGGTAGCCGCCGCTGGGTCGGAGCTTTTTGTGCATTTTTGGGAGAAGAGATGGGTCTGATCGGACTGATCAGACGGATCTTACAAGAGCTTGGGCGGCGGCGAGGGCTTCGGGGATTTTGGAGGTGTCTTTGCCGCCGCCGCGGGCGGAGTCGGGTTTGCCGCCGCCTTTGCCGCCGACGATCGGGGCGGCGGTTTGGATCAGTTTGCCGGCTTGGATTTTGGAGACATGGGCGGGGCTCACGCTGGCGGCCAAGGCAACGGCGTTGTTGGCGGAACCGGCAAGGATCGCGGCGCCGTCGAATGAGGGTTTAAGGGCGTCGAGGACGGCTTGAAGGTAATCGCCGTCGACGGCGCCGAGGTGGGCGGCGAGGAAGGGGATGCCGTTGAGGGTTTCGGCTTTCGAGGCGAGGTCTTTGGCGCTCGCAGCGGCTTCGCCGGCGCGGGCGGCTTTGAGGGTTTTCTCGAGTTCCTTTTGGTGGATGAGGAGGGCCTCGAGCTTCTTCTCGATCTCGGCGGCGGGCGAATTCAAGAGGCGTGCGATTTCTTGGAGGCGCTGGGTTTCGCTGGTGGCGAGGGCGCAGGCTTCCAAGCCGGCGACGGCTTCGATGCGGCGGACTCCGGCGGCGATGGCGGCTTCGGAGAGGATGCGGAAGAGACCGATCTCGCCGGTGGCGCGGGTGTGCGTTCCGGCGCAGAGTTCCATAGAGTAGCCGTCGAGCTTCGCGGGTGAGCCGCCGATTTGGACGACGCGAACCGTATCGCCGTATTTGTCGCCGAAGAATTGCATGATGTCGGCGCGGCCACGGACTTCCGTGTAGGGGACTTCGGTCCAGCTCACGGGGGCGTTGGCGAGGATGCGTTCGTTGACGAGGTTTTCGATGTCGCGCACCTGCTGTGGCGTGAGCGGGGCGCTGTTGAAGTCGAACGAGAGTTTTTCGGGAGAGACGGAGGAGCCTTTTTGCGTGGCGTCCTTCGAAACGACCTCGTGGAGTGCCCAGTGGAGGAGGTGGGTGACGGTGTGGTGGCGCTGGATTGCCGCGCGGCGCGGGCCAGTGACCGAGATTTCGACTTCGGAGCCAACTGCGGGGGCATCGGCGGAGTCGAGGAGGTGAAGATAGGTGTGACCGGTTTTCTGGGTATTCGTCACATGCCAGAGTTGGCCGGAGCCGGTGATCTCGGCGGTGTCGCCGATCTGACCGCCCATCTCGGCGTAGCAGGGGGTGGTGTCGAGGATGACGGCGGTTTTGTTTTTGATCGAGACGACCTCGAGGACGCGGGCTTTTTCTGTGAGGGACTCGTAGCCGGTGAAGTGGGTCGGCGCGGTGGTTTCGATTTCGGAGAGGGTGATGACTTCCTTCTTCTGGGCGGCGCGGGCGCGGGCGCGCTGGGCTTCCATGAGTGTCTCGAAGCCGGCGGTGTCCACCTTAAGTCCGCGCTCGCGGGCCATGAGTTCGGTGAGGTCGAGCGGGAAGCCCTGCTCGTCGTAGAGCTTGAAGGCGAAGGGGGCGGTGATGTCGCCCTTGGCGGCCTCCTCGTTGAAGAGGGTGATGCCTTTGTCGAGGGTGCGGTTGAAGGTCTCCTCTTCGAGCTTCAAGACCTGTTCGATGTGTTTTTGCTTCGCGCGGATTTCGGGGAAGACATCGCCCATGGTGCGGGCGAGGACATCGACGAGCTTGTGGAAGAATGGTTCGTGAAGGCCGAGCGAGCGACCGTAGCGGACAGCGCGGCGGAGGATGCGGCGCAGGACATAGTTGCGGTCGGTGTTCCCCGGCTGAATGCCGTCGGCGATGGCGAACGAGAGGGTGCGGATGTGGTCGGCGATGACGCGGAAGGCGACATCGGTTTTCTCTTGCTCGGTGTCGCCGGTGGAGCCGCTGGCGGGCAGGGTGGAGCCGTAGGAGCGGCCGCTGAGTTTTTC
>JBDKIG010000046.1:0-13645 GCA_039797215.1 Verrucomicrobiota bacterium | reverse complement strand
CCCCGCTGAATGTCGATTCCGCCGAGATCGATGAGGCGGTTCAAAAATTCGCCGCCGTTTTGAAAGGCGTTTCGAGCGCCTCCTGAACCTTCCGTTCCACCTAACCGAACTATGAAAAATCTCCTTTCCATCGAATCTCTTTCCCGTGAGGAGATTCTCGCCGTCCTCGCTGACACCGCCGCGATGAAATCCTCGCGCGGCCATCACGCCTCGCATCCGCTCCGCCACCAGTGCTGGGCCTTGATTTTTTCGAAATCCTCCACCCGCACCCGAGTTTCCTTCGAAGTCGGAATTCGCGAACTCGGCGGCGACCCAATGTTTCTTGCGGCTGCCGACATTCAGCTCGGGCGCGGCGAACCGATCAAGGACACCGCCCGCGTGATGGGCCGCATGCTCCATGGCGCGGTGATCCGCACCTTTGCACAAAAGGATGTCGAGGATTTCGCCGAGTTCAGCGGCATTCCCACCATCAACGCGCTCACTGACGAGGAGCACCCCTGCCAAATCCTCGCCGATCTTTTCACGATCCGCGAATCGCGGGGCTCGCTCGATGGTCTTCGGGTCGCGTTCATCGGGGATGGCGATTGCAATGTTTCCCGTTCCTGGATTTGGGCCGCCGTGCGGCTGGGTTTCGAACTCGTCATCGCTGCTCCGAAAAAATACCAACCCTGCCCGGAACTCCTCGCCCGCGCCGGAGGATCGATCCATGTCACTGACGACATCCGTGAAGCCGCGAAGGGATCGCATATCCTCTACACCGATGTGTGGGTGAGCATGGGCAAGGAGGAGGAGGCCGCCTACCGTTTGGCGCAGTTGTCAGGCTACCAGATCAACGCCCAGCTTTGCGCCACCGCCCCCGGAGCGCTTGTTATGCACTGCCTGCCGGCCTACCGGGGCAAGGAAATCGACGACGCGACTTTCGAAGCGCACGCCGAAACGATTTTCCGCCAAGCTGAAAACCGCCTCCATGCCCAAAAGGCGGTGATGGCTCGATTGCTGGATGCCCGCCGGGCGATGTGAAAAATTGACACCTGCGCTGGGATTTGAGAGTTCTCATCGCACTTCAGCCACCCGATCCCCTTTATGTCCGAGCCCAAAAAAGAAACCGTTCGCATCAGTCTCTCGCCTCAAGATGCCCCAAGTTCTCCCCCGGCTTCGGCACCAGCACCTTCTCCTGGACTGCAAAAAAGCACCGTCATTCCGCCAGCTCCTCCAAGCTTTAAGGCCCCAGCGCCTCTGCCCAAACCTCCATCGGCCGTTCCTGCCGCTCCCATTCCCAAGCCTCCGATGATGGCTTCTATCCCGAAACCCCCATCGGCTCCCGGAGTCATGCCTTCCATCCCGAAGCCCCCGAGTGCGCCTGGCGTGGCATCAATTCCAACACCTCCCAGTGCCGCCCCTGCGGCTTCTTTGCCTTCCGCCCCTGGCGTGGCCAAGCCTGTCTCGATAGCTCCTTCGGCTCCTATGGCGAAGCCAGTTTCAACGGCGGCCATTCCACCAGCACCATCGGCCCCCGCAGTTCTTGCCGCTTCGATTTCCAAAGCGCCCACCCCAGTAGACCCCAAATTACAGACTGCAAAAATCAGTCTCCCTTCTGTCTCGAAGCCCGTTCCGCAGGCGACTGTGAATTTGAAAGCCGCACCGTCGGCTTCGGTATCTGTGAAGCCCGGTATTTCTGCCGCGCCAGCGGCTCCCGGTTCCACCGCGACTCCAGCCAGCCCCAGCATTTCCGGTATCAAACCCGGCGTCTCCACCGCGAAGCCTGGAGCCCCTGTCTCGAAAGCCAGCGTTGTGGCTTCCAAGCCTGGCGCTGATACGGCACCTATTGCTCCGGTATCTGTTGCTCAAGCTTCGCCAATGATGGCAGGTTCTCAGGAAGCCTCTCCTGTATTCGCCCTTGCGGCGGCTGCGGTCGCTCTTGTCGCCCTCGCAGTGCAGATTTTCACCATGCTCGGATAGTTTTTTATTTTATGGCACATCCCAATGTTACCGAACTGAACGACTCCTCGTTCGCGAACTTCATCGAAAACGCCACTGGCCCTGTGCTGGTGGATTTCTGGGCTCCTTGGTGCGCTCCTTGCCGGATGCTTGGTCCGGTCGTCGAGGAGGTCGCGGCTGAAAACGCTGGAAAATATCACATCGCCAAAGTGAATGTGGATGATGCTCCCGGAGTGTCTTCCCAGTTCGGCATTCGCAGCATTCCGACCCTCATGTATTTCCAAGGTGGAGCCAAAAAAGATCAGTCGATTGGAGTTTGCTCCAAGTCGGAAATTCTCTCGAAGCTCGCTGCGCTTTAAAGACGGGAGCGCCCTCGGTCAGGCAGGCTGGGCAGGCATGCGGTGGGTTCAGGTTACCATTTCCTGAACCGCGAAAACCAAATGATGCCAACCGACACGAAGATCGCTAGGGCGTTTACCATCATAAACGGCCAGATCCTCCCCTCTGTCGGCATCGGGAGTTCCACATTCATCGAAAAAATTCCGACCACCAGATTGGCCATCATGATGGCAATTGTCCAAATGGTGAACTTTTTGATGAGCGTATTGAGGTTGTGGCTCACGATGGAGGCTCGTGCGTCCATGAGACCGGCTACGACCTGCGAGTAGATTTCCGAGCGGCGAAGGCACTGCTGATTTTCGATGATGATGTCTTCCAAGATGCCGAGTTGATCGTGGTCGAAGCCCAGGCGCTCGCCGTAGCTTTTCATTTTATCGAAAAGAGCGCTGTTGGAATTGATCGCGTTCAGGATGTAAACAAGGCTCTTCTCGAGAGCGAACATGTTGAGGAGGTAGCGAGTCTCCATCGAAGTGATGATTCTCCGCTCGAGCGAGTCGGAGAGCATATTGATGGCCTTCAAGTGACCTTCGAAATGGCTGATGCTCTGGTAGAGCAGTCGCAAGATCACATCCTGAACTGAAAAAATCCGGAGCGGTGCGCGACCTTCGAAAAGCGGTGCGTCATCTGGCATCACAACCACGATGCGGTCTTCGTAAAGGAAGACGCCTGTGGAGGTCATTTTCAAAAGAAAATTATCATCCGCAGAGAAACTTTTCGGGCGTTTAAAAATGAGGGCGGCGTGGTCGGCCTCAAATTCGAGTCGGGAGAGTTCGTCGGGGTCCAGCGAGGAGTGGAGCGTGTGATAGTCGATGTTGTAATACTCCATCAAGTCCGCCTCGTCCTCGATGGTGGGGGAGTTGAAGACGATGATTTGGGCCTCAGCGGGTTCGCAGCGAACGACCGTGCCAGCCTCCTCGGCCACGCGGTAATACGAGCGCACTCCGCCGGAGCGCGGCTCCGGAGCGCTTCCGGAGGACGGGTGGTCGGCCGCATGCATGTCGGGCATCGTGGACATCGAACCAAGACTTTCCCCAATTCACGAAGGGCGTCGATCCGTTTTTTTGTGAGCCTGTCATTCGGTGGTGGAATTTCGCATTCCCCAAAAAAACTCGGAGGGGTAGGATTTCGACATGAGTAAGATTCGTTTCCGGATCATCCCCCCGGTCGACCGGCCCGAGGCCAAAGTTTTCATCACGGGTAGTCATCGTGATCTGGGCTGCTGGGATCCCTCCAAGGCACTCGAGTTGAAATTCGATGGTGTGTTTCACAATGGTTCTATCGAGGCGGATACCGGATCGCATGTGGAATACAAAATCACTCGCGGATCTTGGGAGAGTGAGGCTGTGGAGGCCTTCGGGCATGTTCCAGCAAACAGCCGCCATGAGATCTGGCTCGATGCCACGCTCCACCACACGGTGGCTGATTGGAAGGATCGGTATTGCGGGCGGTTGACGCGTGAGCGTCTCCATTCCCGTGTCCTCGCCGGGGAGCGTGATCTTCTCATCTGGCTCCCGCCCGGCTATGGAGCTCAAACGGAAACCCGCTTTCCAGTGATTTTCCTGCACGATGGCTCGAATGTTTTCGATCCCCTGGGAAGTGTTGTCTCAGGAGTGGACTGGGCCGCGGACGAATGGGCGGCGCTCTTGGCGCGGCGATCGGTCATTCCCGAAACGATCGTCGTGGGAGTTTGTCACCCCGAGGGCTACTCGGATGATAATGTCACGATGCGGGATTTCGAGCTTTCACCGGAATTCGGTGGAGCTGCCTATGCCCAGTTCCTCGTGTCCGAACTCGTCCCACACATGGACCAGCATTACCGCACCATCGCCAAGCGCTCGGCTCGCACACTGGGCGGAGCGGGGCTTGGCGCGCTGAATACCTTCCGAACAGCCCTCGCGCATCCCGGGGTCTTTCGGAATTTCATCTGCCTTTCGACTTCTTTCGAGGATATGTCGCAATCCTTGCCGCGAGATTCCGCCTCGCTTCAAGCGCTCGAAGCCGAGCCAGCTTTGGACAAGGAGATCCGGATGTATTTCGACCATGGCGACCAAGGGTTGGACGAATGCTACCGGGGATATCATGACCTCCTCGGCGAACATCTCCGCGCCAAGGGTTGGAAGGATGGAAATGAATTCACCATCCGCGAAATCCCCGGCGGTTCGCACAGTGAAGTCTCGTGGCGCTCGAGATTCGGCGACGCACTAAAATTCGTCGCGGGCTAGATTTCCTTGTAGTGCAGGCTCAGCACCCGATGGGAGTTTCCAGTCTTTTCACTGGAGAATAAAAAAAGCCGTAGGGACATGTATCCCTGAGTCCATTGATAGCCGATCAGGGTGTGGAGAATGTCTGTGTCGGGGTCACGGTTTTTTTCGCGCACAATGATTCGGCCTGTTCCGTATTTAGAATCCACATTGCGACGGACATCGTCGAAGAAGATGCCGTATTTCTGAGAGTCCCATGAGGGTTCGCCATACTGGAGTTCGATTTCGTTGAGGGAATCGTTCGAGAAATAAAATACTGAGCGCAGGAGGGATTTCTGGGGAATGCCTTCCGCAACCAGGACCTGTCGGTTCTGCACGGTTTTGCGCTCGACGACTCGGGCCTTGCTCCCAATGAGGCTTTTTTCGACCCGTGCTTGGGACTCACCCCATTGGAAATTAAAGGGAACCTTCATCTGCGCGGCATCGAGCGCCGGGGCGAAATATCCCA
Source organism: Verrucomicrobiota bacterium (assembly GCA_039797215.1). Classification (GTDB taxonomy): domain Bacteria; phylum Verrucomicrobiota; class Verrucomicrobiia; order Chthoniobacterales; family Terrimicrobiaceae; genus UBA967. Next base: position 8,599 of record JBDKIG010000046.1, on the reverse strand, counting down.
GGAGCAACGACAGCACAAACGCTCGAAAAACTCTCATGCGCGACCAATCTCCAAGTTCACCGCCCCGCCGTCAACCATCGCGTCGGGGGAACTCCACTTAAGGTTTTATGGCTGGGAGTTGGGGGACTTTGGTGATTCGAGAAATATCGTAGCCTTGGGCCTTGGCCGCCTCCAGAGCTTTGGCGTAGTCCGATTCTGACATTTCTGGCGAGCGACTCATGATCCAGATCAAATCTCGGTTCGGGTATCCGATTGTGGTGAAGCGGTAGTCCGGCGAGAGGTCGATTACGAGGAAGGGAGCTTCGAACGGCCAGAGAAATTGCACCCGCCACTCGGCGTTAGTCCGGGAATTTGCCACTCGGGCCACCGCTTTCATTTCCTGTCGAGGAGCCTCGAGCGACTTTTTGTGGAACGCATAGGTGATATCGATTTTTCCGTCGGGGCGGAGTTTGTAGATGTCCATCGTGCCGACATTGTTCTTCTCGACGAACCACGGGATCGTGCCGATGACATGCCAGTCTCCCATGAAACGCTGGAGGTCGACATGATCGACGGTGCGGAGAGGCGGGAGCTTCGGCGCGGTGGTGCAGGCAGCAAGGGTGAGAGTGGCGAGAAGGAGCGCGGTTTTCATAGAGTTTACTGCTTCACAAACAAAGCAGACTGACTCATTTTGCGCCGCGCATGAGTCCTTGGGAATACCTATTACAACCTGCCATTTTGTTTTTCCTGCTGGGAGTGGTGGCTGCGTTGGTGAAGTCCGATTTGGAAATTCCCGGCTCGGTTTTGAAAATCCTGTCACTTTATTTGCTTTTCGCGCTCGGTTTGAAGGGTGGGTGGGAACTTCAAAAAGTCACCGATCCCATGGCGGTGGCGGCTCCCTTGCTGGCCGCAACGGCGGCGGCATTTCTGATTCCGCTGCTTATCTACCCGATTCTTCGCAGGAAATTCGACACCCCCGATGCGGCGGCACTTGCGGCAACCTACGGGTCGGTTAGTGCGGTGACATTCATTACAGCGGCATCCTATCTCGGGGCACGCGAGATAGAGTTCGGTGGCTACATGGTTGCGGCACTTGTTTTGATGGAAAGCCCGGCCATTCTCGTCGGCTTGATTTTCGCCCGACGGAAAAGTGCTTCCGGCCAAATCGGCGGACCGAGCTGGCAGAGTCTTATTCATGAATGCTTCGCCAACAAATCGGTGCTGGTTCTCCTGGGAAGCCTTCTCGTTGGGATGGTTACGCCGGCTTCCGGGCAAAAGGCCCTGCACCCGTTTGCCGTCGAGATGTTTCCTGGCATGTTGTGTTTTTTCCTGATGGATCTCGGCCTGGTCGCCACTCGCCGAATCGCAGATCTGAAAGGTCGTCGCGTTTTTTCGATTCTTTTTGGGATTCTCTTTCCGCTCGTCGCTGGCACCGCCGCGATTTTTGTCGCCCGCGCCCTATCGATGGGGCAGGGGGATGCCTTGCTTTTTACAATGCTCTGTGCGAGCGGATCCTACATTGCCGTTCCTGCGGCCTTTCGAGCGGCCGTGCCGGAGGCGAATCCTGGAGTTTATGTGGCTCTCGCCCTCGGGGTAACTTTTCCTTTCAATCTACTGGTGGGCATTCCGCTGGCCTACTCTTGCATTCACTCTCTTTGGAATTAACTCAAACTCGATCATGAAAAAAACCGCACTTCTCTTCTCAGGCCAAGGCGCCCAATCCGTCGGAATGGGCAAAGACCTTGCCGCCGAATTTCCTGCCGCCGCCGCGCTTTTTGAAAAAGCCGACTCGATCCTCGGATATCCCCTCAGCCGAATCGCGTTCGAGGGGCCGACTGAGGAGTTGACCAAAACCTCGGTGTGCCAGCCCGCGTTGTATGTCCACGGGCTCGCTTGCCTTGCGGTGCTGAAGGAAAAACTCCCCGCGCTAGAATTTCATGCCACGGCGGGACTCTCGCTGGGTGAGTTCACCGCCCATGCCGCTGCGGGAACTTTTGATTTTGAAACCGGTCTTCGCCTCGTGGACAAACGCGCTCGCGCGATGCAGGAAGCGTGCGAGGCTTCCACTGGCGGGATGGCCGCCATCATTGGCGGGGAGGAGGATCGTGTGCGCGAACTCGCCGCCGCCGCCGATGTGGATGTCGCCAACATCAACGCGCCCGGGCAAATCGTCCTCTCGGGCGAAGCTTCAAAAATCGTCATGGCCGTTTCCCTCGCGAAGGAATACAGCGCCCGCAAAGCGGTGGAACTTACCGTGGCCGGGGCCTTCCATTCGCGCCTGATGGAGCCTGCCTACCAATCGCTTTCTGCCGCTCTGGCCGACACTCACATGATCGAGCCCCGAGTGCCCGTTGTCTGCAATGTGGATGCCATCGAGGTGCGCGATCCCCAAACGATCCGCCGCACGCTCGCCGATCAGGTCACAGGCAGTGTCTGCTGGTCGCAGAGCGTGGAGTATTTGATTGATAAGCTCCATATCGAGCAATTCATCGAGCTCGGGCCCGGCGGTGTTATTGCCGGACTCGTGGGCCGAATCCGCAAAGGAACGCAGATCACCTCGGTGTCGAATGTCGCCACGCTTGAAGAGGCGGTGGCGTTTCTCTCGGCTTAGCGTTTCAATTTTTTGTAGCCGCGGCACTCTGCTGCCGCGATATGCTCCAACGCCCCAGCTGAGTGGGGCGGCTACAATTGCGAGGCTACTGAGTAACTTGAACAGCCCTAGCGTTTCGGGTGGTGCTTGAAGCCCACCACGGAAAGCGGCGGGAGGTTCACCAGCATCGAGTGGGGCTTGCCCTGCCAACTCCAGTCTTGATGGGCAGGCGTGCCACCGTAGTTCCCGACATTGCTGCCGCCGTAGGTATCGGCATCGGTGTTGAGAATTTCCTCGTAGAAGCCGGGCTCTGAAACGCCGACGCGGTAACCTTCGCGCACGACAGGCGTGGCATTGACCACGAAAACGAGCGTCGCGCCGTTGCGGGATTTCCGCATGAACGACCACACGGTGTTATCGGCATCGTTGAAGTCGATCCACTCGAAGCCGTCGTAGCTGTCGTCGAGTTCGGAGAGGGAGGGTTCGTTTTGATAGAGCCAGTTCAGGTGTTGGACAAGGCGGCGCAGACCGTCATGCGCCGGCATCTGCGTGAGGTGCCAGTCGAGGCTTTGGTCGTGCTTCCACTCGATGAATTGCCCGAACTCGATGCCTTGGAAGATGAGCTTCTTGCCCGGGTGCGCCCACATCCAGGCGAGGAACATCCGGCAATTTGCGAATTTCTGCCAGTAGTCGCCGGGCATTTTGTCGATCAGTGAGCCTTTGCCATGGACGACTTCGTCGTGGCTGAGCACGAGAATGAAATGCTCATGGAAGGCATAGAGCATCGAGAAGGTGATCTCGCTTTGGTGGAATCGGCGATGAATGGGATCCTTGCTGATGTAGCGCAGGCTGTCGTTCATCCAGCCCATGTTCCACTTGAAGCCGAATCCTAGCCCGCCGGTGTAGGTGGGACGCGAGACTCCCGGCCAGGAGGTGGACTCCTCGGCGACCATGGCAACGCCAGGGAAGCGCTCATAGCAAATCTCGTTGCAGCGTTTCAGGAAACTGATCGCCTCGAGGTTTTCCCGACCGCCGAAGCAGTTTGGAACCCACTCGCCGGCCTTGCGCGAGTAATCGAGGTAAAGCATCGACGCCACGGCATCCACGCGCAGTCCGTCGATGTGGTATTCATCGAGCCAGAAGAGGGCGTTGCCGATGAGAAAATTTTTCACCTCGTTGCGGCCGTAGTTGAAGATGAGTGTGCCCCAGTCCTGATGCTCACCGAGGCGGGGATCCTCGTGTTCGTAGAGCGCACTGCCATCGAATCGAGCGAGTCCGTGGGCATCCTTCGGAAAATGCCCGGGCACCCAATCCAGAATCACGCCGATGTTGGCTTGGTGACAGCGGTCCACAAAATTTCGAAACTCGTCGGGATTTCCGAACCGGCTAGTCGGCGCGTAGTAGTTCACCACTTGATAGCCCCAAGAGCCGTCGAAGGGATGCTCCATCACGGGCATCAATTCGATATGGGTGAATCCCATTTCCTTCACATACGGTATGAGTCGGTCGCCAAGTTCCCGGTAACTCAAAGGGCGGTTGCCGTCGTCCAAGATTCGTTGCCACGAGCCGATGTGGACCTCGTAGATGCTCATCGGGCTATTGAAGTGATCGATGCGCGGGCGGCGGTGCATCCAGTCTTGGTCACTCCACTGGTAGCGATCGAGATCGAAAACCATGCAGCCTGTCTGCGTGCCGTGCTGGGCGAAGAAGGCGTAGGGATCCGTCTTTAAATGCAAGTCGCCATGCTCGCCGCGGATCTCGAATTTGTAATGAGCTCCTTCGTGCACGCCGGGGAGGAAAATCTCCCAGACGCCCGAGGGAACGAGCTTGCGCATCGGGTGGGTGCGGCCGTCCCAGTTGTTGAAATCTCCGACCACGCTCACACGCTGGGCGGAGGGGGCCCACACGGAGAAATGCACACCCGGCACATCGTCGATCACCTTCACATGGGCGCCGAGTTTTTTGTAAATGTCGTAGTGCGTGCCCTCGTTGAAAAGATAGATATCCATCTCGCCGAGCACCGGACCGAACGAGTAGGGGTCGCGCTGGCGCCACTTGTGGCCGGAGTGACCGGTCAATTCGAGCGAGTAGCCTTTACCGGCTTTGAAGCCCTCGATTTCCCCTTCAAACAAGCCTTCATTGTCGAGGCGTTTCAGCTCTTGGGGCTTCGAGTTTTTTCCGTCGAGAACGACCACCGCCTTGAGGGCATCCGGACGAAACACGCGTGCGATCCATTTTCCATCCTGTTCACGGATTCCCAGGATACGAAAGGGATCGCAGTGGCGGGCTTCGATGAGCGGGTAGTAGTCGTCGTCCGGGAGCAGGGAAGAATTCATTGGGTCTGGCATAAAGCAAAGCCAAACACCTGAACAGATTTTCCTCGTGGGGAGAATTCCTGAGGCGGCCTAATCGCCGCCGTCGCGGCAGAAGACTCACACGAAGACGCGAAGCCGCAAAGAAGAGGGTTTGTGGCAAAGGCAGCCCTCTGCCGTTTTGAAGAAACCGTGAATAAGGGCGAATCCCCACAAATCGAAACAAAGGGTAGGGGAGGCTCGCCGAGCGGCCCCAAGATTCAGGCGCGAACGCGCCGTCTCCAACCCCCAAGCGCCACTGACCCGTGTTTATCTTTCCAGTCTCCGCCTTCAAATTTCCGCTTTCAGATTTTTTCTGATTACCCCGTAAAAGTCCTGCCGACGGTTTTAGGATGCGCGCCGAAATGACCGCTCATTTCATCCAAATCCTCGCCTCTGCCATCCGCCAAATCCTCCCGCAATCGCGTCTCAAAGCTCTCCTCGAAAAGCGCGGTGCTGCAGGCTGGCAAACAGCGCGTCCAACTCGGCCAACGCAGCGCGCTGGGTGGTTTTCAGCTTTTCCACGGCGGCCACGCGGCGGGCGAATTCGTGTTGGAGGTCGAGGGGAGGAATGAGTAAAGGGAAGCTTCGCAACTGGGTCATATTGATCGAGGCAATACCTGTGGTTTGCTTCGCAGATCGGAGGAAATATTTCTTTCCTCGCTGGCTACCGACAAGCCAGTTCAGAAAAAGAGGATCAATTTCAGATGATGTCAGTCGAACACGGAATATGTGATTTTGATGAATGCATTCCGGAAGCTCATCGTTCCATAGAGTTCCTCGCCCAAGTTTATCGGGATCACCACCTTCAGTAAGAAGAAGGTCATTTTTTATGAGTTTATAGTGATCAATCTCTCTGGCCGTGGCCTCGATCATTTTCAAGATGTCCAGATTAAGGCTCTTATCCTGAACATTAACCACAGCGAGGTAAGGAACTTCTCGAACTGCTTCGCCATTCACTTTGCGCCCTTTGGTAATTCCGGAAACAATGTCTGCCACATCACCAAGCATCTTTGAGTCTGTCCAACCCTTGGAGTTGGCAACCGGATCGCCAAAAAGATCGAAAAAGAGGGATTGGGTGAGGGAGTCGAGTTGGGCGATGGCGGCGCGGCGCTTGGCCCGCAACGCCTCCGCCTTGTCCAAAACCTCCGCAATCCGCCGCTGCTCCGCCAACGGCGGCAGGGGAATTTGCATCGTCGCCACATCACTCAAACGGACGGATGGATAGGCCGCATCTTGAATCAGTCGGACAGGCGAGAATACGCGCAGTGAGTGTTCGAGAAACTCAGGCAAGACTCGCTTCGTTGGAACAATGGCTGCGAGGTGGTTGACGACATACGCCTCGTTCCGTAGCCGGTAAACATGACCTTTGGTAGCTGACATACCGCTCTTTGCGAATACCACGGTGTCACGCGGGAACTTTCTGAGGCGGTGTTTCTTAGCGACCTCGTCGGTCAATTGTTCGAGAGTGCTTTCTGAAGCGCCATTAACGAGTGGATTCAGGCTTCCAGCACGGATGAAAGGAGTTCCCTCAGCGGTGAACGCATCTGCATCTTGCGGTGCGCCGCCACCGGCTGCGACCTCTGCAATTTCCCCAAGTGATGCGGTGGCAATGCTCACCTCAACATCTCCTCCAGTTCTTTCATCCCTTGCTGAAAAGCCGCCAACTCGGCCCCGGCCTGGTCGAACTCGGCGATGCGCTCATCCGTGTAAATCTCGATGGGAAATGTGTCGGACGCGCCGAGAGGAATGCTCTCTGAACTGCTCGTCGTTTGTTCGTTCAGTTGGGTGGGTTCCATACCTTCGCTTTTCGGTAGTTCAATTTTTCCGTCAGCCCGCAGTTGGCTGCTAACAAACAGCATCGGAAATTCGGCACACAATGAGTGCCGAATTCCGGCTCCCTCGTTTTTTGCGGCGTTTTGAGCCTTGGGGAGAAATTCATCACACGCTGTGTGATGAATCTGGCGAACCGCTGAAGATTAGCCACGCCATGTGTGGCTTTTTCCTTTGCCCGTGCGAGCAGGGCCGTCGGAGTTGATGACGCATCGTCTTGAATGGATAGGCTGGGTGATTCCGAAATCATTTCAAAACCGGACTGCAAGCCGATTTTTTGTAGGGCAGGCGTCCCGCCCAAAACCGTTGCTTTAAGCAGAAAGCGCAGGAGGGTCCTGCTTGTCAGGACCGGAGCGACTCTCGCAAACACAAAAATTCCGGCTCTAATAAAACCCGCGCGGTAGCGCATTCGTTCCAAGGGCAAGACGACCGTTTGGCCCGGGAGGGCAACCGGAGCGAAGCGGAGAAGCAGAGCCCTCCTCGCAAAGCGTGGAACAATAACAACAGCATTAGGCACACCGCCTGCCAGAGCAGGATTTTCGCCCGCCGGCGGGACGCCCGCGCTACATTCCAGAAGTCTTAATGTGAGCGGTGTTGGGGATGATTCCATCGTTTCGCGGGGATTTGCGGTCTATACGCGGTTTGGTTCCAAACGGCAGAGGACTGCCGTTACCAGTGCGAACGGATTTTCTCCGTGGCTCCGTGCCTACGTGAGAGTCCCTGTTTCTAATCGCCGCCGGCGCAACTCGACACGATCCACTCCGCGTAGGCGTGGCAGACGGCGGCGGGGTCGAAGGCTACGATTTCGGGAATTTCGTAGGGGTGAATTTCACGGAGTTCCTTCTCGAACGAGCTGAAATTGGCCTTCGGGATTTTAAAAATCACGACGACTTCCTTGGCCTCCTCGATCGAGCCATTCCAATTATAGATCGATCGGGCGCCTGGGATAATTGTGCCGCAGGCAGCGACTTTTTCGGCGACGAGTTGGTGGACGATGTCGGCGGCGGTGGCCTCGTCCGGCAGGGTGGTGAGAACGAATCGTGTCATGCGGGGATGGGTGCGGGTTGGCGAACGATCCAGCCGCCTCCAACCACGGTGTCGCCATCATAAAAGACGGCGGCTTGACCGGGGGTGATGGCGCGCTGGGGCGTGTCGAGTTGGATTTTGGCCTTGTGGCCGGAAAGGGATTGGATGGTGGCTTCGGTGCCGGGGTGGGCGTAGCGGATTTTGACGCTGATGCGCTGCGTGCCCTCGGGTTCCCCCTGAAGCCAATTCACGCGGTCGACTTCGAATTCCTCGCGAACCAAATCCTCCTCGTCGCCGACGATCACGCTATTGGTCGCCGGGTCGATATCCACGACATAGCGAGGTTTGGGCGATCCGCCCGGGAGGCCTTTGCGCTGGCCGATGGTGAACATTTCGATGCCTTCGTGGGTGGCGATAAAATTTCCCTGTGTGTCGTAAATCGATCCGGCGTGAAATTCTCCCTCGCCGAGATGTCCGCGAAGGAAGGCCTTGTAGTCATTGCCGGGAACGAAACAAATTTCCTGGCTATCGACCTTGTCGGCGACCTTGAGTCCAAGTCCTCGGGCGATCTCACGGATTTCGGGTTTTTCCATGCCGCCGAGCGGGGTGAGGGCGTGTTGGAGTTGGTCCTGGCTGAGGCTGAAAAGGAAATACGACTGGTCCTTGCGCCCATCGCGGCCTTTTTTCAGGACCGCATGGTCGGCGTGGTGCTCGATGATGGCGTAGTGCCCGGTGGCGATGAAGTCGGCTCCGAGGGCTTTGGCCTTGGCGCGGAGTTTTCCAAATTTCAGGTGCTCGTTGCACATCACGCATGGATTCG
>JBDKIG010000045.1:0-14030 GCA_039797215.1 Verrucomicrobiota bacterium | reverse complement strand
ACGGCGTCCGACCCCGCGATCGCCCCGTTCCTCGGCGGCGCCGTGGGCTACCTCGGCTACGATTGCATCCGCTGGTTCGAGCCAACCATCGCCGCTCCGCCAAAAGACGAACTCGGCATCCCCGACATGTTTTTCATGGTCACCGAGACGGTTGTCGTCTTCGACCACCGCCGCCGCCGAATTCGAATTGTCGCCAATGTTTTCCCGAATGATGGCGATCCCGGCACGGCCTATGATGCCGCCACGGCGAGGATTCAAGGCATCTTGGAAAACCTCCGCCGACCACTCGCTTTCGATCCCATTTTCACCGAAACCACCCCCGCCGCTGCGCCCTCCGCGTCGAACACCACCCGCGAGGAATACCACGCCATGGTCCACCGCGCGCAGGAATACATCCGTGCTGGTGACATCTTCCAGATCGTGCTCGCACAGCGGTTCGAGACGGATTTCACCGGCGACGCGCTCGACCTCTACCGCTCCCTGCGGTTCGTGAATCCCTCGCCCTACATGTTCTGCCTCCGCTGCCCCGGCGGATACTCTCTCGTCGGCAGTTCGCCCGAAGTCCATGTGCGCCTCACCGGCGACCTCGTGGAAATCCGCCCCATCGCCGGCACCCGCCGCCGTGGAGCGTCCATTGAAGAGGACAACGCCAACGCCGACGACCTCATGGCCGATCCCAAGGAACGCGCCGAGCACCTCATGCTCGTGGACCTCGCCCGCAACGATGTCGGCCGCATCGCGGAATACGGCTCGGTCAAAGTCACCGACTTCATGACGATCGAGCGCTACAGCCATGTCATGCACATCGTCTCGCATGTCTCCGGCAAACTCGCCGGAGGCCGCAGCGCCTACGATGTCATGCGCGCCACATTCCCCGCCGGAACCGTCTCCGGCGCGCCCAAGGTCCGCGCCATGCAAATCCTCAACGAACTCGAAAAAAGCAAACGCTGCTCCTACTCGGGCGCCGTCGGCTACTTCGGCTTCGACGGCAACCACGATTCCTGTATCGCCCTCCGCACTCTCCTGCTCAAGGACGGCAAAGCCTATGTCCAATCCGGCGGCGGCGTCGTCGCAGACTCGACCCCCGAAGGCGAATACCAAGAGACCGTCAACAAAGCCATGGCCGGCATGCGCGCCATCGACCGGGCAAGAAAACCGAAATGATTCTTAACCACAGAGGACACAGAGAACACGGAGGGGATTCAAAAACACATTTCCCCCTCAACCATCTTCCTTCCCTCCTCTATGCTCTCTGTGCTCTCTGTGCTCTCTGTGGTCAATTCCCATGATCCTCGTCATCGATAACTACGATTCCTTCACCTACAACCTCGTCCAGTATTTCGGCGAACTCGGCGCCGACCTGCTCGTGAAGCGCAACGACGAAATCACACTCGCCGACATCACCAAGCTCGCCCCCGAAAAAATCGTCGTCTCCCCCGGCCCCTGCTCACCCACCGAGGCCGGCATAAGTTGCGACACCATCCGCGAATTCAGCGGAAAAATTCCCATCCTCGGAGTCTGCCTCGGCCACCAAAGCATCGGTCAGGTCTTCGGCGGCGAAGTCATCCGCGCCCCCCGCCTCATGCATGGCAAAACCTCCCCCATCCTCCACACCGGCGAGAATGTCTTCACCGGCCTCCCCTCACCCTTCGAAGCCACCCGCTACCACTCTTTGATCGTCAAACGCGAAACCCTCCCACCCTGCCTCAAAATCACCGCTGAAACCGCCGAAGGCGAAATCATGGGCCTCGCCCACCACGAATGGCCCGTCTACGGCGTCCAATTCCACCCCGAGTCGATCCTCACCCAACACGGGAAGCAGATGCTGAAAAACTTCCTCTCCCTCTAAAAGCCCGCAAGCAGCTCACTTCGGCCAGAGGAAATAGACATACCCGCAATAGGCTGCGAAGAGAGTCGCGCCTTCGGCCCGCGAGACGCGAAGCCCAGTCCACAACATGGGCACCAGTGCCGCCGCGAAGGCGACCATCATCCAAAGGTCAAAATGGCGAATGTCCGGCGCGGTAATTGGCGTCACCATCGAGGCGATGCCTAGGATTCCAAGCATGTTGAAAATGTTCGAGCCAATGACGTTTCCCAGCGCGATGTCGGGCTCTTTTTTCATCGCCGCGACAATCGAAGCAGCCAGCTCCGGCACACTCGTTCCCGCCGCGACAATCGTCAGGCCGATGACCGCCTCACTCACCCCAAAAGACCTCGCGAGCGCCACCGAGTTATCCGTGAGCAACCTGGCTCCCAGCACCAATATTCCCAAGCCGCCCAAAATGAACAGCCCATCCATCAAGACCGAACCGGAACGCGCAGGAACGCCTTCCGCGTATTCTGCCTCCACCTCCTTGGTGGCCGTCCGACGTGCCAGCCAAATATTCCCCGCGATATAGATAATCAGACCCCCGAAGAGCACCGCTCCCGCCAACCGCCCAACGGCTCCATCCCACAACAGCGCGAGCATTCCCAAGCTCACCACCACCATGATCGGCAAATCGATTTTGATGAGTTGAAATTGCACTTTCATCGGAGAAAGCAGCGCTGTGAGACCAAGGATGATCCCGATATTGAAGATATTCGAACCGACCACATTTCCGACGGCCAAATCCCCCCGCCCCGCCAGAGCGGCTTTCACGCTCACCATCACCTCCGGCATACTCGTTCCCATCGCCACCACGGTGAGGCCCACCACCAAGGGAGTGAGGCCCAAACGAAGCGCCAGCGACGAACTTCCCCTTACCAATCCCTCCGCTCCGAAATACAAAAGAACAAGCGAGGCAATAATCCAAAGCCAATAGGTCAACATGCCGGCGCTTTCTAGCGACAATGCCACCGGAGGCAAGCCAAACCAGCCACCTCAGCCAAGTCCACGAAGGAATGCTTTGCAGGGCGCATCCCCTTCCCTCTATAACCAGCGGCACATGTCGAAGACGATCGCGCCCGTCACTGAGTCCGATTACCTCAAGGCCTACCGTGTGATGCTTCTCTCGCGAGTGTTGGAGGAAAAACTCGCGAGCCTCTATCGTGCCGGGATGATCAAAGGCGGGGTCTTCCTTGGTCGTGGACAAGAAGCCCTCAGCACCGCCACTGGTATCCATCTCCGCAAGGGCGACATTTTTGCTCCGCTCATCCGGGACCAAGCCGGGCGCCTCGCTTTTGGCGACACCGTGCTCGATACCCTCCGCACCTATCTCGGCTCGCAACTGGGCTCGATGCGAGGCCGCGATGGCAACATCCACCGCGGCCGTCCGCGCGATGGCTACTACGCCATGATCAGCCACCTCGGCGCGATGGTTCCAGCCGTCGCCGGAGGTCTTCTCGCCCGCCGTCTGCGCGGCGAATCCGGTGTCGTCGGTGCCACCTGTCTCGGCGATGGCGGCACCTCCACCGGTGCTTTTCACGAGGGCCTGAATGCCGCCGCCGTCGACAAGCTCCCGCTCGTCGTCGTGGTGGCGAACAACCAGTATGCCTACTCGACGCCGAACTCTCGCCAATACGCCTGCGCCGACCTGCTCGATAAGGCCGCCGGCTATGGGATTGCGGGCCACAAGGCCGATGGCACCGATTTGCTCGATTGCCTTCAGACGCTTCGCAAGGCCATCCACGCCGCACGCGAAGGCGGTGGACCCCAACTCGTCGTTGCCAGCCTCCTCCGCCTCGTCGGCCATGGTGAGCACGATGATTTCTCGTATCTCGATAAGAATCTAAAAACATCCGCCGTCGGGGCCGACTGCCTCCTCGTTGCGGAAAAACATATCGTCGACCAAGGCTGGCAGACCACGGACGATCTCGCCGAATGGCGCCGCGAGGCGGAGCAGGAGGTCAACTCCACAGCCGACCGCGTGCGTCGCGAACCCTCGCCAGATGCCGAGGAGGACGACTGGGCCGCCCTATCGCGCCCCGAATACCGGGAGCAATTCGCCGCCGTATGATCACCTATCTTGAAGCTATCCGCCTCGCGCAACAAAAGGCGCTCGCCACCGACCCCCGGGTATTTCTTTACGGCCAGGACATCGGAAATTTCGGCGGCGCATTCAAGGCCACCAAAAACCTCTCCGCCGAATTTCCCGGTCGCGTGCTGGACGCCCCGCTCAGCGAGGACGCAATTGTGGGAATGGCCATCGGAGCCGCCATCGAAGGCGCTCGCCCGATCGTGGAAATGCAATTCGCTGATTTCTCGACCTGCGGGCTGAACCAGATCGTCAACCACGCCGGAACCCTCTTTTACCGCACGGGAGTCCCCTGCCCCATCGTCGTGCGCCTGCCCTCCGGCGGAACTTCCGGCGGCGGTCCCTTCCATAGCCAAAGTCTCGAAGCCATCTACGCCCACTGGCCCGGCCTCGTCGTCGTCACCCCCGCCACGGTCGAGGATGCCTACACGATGCTTCTCGAGGCAGTTGCCATCGATGACCCGGTTGTTTTTTGCGAGCACAAGTTTCTCTACTACCACCTCAAAGCCGAGACCCTTCCCGAGACCTCCCTGCCGATTGGAAAAGCCCGCATCGCCCGCACCGGGCGGGACGCCACTGTTGTCACCCACGGCGCGATGCTCCATGAATCCCTCGCCGCAGCGAGCGAACTCGCCGAGGACGGATACCAACTCGAAATCGTCGATCTCCGAAGTGTCAAACCCCTCGATACCGACACCGTGCTTGCCTCCGTCGCACGCACCGGGCGCTTGCTAGTCGTGAGCGAGGAATGGCCTTGGGGCGGCGTCTCCGCCGAGGTCATTTCCCGCGTCACCACCGAAGGCTTCGGCCTCCTCGATGCGGCACCGATGCGTGTGAACGCCAAGGACACACCGGTCCCCTACCACCCTGATCTCTGGTCGGTCCACCGCCCGACCGCCTCCACCATCGCCGCCGCCGCGCGGCGTCTTCTCGACCTCTGACCATGGCTCAAGTTCCCATTCAAATGCCCCAACTCGGCGAATCGATCGCCGAAGCGACCATCGTCCGCATTCTTTTAAAAGCCGGCGAAACGGTTCAAGCCGATACGGACTTGATCGAGGTGGAAACGAATAAGGCCGTCATGGCCGTAACCGCCCCCTGCTCCGGCACAATCAAAGAACTCACCGCCGAGATCGGCACCAGCTATCCCGTCGGCGCAATCCTCGGCCAAATCGAAATCAGTGCCGAGGAAGCCAAGCGCCTCGGACTCGACGAGGTGGAAAAACCGGGCCGCAAGCCTGCCAAGAAACGAGTCGAAAACCACTCCCCTCCCCCGCAAAAAGTGGAACCCACCGTGCCCGGTGGATTGCCCGTGCCCGCCCACGCCGGAGGCGTCACCTACATGTCGCCTCGCATGAAAGCCCGCATGGTCGAACTCGGCCTCCGCGCCTCTGACCTTTCGGGAATCGCCGGCAGCGGAGCCGGCGGCCGCGTCACCATCGAAGACCTCGAGCGCTTCATGGAGAGCATTGAGAAAAATAAAATCACGCCCGCCTCGCCGATGCGAAAAGCCGTGGCCGACGCGATGATCCGGAGTTGCACCCGTCCACTTGCGACTGTCGGCACGCCCGTCCAACTCGACAAACTTCTCGCCCACCGAAAATCGCATCCCGCCAAGCCCGGCCCGGCCCTCTACGCCCTTCGCGCCCTGGCCCTCGCCCTTGCCGAGAATAGCGCTCCAGCCGGCCGACTGATCGGCGAGAGCATTGTCCACCCGCCATCGGTGGACATCGGATTTGCCGTCGAAGCCGAAGATGGCGTGCTCGTGCCCGTGATTCGTAATGCCGACCAATATGATCTTGGCGAACTCGCTTCGCGCTACCACCGCCTTGTGGAACTCGCCCGCCAGCGCCGCTTGGGACCATCCGATACGGGAAATTCCATCGCCACCGTGACGAACTACGGCACTTTCGGACTCACCTTTGCCACGCCAATTCCCCTGCCGGAGCAAACCCTCGTCCTCGGCATGGGCGTCGGCCGCACCGTTCCAAACTGGGATCCAGCGCTCGAAGATTTCGTTCCGGTCGTCGAGGCCATGTTCACCTTGAGCTTCGACCACCGCGTGCTCGACGGCGGAGCCGCCGGGCGTTTGCTTAAGCGGATTGGCGAGTTTTTGAACGCCCCCGAATCGCTCTGATCGATCGGGCTACGGACGATCTAGCCATGCCTCGGGCTTGGCACTGAGCTTGTCGAACCCCTCGGCAGCCAAGCGCACAGGGCCCTGCGATCCGGCGACCACAATGAATCGACCATTCGGCTGGGGAGGAAATTGAGAGACAAGGTCGGGCGGACTGAAGGAGGTTTTCCCGACCACAACGGAGGCGAGAGGGACTCCGTTAAGGTCTTTCAGCGAAACAAGCGTTCCCGCTCCTTCCACTTTTCCATCCGGCTCGAGAAGCTCGAAGGAAGCGAACTGCGCAGGCGACACGGCGATATTTTCTCGGGATTGGAAACCATGGATTCGCTGAACGAGTTCGCCGATCGCTGCGAGGCTTGCAGGCTGGTTTCCCGATTCAACCAGCACCCAACCCGATGGGGTCTTCCGAAGCGTCGCCGTATCGGAATTGGTTTTCACCAAAACCTCGGCGACCGCGTTGGGATCAAACTCCGGAAGGAATCGGCGCTGCTCCTCGACCATTCGGAGGATTTCCCGGCGCTCCACAATTTTGAGCCAGACACCCACCGAGACGAGCGTGATGGCCACGAAAAGAAGAAGCGTCCGAATATTCATTTGCCTCAGCTGAACTTCACAAACTCGCGCAGGAATTGCCCCCACAGAAAAAACCAACCACGCACCGAGTAGCGGATGAGTTTCTCGCCATCGCGCGCAAGAATACCTCGGGCGAGGTTGTGCTCGATTTGGAGGCGAAGATCTTTTTCAAATTCCGGACGAAGATCGTGGAGTTCACGCTCCGCGAGATCGGCGCCAGCGAGTTCAGATTTAACAAGGAAGTCCTTGTGCGCGGTGGCGAGCTCTTGAACCTCCAAATCCTCGTCGATGCGGTTCGCAACCATGTTTGGCAGCAAATGCATCCCGTAGGAAAACGGGTAATTCCAGGTCATGAAAATCCGACCATCGGCAGCGCGGGAGGAAAGCGTCACATAGAAAAATGAAACCGCCCCCTGCTCGACGAGGCAGATCGCAGCGGCCGTGCGATGCTCGGCATTGTAGAGAAGTCGGTAGAACTGCCGCATCTCGTCATGACTCCAATTGACATCATCCGAATGCTCGAAACCAATCGCCTCCAACTCATCGGTAAGATCGCCGAATCCCGGAAAGCGGCTCGCAGGCGGTGGCGGGGATTTTTCCAGAGAACGATGAATCGGCAACCGCAAACGCCGCACGCGGGTGAGGATTTCCAGCCATGGGAGTAGAAACCAGGTGGAAGCGAATACCACGCCCAACACGATGCTCCCGCCCAGAAGCCAGCCCGCAAGAAACGAGGTGATCACCAACCCGAAAGTGCCAAGGCGAAAGGCGATCGGATGATGAATCGAGCGGAAGGCGAACGACAGCACCCCGACGCCGAGAACGACTAGAATTTCGGAAGTCATAGAATCGAGTGCTCCTTCAAGAATCGCTCCAACTGCGCGACATCGAAATCCGGCAGCACGGTCCCATCTGGAAGCTCCAGCGTGGGCGCAAGGCTTTGACCGGAAATCTGGCGCATGCGATCAAAAGCTCCCGGCTCGGAAAAAACATCGATCTCACGAAACGCCAACCCGCGCTTCTCGAGCCAACTCACGGCCTCTACGCACCAAGGGCATCCGGGTTTTACAAATAGATTCATCGAAACTTGAAAATTTCGGCCCTCTCTAGGGTTCGTCAAGCAGTTCCTCTCAGTGGATTTCCACCGGACACTTCGGCATGGCACGGAGAAAGGAGCGACCGTAGGGCTTCGAAAGGATGCGACTATCGAGAATCACAATCGTGCCGGCATCGGACTTGCTGCGGATGAGACGGCCGACGCCTTGGCGAAGTTTGAGAATTGCCTCAGGGAGCGAGTAGCTCTCAAAAGCACGTCCGCCTTCGGACTCAATCGCTTCCAAACGGGCCTCGGTAAGCGGATGATCCGGCGTGGCAAATGGCAATCGCGTGATGATCACATTCGAGAGCGCCTCGCCGGGCACATCGACGCCTGTCCAAAAACTCGACACGCCGAAGAGGACGCTATGCGAGTTTTCCTTAAACTCCGCGACCATGCGCTGCGTCGGCATGCCGCCGCCTTGCACGAGGAGCTGCCAGCCTTTCTTCTCGAACTCCGGCTCCACCAACTCCGCGACCGAGCGCATCGTCTGGTAGCTCGTGAAAAGCACGAACGCCCGCGCTTGGCTTTTCCCGGTGAAATGCGAAATCCACTTGGCCAGCGAGGGCTCGTAGTCGGGTGACTTCGGCTCCGGCATTTTCTCCACGAGGTGGAGAGACATCTGGCGCTCGTAATCGAAGGGACTTCCGATCTGTAGCGCCAAAACATCCTCTGCGCCCACACGATTGCGGAAGTAGGACAAATCGGGAGTTCCAATCGAGAGCGTGGCGCTGGTGAGCACGGTGCAAGCTCCCTCCCGGAAGAGCAGGCGCCGGAGGGCGTCGGCGAGATTCACAGGGGCGGCGCGCAGCGTGCAGAATTGCTCGGCACGGCCGTATTGTTCGACCCAATAAACCTGCCCCGGGTCTTCCAACTCCAAAAAATCCACAATCCCCGAGCGCGCCTCGCGGAGCTTGCGGGCGGCATCCTGCAACTCGGCTGTGTGCGTTTCGTCCTGACACTTTCCAGCCTCCGCGCCAATCAACTCGCCGAGCCGCGCGAGCGCTCCGCAAACCTCGTTGCCATCCGCCAAGCCAGCCTCGCGAATCCGGTATTCCCGGCCTTTCTTGAATTCGCACTTCGCCGCGACTTGGCTGAAAAAGCCGTCAGCAACCGGCAAGATATCCGATACCGCACGACACGCCGGGCCGTTTTTTAAAATCTGAAAGAGTCCTTTTTTGCTGCGGGGATTGTAGAGCCGCTGGATCGATCGCCGGAGTCCGAGCTGGGAAAGTTCCATCCCGATGTGGCGCGCAGCGACCTCTTCCATCGTGTGGGCCTCGTCGAAAACCACGAAGTCGTTCGCAAAAAGCAGGCCGCCCGTGCGGTTCTCGGCGTCCTCGACGCCGTTAAGAAGAGTAAAGAAGAGCGCATGATTGAGCACGACCACACGGGCATTTGCCACGCGGCGGCGGAGGGATTGGTAAAAACATCCGCTCGCCGGGCCACAGGTCTTCGGCGTGCAAAGATGCTGCTCACTCCGCACCTCCTCCCACACCGCCGGATCGGGCTGCTCGAGAAAATCACTGAGAGATCCGTCTTTTGTAGACAGCCCCCACTCGCGGATCCGCTCCAGCTCGGCGTGCTGAGGCGTGGTGAACAAATCCTTCGCCTGCGCGATCGCTCGAGCGAGTCGGGTCGTGCAGAGATAATTCTGGCGGCCTTTCAGCAACACCGCCTCGAACTCCTCGGGGAGGATTTGCTGCACGAGCGGAATGTCTTTGAACATGAGCTGCTCCTGCAGCGCGATCGTGTGTGTGGAAATGACGGCCTTCTTCTTTGAGCGAATCGCGTGGAGCGCGGCAGGGATCAAATACGCGAGGGACTTTCCAACACCCGTGCCGGCCTCGACGACGAGATGCGATCCGGTTTCCAGGGTCCGGGCAACGGCTCCCGCCATGCGCTGTTGCTCGGCGCGGTATTCAAATCCTCCCCCTTTGGAAAGCCGACCGGTCTCGGAAAAAATGTCCTCCACCTCGAGCTGGAACGCCGAAGGCGCAGCACCGTGGTAGTCCTCGCGGATCGAAATCATCGCGGCATTTTAGGGACGCGGCGCCGAGGCGCAAGCCACCGAGCGAGCGTTTGACCTTCCGAGCGTTTGGTGATTATCTTTGCGCCTCTGAAATTGGTGAGGTGGCTGAGTGGTCGAAAGCAGCGCTTTGCTAAAGCGCCGTAGTCCAAAAGGCTACCGAGGGTTCGAATCCCTCCCTCACCGCCAGTTTCCACGCAGGAGACGAAGGCTTTCCAGACAGTAAGTAGATATGTCGGAGGCTTGCAGGATTCCCGAAACAATGACGACGCGTTGCGCGCCGGTGGCGAGGATTTGGGGGAGGTTTTCGAGTTTGATTCCGCCGATGCAGAAAATTGGGAGGGGGGCGTCGCGGTGGATATCGGCGATGTCGGCCGTTCCGATCGGCGTGTAGTCGGGCTTGGTGGGAGTCGAAAAAAGCGGGCCGAAGCCGATGTAGTCGGGCTTTTGCTCGAAGGCGTCGCGGGCTTGCGCGGGGCTGTGGGTGGAAAGGCCGACAAGTTTTCCAGGACCAGCGAGGCGGCGGGCCTCGGCGACAGATTGGTCATCCTGCCCGACATGCACGCCGTCGGCTCCAGAGGGTCCAACGAGTTCGGGGTGGTCGTTGAGAATGAAGGGAACTCCAGCAGCGCGGCAGACCGAGGCGAGGATTTGGGCGAGTTGGAGGATTTCCGCAGGAGGGATTTTTTTGGCGCGGAGTTGGAGGATTTGGACTCCCCCGGCGAGCATGGCTCGGGTGACTTCTAGGGCGCGGCTGGGCTCGACATATCCGAGATCGAGGATGCCGTAGAGGTGGCAGGCGGTGAGGTCGAAATTCATCGGCGGGCGGCGGCGGCTTTTTTGCTAACAGCGCATCCGCAGCGACCGCGACAACAGGGCTCCTCGCGAGCAGCGCGGGCTTTTTTCCAGACTCCACGGAGAAGAAAAAAAAGGGATAGGGATATTAGAAAAATGACAATGGAGGCTTCGAGGAGGCTCATGGTGTGTAGGTCAGAGTCGGCTCCCGATTTGGTAGATGACCACGGCGGAGAGCCACGCGAGCGAGGTCATAGCGAAAAACGAAAAGGTGGCCCAGCGCCAATCGAGTTCGCGGGCGATGATGGCGACGGTGGCACCGCACTGCATGCAGAGTGCGAAGAAAACCATGATGCTGAATACGACAGGTATCGTGTAAACGGGCGTGCCAAAGCGCGGGCCGGAGGTCCATTTTTCATTCATCAGGACAGACCGCAAATTTTCGGAGCCTTCGGAAACATCAGCACCGAGATTATAAATAATGCCGAGCGTGGCGATGATGACCTCTCGCGCGGGGAAGCTGGAGAGAACGCCCACGGTGATTTTCCAGTCGAAACCGGCGGGGTCGAAAACCGGCTGAACGGCATGACCGAAACGGCCGAGATAGCTTTGTTCGATTTGGGCGGACTCGATGCGGTGTGCGAGGCGGAGCGAGAGGGCGGAGTCGGGATTCTCAAGTTCGGCCTGCACAGCAGCGGGCGAGGAATTGGCAGCGGCTTGGGCAACGAAATTTTGCGTGGTTTTTTCCTCCAGAGCCTGGTCGCGAGGGAAGTAGAGGAGCGACCAGATGATGATCGAAAAAGCGAGGATCACTGTGCCAGCGCGAACGACAAATTCGCGACCGCGTTCCCACATTCGATGGAAGATGTTTCGCAAGGTCGGCACGCGGTAGGCGGGCATTTCCAAAATGAACGGCTGGGGCTTCAGCTTGAGATAAAATTTGTTGAGCACCCAGGCGAGCGGCAATGCGACCGCGAGGCCGACGAAGTGCATCGCGAACAACGCCCAACCCGCCGCGATCGGCCCGTAGACTGGCTCGATGAAGGTGCCAATAAGCAAAATATAAACGGGCAAGCGGGCCGAACAGCTCATGAAGGGCGCCATGAGAATCGTGGCGAGGCGGGCTTTGGGATCCGAGAGCGTGCGCGCCGCCATCACGCCGGGAATGGCGCAGGCGTAGCTCGAGAGCAGGGGCACAAAACTTCGGCCATTGAGCCCGCACCAGCTGAAAAGTTTATCCACCAGAAACGCGGCGCGCGCCATGTAGCCGGTGTCCTCGAGGAGTGCGATGAAGAAAAAGAGAATCAGAATTTGCGGCAGAAAAATCAAAACGCCCCCGACTCCAGCGATGATGCCATCGCACACGAGACTCTCGAGCGTTGGCATCCCCGCGAAAAGCGGTCGCGCAAAATCCTGGGCCGCTCCAGTAGCCGAATCAATCAGGTCCATCAAAGGCCCTGCCCAAGAGTAAAGGCTCTGGAAGACGACATACATCACGCCGAGGAAAATCAGCGTGCCCCAAACACGATGCAGAAGAAGAGCGTCGACCGAGTCCTGGGAGCGCGCCACCGGACCACTGGTCTCGACCACTCCATCGAGGAGCGATTCGAGGCGACGGTAGTGAAGAACTGCCTCGGCGGAGCCTGGATTCAGACCCGTGCCGCGAATTTCGCGATGGGCGTCTTCCACCATTTGCTTGAGGCAAACCTTGTCTCGCACATCACAGGCAAAAGCGCTGTCGCTATCGAATAACACACGCAGCGCCTCGGCTTGAGTGACCTCGCCTTGGCCAAGGTCGCGAAGGCCTTTGCAAAGTGTCACGCAACCATGTTGAACGCACTCCGGCCATTCAATCAGGGGCAGAAAAGCCGGGGCGGCCAGCGCGGAGGGGATGGCTTTTTTCAATTCCTCGAGCCCGCGTCCGCGTGTGGCGACAGTTTCGATGATCGGAATGCCGAGCCTTTTCGAGAGCAACGCGGCATCGATGCGAAGGCCGTTGCGCTTCGCGGCATCGCATTGGTTGAGCACCATGAGCGCAGGAATGCCGAGCTCGGCGCATTGCGAGACGAGAAGCAGGTTTCGCTTCAGATTTGTTGCATCCACGATGAAGACCAACAAATCAGGTCGGCGCAAACCTCGCCGTCCGCCGAGCACATCCATGACCACCCGCTCATCGCGGGAAACGGCCGTGAGGCTGTAGCAACCCGGCAAGTCGAGGATGTCGATATCCCCACAGGGCAGACGCAGGAGTCCGGATTTTTTTTCGACCGTGATCCCAGGGTAATTCGCGATGTGTTGGCGGAGGCCCGTGAGGCGATTGAAAAGCGTGGACTTGCCCGTGTTTGGGTTGCCGACAAGCGCCACGAGGGGACGATCGGTAGATGACCGGCCCGCTGAGCCGGACTGAGTCGCTGCCGAGGCACTCACTTTTGGATTTCCCCGATACAAATGATCGCGGCTTCGGACCGACGCAGACTGATTTCTTGGCCGTCCAACTCAACAGAGAGCGGATCTCCCAAAGGCGCGAGGCGGGTGACTTTAACCAACCGCCCTGGAATAAAACCCAGCGCGGCCATACGCCCCGCTCGATCGCACGCGGTGGAAACTTCTTCGATTCGTGCGGATGCACCTACTTGCAGACTATCGAGTGTCGCTTTCAAAATGATTTCACTGAAAATACCCGGATTGAAATCGCAGGTCAACTAGTGAGAACGCGTCTCATTTTCCGAGGGATTATCGGGGATTACCCGATTGACGCTTCCAGCCCAGCGCATTTAAATGCGCGCCTCCCGAACTAAAACTTAAAAAACAAAACTTAAAAATATCATGGTTAAAATTGGCATCAATGGCTTCGGACGCATCGGACGCATGGTCTTCCGCGCGGCCGTTAAGAATTTCAGCAAGGACATCCAGATCGTCGGCATCAACGACCTCCTCGATCCCGAGTATCTTGCTTACATGCTCACCTACGACTCGGTTCACGGGAAATTCGAAGGGGATGTGAAGGTCGAAGGCAGCAACCTCATCGTCAACGGCAACAAAATCCGCCTCACCGCCGTGAAGGACCCATCGACCCTTAAATGGGACGAAGTCGGCGCCGACATCGTTGTGGAATCCACTGGCCTCTTCCTCGATAAGGCCACCGCCGAAGCCCACATCAAAGCCGGCGCGAAGAAAGTCATCATGTCGGCCCCGTCGAAAGACGAGACCCCGATGTTCGTCTACGGCGTCAACCACACCAGCTACGCCGGCGAAGCGATCATCTCGAATGCCAGCTGCACCACAAACTGCCTCGCCCCGCTCGCCAAGGTCATCAACGACACTTTCGGCATCAAGCGCGGCCTCATGACCACAGTTCACGCCGCCACAGCCACCCAGAAAACTGTGGACGGCCCAAGCAGCAAGGACTGGCGCGGTGGTCGCGGCATCCTTGAAAACATCATC
>JBDKIG010000044.1:0-14323 GCA_039797215.1 Verrucomicrobiota bacterium | reverse complement strand
TCCCCCCCCGCAAATCTCCCCAACCCGAACTGTTCGAAAATCCCATCCGGATTCACATCCAACGAAAGCAACGCCGCCCCCCCCAGCCCAGCCTGAATGAAGCTGTTCGGCCACCCCTCCCACTCCGAAGTATTCACAAAAACCCGTGCCACATCGTAGTGGGCCTGAATTTCGTGGTAGGGCACCTTTTCGATGAATCGAAGATTGGGCATCCCCGCCGCCCGTGCCGCCACGCTCTCCCACAAAACCACATCCTCG
Organism: Verrucomicrobiota bacterium; assembly: GCA_039797215.1. Lineage (GTDB taxonomy): Bacteria > Verrucomicrobiota > Verrucomicrobiia > Chthoniobacterales > Terrimicrobiaceae > UBA967. The sequence goes on along the minus strand of JBDKIG010000044.1, from coordinate 14,065 downwards.
CGCGGGCAAACCATCTGAAACGAACGCTCCGGCAACGCCTCAACCAAATCCAAATACAAATGCGGCCGCTTCACCGGTTGACAGCGCGAGACCCACAAAAAATCCATCGTCTTTGCACCCCCATACTCAAAAGCTCTCGGCAGGATGAGATTTCGATACATCCCGCAACTCCACCCCCGCTTCGCGAAAAGTGCCCGTTGATGCTCCGTCATCGCGAACCTCAAGTCGCACTTCCCCACCCCCCCCTCGAACAGCCCACCACGCACCGGATTCTCCCGCCGGAAGTCGCCCGTGAGTTCGCTATCCAAGCCGCAAATAAACCCTGCGCGATATCCCAACAGTCTTCGCATCGCCACCACGATAGCCATCCAAGCCGTCCACCCTAAAAGAAACACCCAGTCGGGCTTCTCCCTGCGGATCACCGAGAAAACCCTCGGCACTGCCCCGAGCATCTCCACCGGATTTCCACTATGAAATTTCCCGCCGGTGCGAATTTTGACTCCCTCCAAATAAGCCCCGTCTCTCTGCCCGGTATCTCCTCCAACAATCACCGCCTCGATCCCCCGCCCCACCAATTCCCGAGCCAAAAGCGCAACTTGCAACTCCGCCCCGCCGGAAACCAGAGTCGTGTTTTTCTCTAGAACCAGATGTGCGTAACTCGAAAGAAAGAGAATCTTCATTCTAGCAGCCTGTCGGGGTTGCAGCATTTGAAAAGTCGGAACTCCGGATTTCGATTTTTTCAAAATCGAGGAGTGGGATTTTTGTGATCTTCATTTCGTATCGCCTGTGTTCCTTTTGGTTAAAAGGCCTGTTGATTTCCTGCTTCATGCCGCGCGGAGGTTGGCTCCGACGATGTGGAGGAGTTTGAGGTTGTAGGCCAGGCAGACCAGATTCCATTCCAAGCTCACTTTGGCGTGGCCTCGCAGCGAGAAGCGCCGAAAGCCCATCGCTTCTTTGATGATTCCGAAGATGGGCTCGACGGTTTGCTGCCTCAATTTGTAGAGCGTGCGGCCGGCGGTGGTGGTGCGGTATTTCATCCTCGTGGCGAAGTCGGCGTCGGCTCCGGGCGGCTCGGGCTCGGGGCACTTTTCCAATTGCTTGACCGTGCGCCCGTGGGGTTGGCGTTCCATCGCGGCGAGGACTTGGAGTCCGGGATTTTCGGATTCGATTTTTACGACGGTGGATTCGCTGACAAAGCCGCTGTCGATAAGCACCACAGCGGGGCTGGCATTTTCCTTCACGACTTTCAAATCCTCGGCCAACTCCTGTTTGTCGTTGGGGGATTGGCTCACACGCTGGCCCAGGATGAGGCGTGAGTCGGTGTCGACTCCGGCTTGGGCGTTGTAGCATTGCTGGAAGCCGTCTTTGGTTTTCATGATCCGGCTTTCCTCGTCGGTGAAATTGACTTGGTCTTTGGCTTCGGGGGCGGCGCTTGGGGCTTGGGGAGCGCGTCCGCGTGGTTTTTTTTCGCTCTCTTCGGCGGATTGGCGGCGTTCCATTTTGGCTTCGAATGAGGCTGACTCGGCTTGGAAGCGTGCGTAGGCCCGCGCCTCCATTTCGGCTCTGGCTCGGCGTAGCGCGGCTTGGCGCTCTTGCCGCCGCTGGATTTCCTCGGGGATCGTCAGACCCTCTTGGAGCGGGGCGGAATCGGCTTGCTCGGCTTTGGCCAAAAGTTCTTGGATTTCCAAATCGAGTTCTTGGAGCTTCTGCTCGGCGTGGCCGTAGCTCACGGCGGCGTGCTTGCTGGCATTGGCCAGAACCTTGGTGCCATCGATGGCTACGGTGACTTGACCGACTTTGAAGACTCCGCAGCGGGCGGCCATTTCCAAAATCTGCGCGAAGGCCCGCTGGAGAAGCGCTCCGTTTTTTCTGCGAAAAGTGCAAAGCGTGTCGTGGTCGGGGTGGGTGTTGGCGCAGAGAAATCGCACGGCCACATCGCTGTGGCTGGCCCGCTCGATCTGGCGACTGGAAAACTGGCTCGTGCAATAGGAGTAGACCAAAAGTGCCAGGAGCATGGCCGGGGGATATTGCTCGTTCCCGGTGCCGCGGTGGTTGATTTGGGCTCAAGAGGTGTCGATCGACTCGATGGCGTCGATGACGAAATGCACGATGGTCGCTGGGGATCCAGTCGCGCAGGTCAGGTGGGAGGAGCATGGGGGTGTCGCGGTCGATGTTGACGAATCTAGCCATATCAAACTGCGTAGCAGGAATTAGGCCAACTTCTGAAGGAGGGCTTGGCTAAGTCCGACAGGCTGCTAGTTTAATGAATACCCGCCGCGTGACTTCAAAACCCTTCGCAGGAACTGCGTGCCCAGTATCCCGTCAATAAATGCCAAAGGCATTGCCGCCGCTACGGCTGGGTTTCTGGCCGGAGAAAACGCGAGCGATCTGACCACGCAAGCTATCCCTTCGCGGTTGCGGGAATGACGAAAAAAACAGCGAGCCGCATTTTCCCAATGTTGCGATGCCATTCTCCGAAAATGCCTGGCCCCAACTGCACGAAAATCCGCTTCGTGTTTTGCCAGGAACCGCTCCGTGGATACCTTCGTGAAATCCGGGTCCGAAGGCCCGTTCTCATGGATTACTGCCAACTTCTCCGGCAGAACATGAATGCGGTGCTGTTGCGAGATTCTGAGCATCCAATCCCAGTCCTCCAACACCCTCAACGACTCGTCTAATAGCCCGACAGAATCCAGCACCGAGCGCCGCACCAGCGGTGTGCTCGCCCCGTGGAACCACTGACCTGAATGCAACGCCACACGCCAGTCCGCTGGATTTTCCAACCGGACATCGCGTCGCAAGCTATCCCGCCGACAGAAAACATGAGAGCATGCGCAAGCTGCCACCTCCGGATGTTTTTCAAGAAACCCCAATTGCGCCGCCATTTTTCCCGGTAGCCATTCATCATCCGAATCCAGAAACGCCAGAAACTCGCCCGTCGCGATCCGCAGAGCTGCATTCCTCGCCGCTGCTGCGCTGGAATTCACCTCAAGCCGCGCCAACCTCGCCGAGGGAAACTCGCGCCTCACCACCTCCCAAGTGTCATCCGTCGATGCGTCATCGCCAATGATCAACTCAAAATCCCCCACCCATTGTTCCCTGACGCTCGCCAACGCCCGCGAAATGCAATGGGCGCGGTTGAAAACAGGGATGATAATGCTGAGCCGAGGCATGAAGTTAAAAGTTTGTCGGTAAAACTGAGAATACTTGCTGCAATGAAGATCGGCTTGAGAGAAAGGAGACTATTGAGAGGTGATTTGGGAGCGGGTTTTGAATCCTCGGCCGGCCCAACCGGTGAAGCAGCGAAGGAATTCGGCGACACAAGCAGGAGGCCAGGAGGGATTGATGCGGGTGGCTCGGAAGGAGGCTTGTAAGAAGGCGAGGGGTTGGAGCGCTTCGAGGGCGCAAAGGGCGGCTTGCAGGGATTGGCGGTGGTGCCAGAGTTTGAGGAGGCGGCGCATAGCGGGCTCGGCGGATGACTGGAGGTGCTTTTCCGCAATGGCGAGGTTTTCCGCCGTGAGGCGGCGGCTGAGGGAGTTGCCGGCGTTCATGGTGCGAGAGCCTTCGTGCCAGCGGTAACGGTAGGTGGGGGCATCGACTGTTGCCGCCTGGGGCTGAAGGGCGGTGAGCTTGAGGAGGAAGTCGCGGTCGGAGGCGAGGGAGTAGGCGAGGTCGAAGGGGCTGGCTTTTTTGAAGAGGCTCTTGCGGATGGCGCGGGCGTTGAGCATGGGCTCGCCGAGGGCGATGTTTTGAATGGTAAGCGCCTTGTCGGCATCCGAGGTGCGCTGCCATTGGGGATCCAATAGGCCCTCGCCGATCTGGCGCACGGCTTCGGCGGAACCGGTGAGAATCTCGGCGGCGGGATTTTTTTCCATCGCGGCTTGGAAGGCGGCCAGTGCGCCTTCGGGAAGCCAGTCGTCGGCTTGCAGAAAGATGAGCCATTCGCCCCGGGCGAAGAAGGCGCCGCGGTTCATAGCGTCGTAGAGCCCGCGGTCACGTCCGCTGTGGACGGTGAGGTGCGGAAACGAGTGGGCGATTTCGAGCGTTCGGTCAGACGAGCAGCCATCCATGATGAGGTGCTCATACTCGATCCCCTGCCCCATGGCGCTGCAGACGGCGTCTTCGAGCGTCGCCGAGGCGTTGAGCGTGGGGGTGATGATGGTGAAAAGCGGGGCGGCGGGCAGTGCCATGAAATTTAGGAGCTGGATCTACCAAAATTACGAGTTGAGCCTAACAAGTTGAAATCCATTTTTAAATCAGAAGAAGGCGTTATGCCATCGACGCGGCGGCGGATTTTGAAGACTTCGCGGGCCATGCGGGTGGAGTCGCGGAGGAGGCTGACCTTGCTGCCTGGGATGTCGGACCAATCGACGGGAAATTCGATGATGCGGCAGCCGAATTTGCGGAGCAGGAGGCAAAGCTCGACATCGAAGGCGAAGCCGATGGTTTGCTGATGTGGGCGGATTTTTTCGAAGGCCGAGCGGCGGAGGATTTTCAGTCCGCACTGGGTATCGTAGGCAGGCACGCGGCCGACGATCGAGACGAGGGTGGCGAAGACACGGCCGGAGAGGTGGCGCTTGAGCGAGCGCTCGACGGTGCGGCCGAGCATTTTGACCCGACTGGCGAAGAGTGCGTCAGTATCTGCGGCCTCGGGAGAGCGAAAAAAATTCTCCGCCCGCAGGATTTCTGAAGCACTCACGGCACCGTCGGCATCGGCAAAGGCGATGAGGTCGGCATCCCCAGGATGATCCCATCCGCGCAGGATGGTGCCGCCTTTTCCGGTATTGCGAGCAGTGAAAAGCGGATCCAAAAAAACAGGCCCGCAGCCCGATTGTTTCTGCTGCATAACGTGGATCAATTCTGCCAAGCGCTCGCGCTCATGCGGAGTCGAGCCGTCATCCGAGACCAAAATGGAAAACCGCTCCGGCAGGCCGCGCTGCAAGGCATCGAGAAAGGATTCGAGACGCGCGGTGTCGTTGTAATGAGGAATGACGAGGTGGGTTTTCAAAAGCGCTCGGAAAAATTAACCACAGAGGACACAGAGATCACAGAGGGAAAAACCATGGGAGGCCACTTCCCGACGGCGCTGCAGGTGGGTGGAAATTTTACTTATCGGCAGGGTTGGCCAAGCGAACAATTTTTATCTGTTGGAACCGGATTTTTGAGCGAACGCCTCTGGGGGCGGCGTTGCGGATTTGGAGGCAGGATGGCTCGCCTGGCTTGGAAGGGAAAAGAAAGATTTCGTGCGGAGATGCGGTAGGCGAAACAAGGAGGGCGTCGGCTCCGAGTGCGGCGGATTCGTTTGGAGCCAAGCCGATGCGGACAGCACCTTCAAGGACGCGAAGCTTGATGCAGACGGCTTCTCCAGCGGAGAGCTGGGGAATGGGCAAGGCCGCATCGAGGTTTCCTTTTTTGGGACTGGTTTGAATGATGGCTCGCGCGCCGAGCTTGGCGCGGCGGTGGAGCTTCCAGTCGGGATCGAGCAAGGATTTTTCCTCAAAATCCGGCAGGTCGAAAGAGACGAGCGTGGAGGGTTTGCCCCCAAGCCTTCAGTGGTATGGGCTTGATCCCTCGAATGGGGACGCCGATCTCGCGAAGTTTTTGCACAGCGGGGTCCACCGACTCGGAGGAAGCCCCCAGCACCACAACATGCCTCAACCCTGGGTGAAGGATGGAATTTTTATCGAGCGGAGCTGTTGGCGAGAACTCGAGACCGCCGCCATCCGCCCTCCTAAGCTTGGTGAATTCGTGGAGGTAGAAGGACTGGAGCATTCGTAGGTCATCACCGCTCGAGTCGTCATACCAGAAAGCGAGCTTCCCGGGATCGGCTTGGTATTTGGGAAGGGCCTTGGAAAGCTGCCCGGCCATGGTGAGGAGAGGGAGATCGTCCGATTTCCAGTAATTGCCAAGAGCCAGTTTGCTTGAGGGCGCGAGAGCCACAGTGAGAGAGGCGAGAGCGACACAGATCGAGACGGGGAGAGTCGTTCTCCGCCAGACGAGGAGTGCGGGAATGGAAGCCAGGAAAATGGCAGCGCCTATCGCAACCATGCCGCCTGAGGGATTCCATGCCACAGCGAAGACCGGCAGAAGCAGTGCCCAACCCACGCGCCACGAATCCCGGCCCAGATTGGCAACGATCGCGGCAACGGGAAAAACAAACGCCGGCAGGGCGAAGGAAAAGTAGTAAAAGAGCGAGAGCGAGTAGCCGCCCTTCACCAAGTCCCCCCAGAGCAGGAAGGCGATGTAGCCGACAAAAGCAAAGAAGCAGGCGTAGAGAAAGCGGTCCCTCGTTGGCAGGAAAAAGAAGGCGCCGCCCAGCGGAAACACCGAGAGCCAGAACGGGCATTGACGCACCACCTCGATCCACTCGAGCTTCGGAGCGGGAATGTGGCCGTCCTTGAGCGTTTGCAACAACTACCGCGTCGGGCTCGTGAGATCCCACAGGCCATCGTTCCAATAAAAGAATCCGCAGCCAGCCAAAGTCACCACGCCGCCCCCAGCGAGCATCGCCAAAGCAAAACGCCATGCTTCCTTTCGAGGTCGATCCAATAAAACCACGAGCAAGAGCGGCCCGAAAAAAACAAGCGCCACGGCCGCGTGCAGGTGCGACCAGAATGTCATCCCCAGCGATAGCCCTCCAAAAAACGCAGACCACACACCGGCCCGTGGCAGGCAGAGCAGGCAGAGGCCAAGACACAAAAACGCAGCCCCCACGACATCCACATACGCGGTCTGCAGCAAGCGAATCGCAGCCGGATTGAAGGCCCAGGCGAATGCGGCGAACTAGCCCGCCGCCATCCCGTAACGCCGCGAGAAAAAAACAAAGAGCGCCACGCAACACGCCCCCGCGAGCACATAACGCACGACGATAAACCCGGCCTCCGCACCGAACACCGAAAATGCCAACGCATCCGGCGCGATCCCGCTGAACCGAACCGCATAATAAGTCAGCCCGACCCGGTCCAGCAGCTCCCGAAAATGCATCGCATAGCCGAGATAAAAAACGCCATCGGTGAAATTTTGCAGCATCAGCCACGGCAGGCCGAAAAGGAGTTTCACCAACCATGGCAAAAGAAACACCATCGCACAGGCGGCGGGCAAAGGAGGGGAAGCTCTAAAAGGCACGATTCGCATATTTTTATGCCTTTAAAGCAATTACCTTAAGTAAACGCAAAACTGCAGGCTTTGCGATAGCGCCAAAGAGAAAACACGACAGGAGAAAAAGCAGCGAAGCCACAGCTTGCTTCAACAAAAAGTTGCGTAAACAAGCCTCCCCTGAAAAAAACATCCAATAGGAATAGCAAAAAAACAGGCCTATCCAGATACGGGCTCCCATACGAAGCGTCGCATTCAAGCTAAATGACAACTCGATTGCTGCAGGGACAGCGAAGAGCAGGAAGATCAGTTTATAATCGAACTGCACGCCACTCAAAACAAGAAGTCCGAATATAGGCACGCCTATCCAAGCCGCAAAGGAAGCTTTTTCCTGACACACTGGTTCCGAAACACCAGCGCGGACTAAGCCGAAAATGCCAACGCAGCATCCACCAATCAGCAAAGCTATTTTGAAAAGAATAGCCCACTCGGGTCGTCCAAGTTGATTCGGAACTACCGACGAGCCAAAAGCACATGAAACGTTGCTCGAAAGAGATCCAAAGATAAAAGGCAGCCAATCTTGAATAAAAAATAGATAGCCTCCAAAGCACGCCAATCCAGTCAGCGCTGCACAAACTCCCCGCCCGCTTCTTGCAAAAACAGCGGCGAGACCAGCAATGGGAAAAAGTTTAAAAGTTGCTGCCAAGACAACCAATCCACCTGCCAGAAAAGCATAGGACCGCATTGCCACAGCGAGCGAAAGAAAGAAAAATACCAAAATATCAAAATTTCCTCTTTCACAAGCGAAAACACAAACAGGCGAGCATAGCAGCGCAATCCAAATGCAAGCGCATCCCTTTGAACAAGGTCCAGCAATCCATGTTGCGGAGAGCGCAAATGCCGCCGCAAGTAAAATTCCATAAATAAAAGCGGTCTCCTTGCCCAGGCCCAGCCACCCAAATCCAAAATAAAGAGGTGGATAGTTCATGCGTAGAATCCGACCAGCCTCATCGATTGGAGGGTGGTGATATGGATCGCGACCAGCCTTGCTTTCGTCGCACCATAGGCCCACCAGCTGGGCATCGCTGAAACTTTGCTCCAAAGCTGGCACGCCGAGATGAACAAGCCATTCGCTGACAGGCTTCCCAGTGAAATGGCTTAAAGAAAACAAGCCGATCCAATAAAGAGCCACGCCGAGAGGAATGAGCCAAGAGTAGTTTTTTGAAGAATAAGCAGCGGCCTTCATTTCAGGAATCGGTTTTTGGGTGGAGGATAAACATCGATTTTTTTTCAAAACCGGTTGTGATGCGCGAACCCCGCGATCTGGAGTTGCTGGTCTTTTTCCATGACCATGTGCAGCGGAGCGCCTCCGTAGTAAGACGCCCAGAGAGTGAATGTGCTCGGGGGTCCAATCAAAAAATCGCAAGCCGCAAGAGCATAGAGGTCGGTGATCGGTGCGCCAGGACCAGTGCTCGCCCGGATACCCGGCAAACAAAGTAGATCGTCCACATTTCCATTCGAACAGACCACAAAACTTACCTTCTTCTCCGGCCAGAGCGCGTTTGCCGCTTTGAGCCAAGCCGCATAGGCATCCAGACCGTAATAAAACCGCCCGCCCAGCCAAGTTGCGTAGTCGCCAAGCCGCACATGCAAGCCTACGAGAAGATTGCTCCCAGCTCTGGCGCGCGCTATGAAATGCTCGACCTCTGCCAGTATATATGGCTGCGGCGTGAAGAGCCTGACCACATCCTCCCGCCTCGACTTGAGAGCCGCATGCGCACGGAATTTCCAGCCCTTCGCAACAACAAGGCGATACTGCGAGAGGATTCTTTGAAACTCCTCGCCACAGAGATCGTAGTCCTCCTCGCTGGCATCGTGCGAAGCGGCTATATCCAACACGGCGCACCCACCTGCGGCCCACACCGGATGCAGTGGGCGTGATGTCAGAAAATCCAGAGTCCTGCAAAACAAAAGACGCCAGCGCGCCAAGGGAAGCCCCTGCCCCGGACGGCAGAAAAAATCCTCCGCCAGCGCGGGAAAAAACTCCGCATACGGCCCCATCGCCGGATTCATAAGAGAAAAACCCATTTTCCACGCCGCCGCCTGAAAAGTCGCCGCCTGAAAAATGCGATTCCCCAACTGCCCCTCAGGCCGCGCCACCAAGACTGCGGCCAGCCGACGCTGATCGCCAGAATCTCTCATCACCTGTTTCGTCACTGGTTCAAGACTTATCAAAGGACCTTATTTTGGAAAAACAAAACGGCCGCAGGAAGCGGCCGTTTCGTTGAATTCATTTGGGTCAAGGAGGAGATTCCTTTGAGTCCCGCACGCGATAATCTCCACGCGAGAAATATTTTTCCAGCCAGACATAGAGGCAGATGAACAGATAGCGGCTGCCCATTTCTTTGATCTTGAGTTTCGCCTCGCCGGTGCGGCGGTTGCGCCAGGTGATGGGGATGACGGTGAAGGAAAAACCTCGCACGATGGCTTTGAGGGGAAGCTCGACCGTGATGTTGAAGTGCGGCGAGAGAATGGGGCGTATGCCATCGATCACGGTTTTGCGGTAGGCCTTGAAGGCGTTGGTCGTGTCGTTGAGGCCGTGATTGAAGAGGATTCGCACGAACGCATTGGCCAGGCGGTTTACGAAGAGCTTCACGGATGGGTAATCAATCACTCCGCCGCCCTTCATGAAGCGGCTTCCGAAGACGCAATCATAGCCCTCGTTGAGCTGCTGCCAGTAACGCACGACATCTCGGCAATCATCGGACTCGTCGGCCATCATAATGACAAGCGCATCGCCCTTGGCGGCATCCAAGCCACAGGTGATCGCCCGCCCGAAGCCGTTCAGGTCTGTGTTCTGCACAGGAGCCAGCGTGGGAACCCTTTCGCGCACCTCCTGAAGAATATCCCAGGTTCGGTCCTTGCTGCCATCATCCACCACCACGATTTCATGAGGCACGCCATGCAGCTTGAGCTCTAAATGCAGATGCTCGACCGTGCTCGCAATGCACCCCTCCTCGTCCCGGGCGGGGATGACGATGGAGAGCAGTTGCAGAGGCTCTTTTTTTTGATTCCCTTCCGTAGCCCGATCCAATTTTTCAACACTCTCCATAGTCAATATCCATGAACTTCCAACCCATCAATCCGCTGAAAATCCGAGGCGTTTCGCGTGACCAACGGCTGCCCGTAAGCTAAGGCGGTGGCCGCGATCCAGAGATCATTCGCCCCGATCAAGATCCCCGCGGCGCGTAGACGACGATAAATTATTCCAAACCGCCAACCCACTTCCGGAGTGTAGGAAAGAAAACGAAACGGCGACAAAAAAGCCTCCCACTTTTGACGATCACCACCCAAGGATTCCCCGGCCGCCAACTCTCCCGCAATCGTGAATGTGATACAAAGCACCTCATCGCCGTTCGATTGCAAAAACATCCCAGCCGGACCATGCTCTTTTCGCCGCATTTCCCTCTCGAAATCAACCAGAAAAGTGGAATCAAGAATCATGGAATCGACGGCGGAAGGTCCGATGCATTCAGTTCATCGATCACTTGGCAATCCGCCTCGGTGAGCTGACCGCCCCGCCTCCGGGACATTTCCAGAAATTCAAGGGCTGTCATTGCATCGGATCGCAGCGGCAACCGCCGAACCACCTCAGAAAATGACTCCCGAGGAAACCTCTTGGCACTCTTCAAACGCTCGTATGCATCAATTTCCAATGTGATTGTCTTGGTGGCCATGGTATCTCAATACACGATCACACACGAGAGTCAAGGTTGTGATTTCCACGGGCTGCGCATTTATCCAAAAATCCGGTAGATGGCCAAGCGCGCCAGTGAATCAACCCCAGCCCGCACGCGTTGGGCAAGCGAGCGCCGGGATGCTGCTGAGCCCGGAGCATAGCGTTTTGCGATTTCCAGAAACTCCGCATAAGAGTCACCCTGAAGCGTGAAGGATGCCGCGCCACGATGGATGCGAAATCCGCAAAGCGCCTCGCGCAAAATCACGCAAGCGCCATTTTGGATCAATTGGAACCACATATCCACATCCACCCAATACCGCAGAGTTGCATCGTAACCTCCACGCGCCAGCATGCTTTCACGCCTCGCCAAACCCGTCACCGGCTCCCCAAGCGGATTATAAGCACGCCGCGCACAATCGATAATGATCTCATTTCCAGAATGCCACCCCTCACTCCAATGGCGCCGCTTGGCAAAAAGCCGAGCACTGCGGGCCGAGTAAAGATTCGCTGCGGATACACACAGATTCGCTGCGGGATTGCCCTGCAGAGCCTCCGCCTGTTTCTTCAGACAATTTGTTTCCAATAGGTCATCCTGACCCATCATTTTCACAAATTCCCCCTTTGCAGCCATCAAGCAGGCATTCCAATTTCCCACCATGCCAAGGTTCGCCGCATTCCGAGCAATGTTCCATTCCACTTCCGGAAACTCCCGGGCCACAGACTCCACAAGCTCCAGCGACCCATCCTTTGACCCATCGTCGCGCACGACGACTTCCAGAGCAACATCCTCCTGCGAGGCCACGGAATCGAGACACTCTCGCAAATGAGGCGCCCCATTATAGAGCGGGATACAGACCGAAATCAGCGGATGAACCGCATTGCCGCTCAAGGCAGCACCTCTTTCCATTTGTAGATCCGAACGCCATCGATTTCCTCAAAAAGAGTGTAATTTGCGGCCACGAAATCTCGGATTTCGGGAATTTTTTCATAACCATGCTCCTCACGCTTCGTCATCATCACAAATTGATCCGGAGCAACCGCGTCTACAAAAACAAGGGGCCGGTTCCGCTGCAAATCATCGATATAGGTCGCCAGAAAAAACGGCTTCAGCGGGTTTTCATTAAACAAGGCCCCGGAAGTGCTCAAGCGCGTGGCCTGCACCATCCCTGTCTCTGAGTAATATGTTGGATTATAACCCCACACACACAGCCTCCCCTCGCCACCCGAAGCCTCGAGAATCTTTCTCCCAATAGCTCCGGGCTTTTCGGCGGCCCACTTTTCCGCCAGCCCAGCCCAGGAGTTCGGTGACTGAAAACGGGCTATAACCATCGGCCCCACTCCAACAAGAAAAACCACTCCCATTGCCACCGCCTTAGTCTTAGCGTGTGTAGATCCAAACTTCCCGCCAAGCACACCAAGGAGCGCTATGACCACCAACCCCATGACGACCGGCAAAAAGAGAAGGTAATGCGGGTAATTCCTCTGCGGTAAGGTGACCGTAAGAAATGCCAACCCGATCAAAACCAGCGCATAAGCAAGAAAAGCCCACGAACGCCATGGAGCTGACCTGCGCCCCGCGCCAGCAAGCGCAAGAGCACCCATAAGCACAAGAATAACCCAGCCAAGCGAAAACCACAAAAAATCATCAGGGCGCATTGGTGGCTTCGCAAACAAAATCATACCCAGCATTTTCATAGCCGAGACACCCCGATATCCCGACCCTTGATACGCCAGCGCATTTTGGATATAGCTCATCCAGAAATACTCCAGCGCCCCATTAGCTGCAAAAAAGCCCACCAAGCCTACAGGGATGAGCAACCCAGCCGCACAAACAATACCCACCCCCGCCAACCTCTCCCGCAAGGAGCCACCTTGAACAAAAATACCCACAACCAAAATCGCCGCCGCCCCAACCGCCGCCATGGAAGCCTGCAACTTCGCAAAAGGAACCATCGAATAAGCGCAGGCCGCTAAACAAGCGATGATAACCCTCTGCTGGAATGGAAGACCTTCACGGAAAAGCGCCCACGCGCTTAATGCCCACCCCACAGCTAACAATGCCATCGGCACATGCTCGCTCGTGTAGTGCGTGAAATCCCAAAAGTTTGTTAGGCCGAAAAACACCCCTGGCAGCATCGCCCCAAGCCGCGCCACCGGTTCCGAAAAAACCGCTCTTCCTGCAAAATACAGCGCAACTAAAGCCAAACAAATCATCGCCAATCCGACCAGCCTCGCACTAAACAATGTTGGCCATCCTCCAAATGCCAGCGAAGTCAAAAGCGGATAAACATTCAGCGGCCCACTGGAGCCCGCCTCTGCTGCCCGGAAAAACACTGGATCCAACACCAACGCACGCGCCGCTGCAACCAACTGATCCTCATCAGGATTAAACCCACGCGGATAAAACAAACCCGGCCACCGCGCTAGAATTACGAACGCACACAATACCAGAACAAAAAAGGCGGCACCCAGCCGACCTGTTTTGTTCATTGCCACAGGCCAGATTACCAAAACTCCCAAAATCGCCAGCAGGCCAAAACACGCGGTCCGGTAAAGAGCTAAATTATCAGACCAATATAACCAAGATTCACCCATCATTTCCTCTCCGCAAAAATCAGTGATGTCTCGCTATCCTCTTTGTTTTCTTTTTTAATCGCAAAGCCATTTTTCGAAAGCAGATCCCTGATCGCCTGAATCGAAACCATTGACTCGTGAACTTCCACCACCACTCGATCAACCAAGCTGAGGAAATCCCCTTCATCCTCAAAAAACCTCTTCTCAGTCCCCTCAATATCGATTTTCAGAATTCCACATCGCTCGCCATTCGGAAACCTCTGACGCCAAACTTCACCGACTCGCAGAGCAGGCACACGCACCACTTCGCATTTGTCCCCGGCCAGCGACTTTTCTGTCGTAGCTTTCAGCCCGGCCCCCACATCGGTGGGAGGCACCAAAATCTCAACCACGCCACCATCCAATCCCGCCCCGGCCGCCCCGTTGAAAACACACATCTCATCGAAGCCATTTTTTTTCAACAGCCTCTCAACTTGCGAAATCAATGCCGGATTAGCCTCCACAAGCATCCCCTTAGGAGCCACCCTTGCTTTATCCCGAAAACGGATTTTGAAGAAGATCGTTTAGTGCGGGAGGGCTGATGCAGAGTGGTGGGGTGAACAAAACCGACACCGCCCAGATTGCACCAAACGATACGATCAAATTCACCCCTCTTTT
>JBDKIG010000043.1:0-14526 GCA_039797215.1 Verrucomicrobiota bacterium | reverse complement strand
GCTACGGCACCTACCTGAAGGGGGCTCCCGGAGCCGGGCACTGATAGAGGCTGGACGGCGAGACAGGCTTAACAAAAACGGCACCGGGCAACCTCGGCAACCCCCTCTGAAAATGTCGGGGCCCCGATGGGCAGCGGGTTGTTTTGTTTTACTCCCAAAGGAGGTGCTTGGAGAGCATCGTTTCGCCGTCGAAGTGGAAGTAGCCACGGAAAGTGCCGCCTTGAAGGACGCCGGGGAGCCAGTGGATGTCGTCGGCCCACATTTCGTCGTAGGGAATGCTGTCTAATGGGGTCCAGATCGGAAGCGCTTCGTCGGTCTCGATGAGTTCGCCGGTGTATTCGTGGGCTACAAAAACGGCACAGTGGAGGCTGTAGCCGTCAGCGAATTGGAAGTGGAGTTCGCCGCGGTTCTGGACATGGAGCGGTGTGAGGCCGACCTCTTCGGAGGTTTCGCGCACAGCGCATTCGTGGGGTTCCTCGCCGGGTTCGATGCGACCGCCGGGGCCGTTGATTTTTCCAGCACCCAGACCACGCTTTTTTCGGATGAGCAGAATTTGCCCGTCCTGAATCAGAAAACAAAGGGTGGCTCGTTCGCGGGGTTCCCAGGTTTTCCAGAAGTCTTCCATGCCGGAGGACGCTGGATCAGGGGAGGATTCCGATCAGGAGTTGGGGATAGACGCCGAGGATGAGAATGAGCGTGGCGAGGATGAAGATGGCCACCGAGGAGGTTTTGGTGACGGCGACGGGGCCGGCGTCCTCTGGGGCGGGCTGCCAATACATGGCGCGGATCACTTTGAAGTAGTAGTAGAAGCCGCTGGCGACGGTCACGATGCCCACGAGAACGAGAAGGTAGAGCCCTTGATTCATGGCGGCTTCGAAGATGAAAAACTTCCCGAAGAACCCAACCGTGAATGGCACCCCGGCGAGCGAGGCGGCGGCGATGAGCATGGCGAGCGCGAGGCCGGGAGAGCGGCGGGCAAGGCCGTTGAAATGGGAGATATCGTCCCCCCCGGAGGCTTTGGTAACAGGCACCAAAATCAGGAAGGCGAGAAAGGTCATGAGCAAATACCCCGAGAGGTAAAAGACCACGGCGCGGCCGGCGAAAGCATCACCAATGGCGGCGAGGCCCATGAGGAGGTAGCCGGCATGGGCGATACTGGAGTAACCCAGGAGTCGCTTGAAATTCGTCTGCGGAATAGCGGCGAGGTTGCCGAAGATCAGGGTCAGCAGGGCCAAAAGAACGAGCGCGAGGAACAGCTTGTTTTGGAAGGACGGGACGGTGAAGAAGGGCTCGAGGACCCGGATCAAAACAAGGAAGCCGGCGGCCTTGGATGCCACCGCGAGGTAGGCGGTGACGGGTGTGGGCGCGCCTTGATAAACATCGGGCACCCAGAATTGGAACGGCGCGGCGGCGATTTTGAATCCGAGAGCGACGAGGACGAGCGCGAGACCGAAGAGGATGGCGGGATGGTTCGCGACGGGAACGAGTGGCAGAACCTCGCGAATGGCGACGAGGTTTGTTTGGCCAGTGGTTCCAAAAAACCAGGTGATGCCGTAAACCAAAAAGCCGGTGGAGAGCGCGCCGAGGATGAGGTATTTCGTGCCTGCTTCGAGGCTGGACATGCTCCGGCGCAGGTAGGCGACTTGGATGTAAAACGAGATCGTGACGAGCTCGAGCGCGCAGAAAATCATGATGAAGTCGGTGGCCGAAGTCATCCACATGAGTCCCGCGCAGGTGAAAACGGGCAGGATAAAAAATTCGCCGGAGCCGGCACCGGGACGCTCGGCGGGAACCAGGCGCTGAACGATGGGCAAGTAGTCCACCGACATCACCAACACCAAAATCGTGGAGATGAGGACGAAGCGTTTGAAGAACAGGGAAAGGCCATCCACCACATAGAACCCGGACACCTCAAAGCTGTTGGAGTTTGGGCCGATGAAAAATGTGCCGATGAAAACAGCGGCGAGGCCGCCGATCGCCCACCAGGCGAGGGTGGATTTTTGCTTCGTGAGACCGAATGCCTCGGCCATGAGCAGAAAAATTCCCAGGACGACGACGCTGACTTCCAGAATAACGGGATCGATCATGGCTGAAGCAGGGCGGGAGTGACGAGGTTCACGAGAAGTTGCGGGAAGAATCCGTAGAAGAGCATGACGCCGATGAGAAGCACCACGGCCACGCGGGGCAGACCAGCCAGGTCAGGCAGACGCGACCAGCGTTCGGGCAATGGGCCCATGAAAATCTTGCGGTAGGCGCGGAGCATGTAGATCGCGGAAATGACGATGCCCCAGACGGCGCAGATGGTGACGACTTGGATCGAGTTGAAGCGGAAAACCTCGGCGGCGGCTTCGGTTTGAGCACGCATATCGGTGGGTTGCCCGACGAAGGCTCCAAAGAAAACCATCAACTCGGAGGCGAACCCGATAAAGCCGGGAAGACCGACCGAGGCCATCGCGGCAAATCCGAAGGAGAGGCCGAGCTTTGGAGTGGCGCGGGCGATGCCACCGAGTTCGGAAAATTCCAGCGTGCCGGTGCGCTCGCGAATTTCCCCGCAGAGGGCAAACAAGATGGCAACGGTCAACCCGTGACTGAGAAGCATGAGGGAGGCGCCGGTGAGACTCACGACATTGAGCGCGGCGAAGCCAAGGAAAATGTAGCCCATGTGCATGACGCTCGAGTAGCCGAGCATGGTGTCGAGCTTGCGCTGGGCGATCGTCACATACCCGACATAGAGGATGTTTCCGACGATCAAGACCAGTAGCAGAGGGAGGAGGGCTTGGATCGACTCGGGGAAGACGGGGGCGCAGATACGGATGAGACCGTAGAGGCCGAATTTCTTAAGGACGCCGGCGTGGAGCATCGCCGCAGGGGCGGGCGCGCTGGCGTAGGCTTGGGGCGCCCAAGTGTGGAAGGGGAAGAGCGAGACGAGGGTTCCAAATCCGAAGAGCAGGAGGAGATAGACAATCGGGTTGTCAGGAATCAGGCCGGTCTCGGCAAGTTGGATGATGTGGCGAAGGTCGAAACTGCGGTCGCCGAGGGGCTGGAGGAGGTAAAGCCCGATCAGGCCGAGGAGGAGAACGAAACTGCCGGTCGCAAGGTAAATGGTGGCTTTCCACGCGGCGGCTTGGCGGTCCCCGGAGCCCCAGATACCGATCAAAAGGAAGGTCGGGATGAGCGCGAGCTCGTGGAACATGTAGAAGAGAAACACATCCACGGACGCAAAGGCTCCAATGACGCCCGCCGAAATCATCAGAAGGCTGATGTAGAACCAGCGGTCGTTTTCCACTGGAGGACGGGCCACCGCAACGGCGGCCAGCGTGACGGCGGTGGAGAGGAAAAGCATGACGAAGCTGAGACCATCCGCGCCGAGGATGAAATTGATCCCGAGTTGGGGAACGACCGGGAAACTGGAGACAAATTGGAAGCCGGCCTCGGAGGCGCGGAATTTAGAGGCCAATACGAGCAGCAGGATCAAATTCAAGGCCGATGCGAAGAGCGAGACGGTGCGGGATTTTCCACCCAGCATCACGAGAACGGCTGCGACCAGCGGAATGAGAATGAGAAAAAGTAACGGGCTGACGGTGCTCATTTGGAAAGCATGATGTAGAGGAGGCCGACAACGCCTGCGCCGAAGAAGAAGGCATAGGCCTGAATGCTGCCGATTTGGAGAAAGCGCAGGGCGAAGCCGCAGGCCCAAGTGAGCTTGCTCGGAACTTGAACGATGACGAGGTCAACCACCCAGCGGTCGGCCCAGGAGAGAACAACCGAGCCACCACCTTGGATTTTGTTCACGAACCAGAAATAGACATCGTCGATGTAGAGGCGGTTGGCGAAAAGCGGGATCGAGACGGGGTCCTTCTCGGCCTTAAAGTAAAGCAGGGCAGCCAGTCCGGCGCCGCCGAAGAACATCGCGTAGAGGAAGGGATGCAGGAGGTGCGGCACGGCGTGGGCGTCAGGATGAGAGAGAGTGAAAAAATGCTCTTGGATCATCGGCAGACCGGCAAAAAGTGCGGGGACAGCGAGGATCAGCATTGGCACGAGCATCGAGACGGGTTGTTCGTGGGCGTGCTCCGCATGCTCGCTGCGGGCTTTGCCGAAGAAGACGACGAAAAATTCGCGGAAGATATAGAAGGCCGTGAGACCGGCGGCAGCGGCGGCGAGCCAGCCGAGGAATGGAATCTTCAAGACAGCCCACTCGATGATGAGATCTTTACTGAAATAGCCGCTGGTGAAGGGGCAACCGGAGAGCGCAAGCATGCCGGCGATGAAGCAAATCATCGTAACGGGAGTTTTTTTACGGAGCCCGCCCATGTGCCACATGTCGGTCTCGTGGTGCATGGCAATCATCACGGAACCGGCCGCGAGGAAGAGGAGGCACTTGAAGCAGGCGTGGGTGAAAAGATGAAACATCGCCTCGCTGGAGGTCGGCGCCACCCCGATGCCCAACACCATGTAGCCGAGCTGGGAAATGGTGGAATAGGCGAGGATGCGCTTGATGTCATTCTGCTGCGTGGCCATGAGGGCGGCGCAGAAGCAGGTAATTCCACCGACCCAAGCAATGATCTCGCGGGCGTCGGGAACAACTTCAAGAATCGGGAAAATGCGGGCGAGCATGTAGACACCCGCCGCGACCATCGTGGCGGCGTGGAGGAGCGAAGAAACGGGCGTCGGGCCTTCCATGGAATTTGGAAGCCATACATGGAGCGGCATTTGAGCTGACTTTCCAACCGTTCCCATGAAAACCAAAACACAGGCAATCGTCAGGTAAACCGGAGCCCCTGCGAAGCCTGGGATCGCCGAGAGGAGGCCCGAAAAAGCCACCGTGCCGGTCGCCGACCAAAGCAGGAGGATGCCGAGCATGAAGCCAAAATCGCCGATGCGGTTGACGATGAATGCCTGCTTCCCGGCATCAGCTGCGGAGTCCTTCGAGTAATAATGCCCGATGAGGATGTAGGAACTCACGCCGACAAGTTCCCAGAAGATGAACATCATCACGAAATTGTCGGCCAGAACGATGCCGAGCATGGAAAAGAGGAACAGTGAGAGCCCAGCGAAGAACCGAGTGAAGCCTTCCTCGTCGCGCATGTAGCCGGTGGAGTAGATAAAGACGAGCGTCGAAATCGTCGTCACCACGAGCAGCATGACCTTGCTCAGGTGGTCCAGCGTGATGCCGATCGTGATCGTGAGTTCGGGGCCGAAATTCAGCCACTCCAGGGAAAGTTGCGGCGCGACTTCGGTTTGGCGGAATAGCCACCAGCTCAGGAAGCAACCTGTTGCCGCCGAGAGGATCGCAAGACCAGCGCTCAGGGTTTTGGAGAACCTCCCGATGAGGAAAATCAGGGCCGCTGCGGCGAGCGGAGAAAAGAGAATGATCCAGGGCGCAGTTTGCGTGCTCATCAAAACTTCAGCGTGTTGAGGTCCTCGACATGCGTGGTCTGCTTGGCGCGGAAGAGCGCCACGATGATGGCTAGACCCACCGCCACCTCCGCCGCTGCCACGGTGATGATGAAAAACACCAGCACTTGGGCATTGTAGTTTGGCAACCCGTTCGGCAAGAGATTAAACCGCGAAAAGGCGACCAAGGAAAGATTGGCGGCATTGAGCATCAACTCAAGGCCCATGAAAATGATCAGAATGTTGCGGCGCAGAAGCACCCCGGCAAGGCCGAGGGAGAAAAGCAGTCCGCTGACGAGGAGGTAATGCGCTAGCGTAGGCATGAATTTCGGGAAAAAACCGTATCAGCGGTCACTTGAGCTCCTTTCGGCTCAGGAGAACGACCCCAACTGTGGAAACAAGGAGAAGGACGCCAATGATTTGAAATGGAAGGTTGAAATCGCGGAACAGCGTGAAGCCCACCCCGGCGACATCGTTAAAGGAAGGGTCGGAAAGCTCCGGCTTGGTTTGGTGAAGAGCGGGCCAACCGGCGATGACTTGGGAGATTGCGGCCATGAATCCGCCAACAACCAATCCCCCACCCAGCCAGGCGGACGGACGGACTTTGCGTTGTTTTTCGGCCCGGAGGTCGAGAAGCATGATGATGAAAAGAAATAACACCATCACCGCGCCGGCGTAGACCAGCACTTGCACAACAGCGATAAAGAAAGCGTCGAGCGTCACAAACACCGCCGCAAGGGCGACAAAGGTCATGACCAAACTCATCGCGGAGGAAACGGGATTCCGAAGGAAAACCACGCCCAAAGCGAAGGCCAGCATGAGAATCGAGAAAATCCAGAAGAGAGCGAGTTGCATGGGCGAGGTCGAAAGAGGCTTCTACTTTTTATCGTTCCACTTATTTACGAGGCCCTTCATCTCACCGCCCAACTCCCGGAGCTTATGAATGTCGTGGACCATTTCCGCGCGGGTGAGGCCGGTGATCGAGTAGTCCTTGCGGAGATAGATCGCCTGCTCCGGGCAGACTTCCTCGCAGAGGCCGCAATAAATGCAGCGAATCATATCAATATCGAAAGACTTCGGGCGTTTCTCGACTTTCCCCCAGCGCTCATCGACTGGAATTTCCTCGGGGTGGATCGTGATGGCGCGGGGCGGACAAATGAATTCGCACATTTGGCAACCCACGCAGCGGTCGCGTCCGTAGTCGTCGCTCACGAGCGTCGGCGCGCCACGATACCAAGCGGGCAATTGGGCGTCCCACTTTTGCTCGGGATATTGCATGGTCACCTGGGTCTTGCCAGTGATCTGTCGGAGGATGTGCTTCAGGGTGATGAGCAACCCCCCGATGATGGACGGCAGATAGATTTTTTCAGCCAGATTGAGGCGCGGACGCGTGACGGTGATGGCCATTAAAGTGCGTGGGTTCTAGCAAGGTTCTTTGAGCGTGGCAACGCCTGACTCAACTTTTTTGGCGAAGCCTGGCCTGCTCAGCGGCTCCGGGCTCTCCGAGTCCCATTTTTAACCGAGCGGCGGCCGGGGCCGGAACAAACTTTTCCACATCGCCGCCGAAAAGCGCGACCTCTTTGACGATGCGTGAGCTGAGATAAGTGTAGTCCTCTTTCGGCGTGAGGTAGACCGTTTCCAAGCGCGGCTCGAGCTTGCGATTCATCAACGCCATTTGGAACTCGAACTCGAAATCCGAGACCGCCCGGAGGCCGCGAATCACGGTGAAAACTTCCTGCTCGCGGGCAAAATCCACCAGGAGTCCGTGCAGAGGCAGGATTTGGATGGCGGGGTTATCGCCAAGCGAGTCGCGGAGCATTTGCATGCGGACATCCACGCTGAACAGCGGACCCTTCGCTTTGCTGGCAGCGACGGCCACGATCACGGATGAAAAAATCTGCGTCGAGCGCCTGATCACATCGAGGTGACCGAGGTGCACGGGGTCGAAGCTGCCGGGGTAGATCGCGCGGTTTTCCTTCATGGGACGATTCCTCTTTCAATGGATGCCGGCCGGTTTGGAAAGAGGAATCGTCCCGGCGGCTACTCGACCGTCACGCTCTTGGCGAGGTTTCGCGGCTTATCCACATCGCACCCCAATTCCACGCCGATGTGGTAGGCCAGCAATTGGAGCGGCAGGACGGTGAGGATCGGCGTCAGGAAATCCTCGCACGCCGGCACGAGCACGACATCGTCGCAGAGGTCGGCCAGCACATCGTCGCCCTGGGTTCCCACCGCAATGACCGGACCATTGCGGGCTTTGACTTCCTCGATATTGCCGAGGTTTTTTTCGAACAACTCATCATGCGGCGCGATGAAAATGCTCGGCGTTTCTTCGTTTACCAGCGCGATCACGCCATGCTTCAACTCCGCGCTCGGATGCGCGCAGGTGGAAATGTAGCTGATCTCTTTCAACTTCAGCGCACCCTCCAATGCGACAGGAAAATTCGCCTGCCGACCGAGGAAGATAAAGCTCTTCGCAGCGGCGTATTTTTTGGCAATGCGGCGAATGTCGGCATCCACCACCTCCAGCGTTAAGGCGACGAGGTCGGGGAGCTTTTCCAGCGCTTCGAGGATTTGGGCTCCGTCCGCCTGGCGCATGTCCCGCATTCGCCCGAGCATCAGACCGAGCATCGTGAGCACGAGCACTTGCGAGGTGAAGGATTTCGTGGCGGCGACACCGACTTCCTGCCCGGCGCGGAGGTCGATCCCGCCATCGCTCTCGCGGCTGATCGTGCTGAAGGCATTGTTACAAATGCCGAAGGTCGGCGCGCCCCGGCGCCGGCACTCCCGCAGGGCTGCAAGCGTATCCGCCGTTTCCCCGCTTTGGCTCAAAGCGAAGACGGCCGTGCCCATTTCGAGCGGCGAATTGCGATAGCGAAATTCACTGGCAATCTCGCACTCCACCGGAACGCGGGAGAGGAATTCGATGATGTATTCTCCGGCGAGTGCCGCGTTGAACGAGGTGCCGCAGCCAGTGAGGATCAAAGTCTCCCACTGCCGCAATTCCTCGGGCGTCCGCTCGATACCATTGAAACACGCCGTGGCCTGATCAGCGATCAACCGCCCGCGCATCGCCTCGCGCAAAGTCTCGGGCTGCTCGTGGATTTCCTTTTGCATGAAATGCGCGAACTCACCCTTCTTTCCGGCCTCCACTGCTTTCTCCATCGAACGAACGACCACCGGCGCGGCGGCGCTGCCATCGATGCCCGCCACCTCGAATTTCCTGCCATCGAGCCAGGCGATCTCGCCTTCGTTCAAATACACGAAATCCGACGCCCAGCCGGCGATGGCCGCCGGATCGCTGGCGAGGAATTGCCCACCATCGCCAAGTCCGAGAGCCAAGGGACTACCCCGCCGCGCAGCGAGAAGAAAATCCCCCAAATCCTCGTGCAGGACTCCGATCGCGTAGGTTCCCCTTACCTTCTGCAGCGCCTCCCGCGTGGCCTCGACCAAAGCCTCGTGCGACTTGTCGCCATGCCCGTCGAACGCCTCGCCGATCAAGCGCGAGATCACCTCGGTGTCGGTCTGCGATGCGAAGACATGTCCGCGCGACTCGAGTTCAGTGCGGAGGTCTTTGTGGTTTTCAACGACCCCGTTGTGAACCAGCGCCAACTTGCCCGAGGCGTCGCGGTGCGGGTGCGCGTTTTCCAGCGTCACGCCGCCGTGCGTCGCCCAGCGAGTGTGGCTGATGCCGCTCGTTCCCGAGACTGGATGGTTTTTCACTTCCTCGACGAGTGCGGCGACATGGCCGACGGCTTTGCGGATTTCGATTTTTCCATGATTCAGCACAGCCGCACCGGCCGAATCGTAACCCCGGTATTCCAGACGACCGAGCCCCTCCAAAAGAAAGGGCACGGCGTCGGAATCCCCAACATAACCAACGATTCCACACATGATCAGTTAAGTGTTCCATTGAGGGGGGAGAATTCGTAGCCAAGTGCCTTCAGACCATCGACGACTTCGCGCAGGTATTGCGGATCGAGATACCAGTGGAAGTAGAACCCGGCCCAACCATCGCGCACCACCTTGAGCGCCTTGGCCCGCTGGAGCAGGTCATTTGGCAGGCTCGGCGGCTGAATTTCATACCAACCCCATGGATCGATATACCCGATCGATTCAGGCATTCGTTTCAGCCCATAGGTGTCGCGATAGATGAATGGCGAATTCAACTCGCTGGCCTGTGTGACGCCCTGCGAATCCTTGAAAAACAGGATGCTCCGGTCGCAGGCGAACGGGTAGATGCTGGCGAACGCCTTGTAGCCCTCGGGAGTCGAGAGGTAGTGCGGCGTGAGCCATCCTGTCGGAGTGAACCCCGCATTGAGCAGGATGTTTTTTCCTCGGTTCACCCGCTTCTTTGCATTCGCGATGGTGTTATCCGCCAACGGACCCACCAGCGTGAGAAACCCGAACTCGTCCGATGTCACTCGATAGAACTCGTAGTCGTCTCCACTCACCCCCGAATAGGGATTCATCAATCCATCGATCTGGTGCGTGGTGCCGTGTTGTAGCACTTGGCCGCCAAAGGTCGTCCAGCGCTTCACCTCGGCCGTGACCGGGCTGTTTTTTGTAACCCTCACCGTTTCGGGCACGCCGTCATTATAGATACCCGACCAGTCACGATATTCCGGAATCAGGCTGATGGTGAATGGCACATCGAGCGAGTCGAGTGTGTTACCCAGCGACTTGAGCGTGGGCAGATCACAGACCGCCGCTACATCCTCGATTCGGAAATAAGCGCGGTGCTTCTCCTCGTGGTAAATGCCCAGCATGTCGTGGAGCAAATCCTGGAAGGCCAGCGCCCGGCATTCAAAGCCGGTCGAGATCATCGGCATGTCGGCTACAACCCAGAAATTCCCGCTCTGCACCACATAGGGCCAGGATTTTCCTGCCTCATCGAGAGCCGTCGCATGGACCTTCACCTTCTCGGTGTCGAGGACTTCAAGCCGGCTCAAGCCGAGATCAAACTGATCCTTCTTCAGCTCGGTTTCCTTGTAGACCACGGTCGGATGCTTCTCGCCCGAATAGGAGAGAAACCGTAATCCGTAACGCGCTTCGAAAGCAGGACTATAGGAATAGTTGCTGAGATTCCACGCGTAACGCCAGAGATTCACCCCGAGCCAAACGAACGGCCGGGTGGTCGCCTCAAGGTCTGTCTGGAAAACACCCGGCAAGGGCGTTTCGTTCCATACCGACGCAAGGTAGAAAGTCGCATCGTGCCCTTGCAGGTCTCCTGCGAGGTATTTCGAGAAAGGCTTTCGCACGACTCTTGCCTCGAAATGCCCGAGCAGGTTCTGAAGTTTCACCGAGTAGATTTCTCCGAGCCAGCCGTATTGGCCCTCGTTGTCGTAGAGAACGAGAACCGATGGGCCGGTTGGAACCGTATCGACTCCGACCGCCGGTGGTGTGATCAATAGGACCGCCGCGAGGACCAATGCCGTTAAGCAACCGCATTGAATCCAGACGGTGGGGACCCATCGTTTTGGTTTTAGTGTTTGTGTATTCATGATTTTTCCCTCCGCCACCAATTTGGAGCGGAGGGAAACCGGGCGCGATGGGGGGTTCGCCCGACATGAGCACAGGAATCTATAAAGGCAGGAGCGTCTGCACCGCGTTATCAATCACGCCCGAGGAGATCGCGTAGCGCGTGAGGCTGGCGGTATCGTGGATGTGGAGTTTGTCCATCAGGTTCTGGCGGTGCTTTTCCACTGTCTTGATACTGATCTCCAAATCCCCGGCGATTTGCTTGTTGGCGAAACCCTCGGCGATGAGCTGCAGGACCTCGATCTCGCGGCTGGTGAGCTTCACGGCGGGACGCGAGCCATTCCCGCTCGGGGTCTCGGCACTGATCTTCCTCATGCGGTGGGAAATCGACGGGCTGAAAAATTTGCGTCCTCCAACCACCTCGTGAATCGCGTGCATGACGAGGTTGGAAGGCGAGTCCTTCAACAGGTAGGCGTCGAAATCCCCGAGCATCGTTTGGTTGATGAAGCTGTCATTTCCAAAGGCACTCAAAAGCACGACGCGCACTCCTGGAGCGGACTGGCGGATTTGGCGGGCCGCCTCCAGGCCGTTCATCCGCGGCATACCGATATCCATCAACATCACATCGGGGCGCTCGGCAACGGCCATTTCCACGGCCTTGCGGCCATTGTCCGCCTCGCCCACCACACGAATCGAGTCCTCGGCATCGAGCATATTTCGCAGGGCCTCGCGGATGAATGTGTGGTCGTCCGCAATGCCGATCGAGACTTTCTTGGAAGCGGAAATCTTAGGTGAGGCGGCAGGTTTTGTTCGTGCGGCTGAAGTCTTGCCAGAATTCACCGAACGAGGTTTTTCAGTGGGCCGCTTGGAGAGTTTGATTTTGGTCATGTTTTTATTTTTAGGTTTTTTGGGTTGGGTTGAAAATCGTCGTCGCCCGCTGCCGCACGGTAGGTAGAAACCCCACCAGAAGAGCAAGCGACCTACTATTCGGTTGGGGAAATTTGCTTGGCCTCGTTGGCTTTTTGGACACGAGCGACTGACGCGTTTCGCTCCATCTCGGCCAGAGTGCGGCCCTCGCTTCGGACCTTACTGTTGACAGTTTTCCCGGCGTTCGTTCGGGCTCGATCTTCGCGGGAGATGTGGATGCGCGGGCTAGGTTGGATACCGGAGTTTTTGTTTTTGGTTTTCATGAGTTGGATGCTTGAGCGCCGCTAGACTCCAAAATCCACCCACCCCACGCCACGGGGTGAACACCCCGAAGACGAGTCTCCAAAAATCGCGTTGAGTCGAAGCGATTATGAATCATCCTATGCTCGCAAAATTCTCCATCAGCTACACCGTTTTCCCGGAACACAACAAACGAGTGGATACCCACTACACCGACGATCCCGTCGAAGCGGAAATATTCATCTCGCAACTACTCAAAATCGGCGCGCGGATTTTCGACATCAAGCATAACGGCGTGGATCTTGAATCCCTCCCTTACGACCGCATGATTCGGATCGCTTCCGAGCGCCTCGCCGGGCGCTTGATCGGCGCCTCACTGAAAATCGACTACGCCGAGGTGCGGCACCGTTTCGGCCTCGCCGTTTAAAAAATCAACGGCCGTCGATCAGGTCGCTGTTCTTGTAAAGATAGGTCAGCCCGGACCAAGTCGAGAGCGCGACCATGATCGGCACAAAAATATGCGTGCCCGCCCACCAGGCGCTTTCAAACCAGGCGGGGTGGGCAAACTCCTTCCACGCGAGAAGGAGCAGGAAGTAGAGAATCGTGCCCATTTGCCAGGAGGTCTTGTGTTTTCCGAGCTTGTCGGCAGGCATCACGATTCCTTTCGAGGCCGCCAGCGAGCGCAGACCGGTGATGAGAAATTCCCGGGAAATGATCAGCGTCACGGCCCATGCCGGAATCGCCTCGTGCGCGACCAGGCAAATGAAGGCCGCTGCAGTTAGGATCTTGTCGGCCAGCGGATCCATGAGCTTGCCGAAATCCGTGACGAGTTGCTGGCGCCGAGCAATCTCGCCATCGAGCCAATCGGTGAATGTGGCGAGCAGGAACAACCCAAATGCCACACTGAAGCCGTAGGGGAAATTCACCGAGAAACAGACGACAAAAAATGCCGCGAACACCAATCTCGCCAGCGTCAGGCGGTTTGGAAGATTCATGCGAATTGGGCAGACGGCGGGCGGGCCGGGATAAAACCCATCACAAATCTCCGGCGGTTGCAGATTGCCGGGCGGCATGAGCACGCGCCACGGCGATATATTTTTCCGCGCTCTGGCGGAGCGAAAGCAATTCCTCGGGGGTCAATTCACGGACGACCTTCGCGGGCGATCCGATCACCAGCGAGCGCGGCGGGATTTTTGTGCGCTGGGTCACGAGGGCCTTGGCCCCGATAAGGCATTCCTCGCCGATTTCGGCCCCGTCGAGCACCGTGGCTCCCATTCCCACCAGGCAGAGGTCGCCAATCCGGCAGGCATGAATAATCGCCGCGTGGCCAATCGTGCAATTCGCCCCGATCACCGCCGGCATATCGTCGGCCAGGTGGACGATGGCTCCGTCCTGCACATTGGTCCCCTCCCCGATCACAATCGATTCGATGTCCCCACGGAGAACAGCACCGTAGAAAACACTCGAGTTTCGGCCCAGCCGAACATCCCCGACCAGAGTCGCATTCGAGGCAACAAACGCTGCGAGCGAGGTTTTGGGTTGCCGTCCGAGAAATTTATTAAGGCGCTCTTCGATCGTCACTAGCCGGGGAAGGGATTTGGGGGATGAAAAACTAGATTTTTTTGCGTTTCGCCTCGGCGATCAATTGAGCTTCCGCCTCGATCCAGTCGGTCGAGGGATCACCGGGCCAACCCATCGTCTGGCGGCGCTCACCAATATAATAGGCGCGGGTGGCGATCTGATCCTGTGTGATCACCGGAGCAGGTGCTGGAGCAGCAGGCTTAGCCGCCTTGACCGGCGCGATTTTAGCCTTAGCGGGAGACTTCGTTGCAGTTTTGGGGGATTTCTTAGCCGCCGGAGCAGCTGATTTCTTGGCTTTGACCTCCTTGGTCTTGGACTCTGCTTTGCTTTTTTTGGCTGGCATAGTGCGGTGATTAGTGGAACTCCCCGCCGGGATTTGCAAAATAAATCTTCAAAAAAATCCGACCGGAATTAGTTTTTGGCCGTGACTGCTTTCCTGATTCGCTGGTTGGTAACGACGATCGCTGTATTCGCCGCCGAAAAAATCATTCCCGGCATCCATTGCAACAGCGCCGGAGCCCTCCTTGGGGCCTCGCTCCTGCTGGGAATCGTCAATGCCTTCGTTCGGCCGATTCTGCTCCTGCTCAGCATCCCCTTCATCATCGTGACGATGGGCTTTTTTATTTTGGTGGTGAATGCCCTGATGCTGATGCTGGTGGCCCAGATCATCCCTTCGTTTTCGGTGGATGGCTTCTGGAATGCGTTTTTCGGATCCATTGTGATCAGCCTTGTGAGCTGGATACTCAGTTCCTTCTTTCGCTCCAGTGACGGGAGAATCCACACCATCACCCACCACCCCTCGATCAAAAAAGCGGACGCCCGCGTGATCGAATGAGGCTCTTCGGGCCCGGTGGCGGGCATGTCAAAATCTGTGGTATCACCCGCGAGGAGGACGCCCTCGAT
>JBDKIG010000042.1:0-14974 GCA_039797215.1 Verrucomicrobiota bacterium | reverse complement strand
CGGGACGCCCACTCTCCTTGAGGTGCCTCAAAAACGCACCCAAGCCTTGGGTTGAATACGGTAGTCGGGCAGGAGTGAGCGGTCCTTCCAGCCCTTGTGAAACACGGGAGTCGCGGATCCCGACATGGGCGGCACGATCCAGCTCCAATCAGCCGAGACGAGACGGCCGGCTTTTTTTTCACGATCGACAAAATCCATGAACTCCGAGGACGCCCGGTGGTGATCGACGATCCGCACGCCGGCCTTGGAATACGAGTGGAGGACGGCGGCGTTGAGTTCGACGAGCGCTCGATCTTTCCAAAGTGTGGAGTCGCGAGAGCGGTCGAGCCGCATCCGATCAGCGATTGCCGGAAGCGCATCGTAACGCCCGGTATCGCCTAGATCACGGGAGCCGATCTCGGTGCCCATATACCAGCCGTTGAACGGCGCAGCGGGAAAATCCACGCCGCCGATCCGCAAAACCATGTCCGAGAGGATCGGAACCGCATACCACTTCAGGCCGAGTTCTGAGAACCACGGAAACTCCGGGTGCTCCAGAGCAACCTCCAGAGCTTTTGGCGGAGGGTAAAGCCGGGGAGCTTCGCCGCGCTTTTGAATGATCCACGGTAGCAAATCGAAGCGCGTGCCGGCCCCCTGCCAGCCGAGTTTTTGGGCCTCGAGGGTGAAGGCCAGATTCTTTGGGTCTCCGAGAATCGTGCCGTTGGGTTGTTCGTAACCGGCGTAGCCGAGGAGTTGGTGATTCCAAATCCGCACGGCCGCCCCTTCGGATGTCGCCGGAGCAAAAATGGTAACCAGTGGTTGGATTTTCCCGCCGTTCGTCCCGATCTCCAAATGCTCGAGCAAAGCCACTTTTATATGATCGGGATCGCTCATATCTCGAAGGTCGCGGACTTTCAGGGAACTCCAAAAGAGGCGGCCTATGCAGCGGGCGTTGTTGCGCCAAGCCATTCGCGCTCCGTGTTCCAACTCTTTGAAATCCAGATTCCAGGACCCCGTTTTTTCGATCTCGGAAAAGGCGATTTCTTTGCGGGAGGCGAGGTGGTTGGCGCTCCAATGCTTTTCCTGCGCGATGGTCTCGAGGAAATCCTCGGCTTCGCGGCGGATCCCGGCGCGGTCGGAGGAAGGGGCTACCACTCGATCACCGCGCTGGCGTAGGTGAGACCGCCTCCGAAAACCACAAGAAGGATCGGATCGCCAATCTGGAATCGGCCCGAGCGGGCGGCTTCATCGAGGGCGATGGCGACGGCAGCGGCGGAGGTATTGCCGTATTTGTCGAGATTGATGTGGAATCGATCCAAGCCCAACCCCATGCGGTCAGCCATGGCTTCGATGATTCGGAGATTGGCTTGGTGGGGAATTACGCAAGTGATGTCATCGGCGGTGATGCCGCAACGCTCGAGAACGACGCCTGCCGCGCGCATCATCGAGGTGACCGCTTGCTTATAGGTCTCGCGGCCATTCATGTGGAGGGTGTTGAGATTTTTCTCGATGTTTTCCGCCGTGGTGGGGCAAGCGCAGCCGCCGCCGGGCATATGAAGAATGTCAGAGAGATTTCCATCGCTCGCCATGTAGGTCGTCACAATGCCGCGCGAACCCGGGCGGTGACGAAGAATCGCGGCTCCCGCGCCGTCGCCAAAGAGAACGCAGGTGTTGCGGTCAGTCCAATTCACGATGCTGCTGAGTTTGTCGGCACCAATGACCAGGATCGTTTCATTCGTTCCCGTGGCGATGAATTGGTGGGCGATCTCGAGGCAGTAGAGAAAGCCCGAGCAGGCGGCGCTGACATCCATGCAGGCGGCATTTTTCGCGCCGATGAGCCTTTGGACATGGCAGGCGGTGGAGGGGAAAAAATTATCCGGCGTGACCGTGCCGACGAGAATCAGATCGATTTCCTCGGGCTTGATTCCGGCATTTTCCATCGCGGCTTGCGCGGCCTTCGCAGCCATGTGGCTTGTGAATTCGGTGTCGGCGGCGAGGCGGCGCTCGCGGATGCCGGTGCGCTCGACGATCCATTGGTCCGAGGTTTCGACCATCGATTCCAACTCGGCATTGGTGAGCACACGATCGGGCACATAACTGCCCGTGCCGATAATGGAGGCGGATCGGCTAAGCTTCGGCGGGATGTCGCGCAGGGACTTTTTCATGGAGTGGCTGCATCGCCTCGACGATGCGGGTGTTGATATTCTGTTCGATGGCGGTGCGAGCTGCGCGGATGGCATTTCGAAGGGCTCGGACGGAGGAATTGCCGTGGGCTTTGATGCAAATGCCGTTCACGCCAAGCAGCGGGGTGCCGCCGTATTCGTCGGTGCTGGTGCGGGCCTTCACGGCATCGAACGCTCCCTTCGAAAGAAGCGCGCCGGCCATGCGGATCGGGGATTTTTTTAATTCATCCTTGATCCAGCCGACCATCGACTTCGCGAGTCCCTCGATGGTTTTCAAAAAGATATTTCCGGTAAATCCGTCGCAGACGACCACCTCGACGGGTTTCTTAAAAATCCCGTGACCCTCGACATTCCCGGCGAAGTTGATCGGTGCGGATTGGAGAAGTTCGTGGCATTGCAGGCAAAAATCGGTGCCTTTGCCGGGCTCGGTGCCGATGTTGAGCAAGCCGACGCGGGCGCGGTTCCCGCCGACGACGGCTTGATAGTAAACACTCCCCATGACGGCAAAGCCGACGATGTGTTTCGGGCTGGGGTCGATATTTGCTCCGCCATCGATAAGCAAAAACACGCCGCCCTCGGCGGGAATCAACACGCCAAGTCCGGCGCGGTCAATGCCGGGTAGGGTGCGGAGTTTGATCGTGGCCGCAGCGACGAGCGCGCCGGTATGACCTGCAGAAACCACCGCAGCAGCTTGGCCGTCTTTGACCAAATCCACCGCGCGGCTGATGGAGGAATCTTTTTTTCGGCGCACGCTATCGAGACCATTGTCGGTCATGTCCACGACTTGCGAAGCGTGGTGGAAAGATAGGCGCGACTCGATCCCTGCAGTATTGTGCTTGCAGAGTTCGGCGCGGATTTTTTCCTCGTCGCCAACGAGAATCAGCTCGATATCGGGAAAATCACGCAGGGCCTGAACGGCGCCCGCGACGGGATTTTGCGGGGAAAAGTCCCCTCCCATGGCGTCGAGGGCGATTTTCATCCGGGGATAAAAGTTCCCGCGGAACTATTCGGCGCCGATCGTAAGAACTTGCCGTTTATTGTAGTAACCGCAAGACGGGCAAGCGATATGGCCGGGAACGGCCACTCCGCATTGCGGGCATTTGCTGAGTTTCGGGGCCTGCCAGCGGTTGGCCGCTTTGCGGGTGCGCAGGCGCATCTTCGAGGTTTTGCGTTTGGGAACTCCCATAGGTCTTTAATTATTTTTATTTTGCAGCTTGTCCAATGCATCCCATGCCGAAGCCCGTTTTTGGGCCGGTTGCCTGTCAAAACCCGGCACGCCTTCACGCGAGGCAGGGCATTTCGGTTCTCCATTACTGTCGCACCTGGGATGCGCAGGCAGGCTGAGGTGAATATCCTCCCGAGCCAACGGGGTCAAGTCTATCAACTCGCCACTCGGCAAGTCCATCTGCAGGGAAAAGGGATCCACCACGATATCGCGTTCGAAATTTTCCAAGCAGGACACGCATTCCATCCGAACGCGCACGGCCAGCCGACCCGTGGCGAAAAGCCCTCCGTCACTCAAGCCGACATCGAGCGAGTAGCTTAGCGGTGAGACGGGTGTGACGCCCGCCTCCTCGAGGCCGAGCGGTTCCGCATTTTCTTCTCCCTCCACATGCAGGGTGTCCCCTTCAGGAATCTGGCGCAGGTGAACTTTCATGATCAAAAATCTATTCGATTCGTCTCCAATCTCAGCCAACGGCGACGGCGATCAAAGACCTTTTTCGACGATCCTGAAAAGATCCGTGTTATCGAGAAAGCCATGGATTTTTTCGGAACCCGGACCGGTGGCGACAACCACGGCGTCTTCGGCTGTGCCGATCGCGGCGGCGCGCTTGCTCGCGGCGGGTTCGGTGGATACAGGCCCCTCTGGCGTGACGCGAGTGCCTGATTCGGGACCGGTGGACCAGGTGATTGATGGAACGCCCTGCGCATTTGTTCCCAAAAGTCCGGCGCCTTTGTCGTTTCGGAAAGGGTATCCATTCAAGCGAAGTCCCCCGACATTTCGCTTGCCGGCGACGATGATCAGCGCGTCCTCGCCCGCATAGGCTCTGGCTTCCCGCACGGCATCATCCAGCGCGAGGAGTTCGCGCAGCGTTCGCTCGCCCTCGTTTTGAGTTCCCGATTTTCCAGCGAGGGCGGCATCGACGACCAATAAATATCCGCGCTGGTTGTATTGGAGCAATTGGATCGCGTGCCGGACCATCGTGGTGAGCGAAGGCTGGGTGGCGGCCACGGCGACTTCATCGGCAAATGCCAAGTTTCCCATGGCAAAAAGGCCGAGGGTTTTTGGGCTGCGCCAGCGCGGGGTTTGCTCGAGTTCCGCCTGCGTGAGGGCCACATCGTAGCCTCGGTCGCGCATTTCTTGGAGGAGGTCTCGTCCATCTTGACGCCGGCCGCCTTGGAGCGTCGGCAAAAAATCCGCTGCGCCACCGCCGAGAAGAATATCGATGGTGGGATTCTCCGCGAGCTGCCTGGAGATCGTCATGTAGTCGAGGGGATCCGAGGTGGAGGCGTAAAAGGCCGCCGGCGTGGCATCCGTGAGCGAGGCATTGGAGACCAACCCGGTCAGGCGACCGCACCGAGTGGCGAGCTCCAGAAGATTCGGGAGCTTGGCGTTTCCACTCAACACGCCCAGTGAGCCGTTGTTGCCCTTGCGGCCAGTTCCGATCGAGGTCGCCGCCGCTGCTCCATCGCAAACAGCAAAATCATTCGCGTGGGTCGTGGCGAGAGCGAGGTAAGGAAAGGACTCGAGAGCGAGGCGGTGATCTGCGCCGCCCTCGTAGTTACGGGCCGGTGTGAGCACCGAGGGCGTCAGGTTGTCCGCTAAAAAAAGAATCACAGCGAACGGCCGCTGAACAACCCATTTCACATAAAAAATACCTCCAAGTCCGAGAAAAACGAGCAGGCAAAAAAGAGCGAGCAGCCGGTTGCGAAATTTTTTGCTCATGGAAAACATTTGCGTCCCCCGCGCGCTGTCGGCAATATGAATCTCTGTTTGCCCTGTGGTGTAATGGTAACACAGTGCCCTTTGGAGGCATTATTCATGGTTCGAGTCCATGCGGGGCAGCCACTCCTTTTGCAGACAAGGCGTCTGACTTAGAATTCGATCGAGGGAATGGAACGCACGCTCAATACCCTCCGGGGACTAATCGAGTCTTGAGCCCCGAGGGAAGAGGGGATTAGTTTTCGATTCAACGATGTCCCACCTCCCGAAAGATTGGCGATTTTTGCGGTCCGCTTGGCTTTTCGCGGCGATCTTGTCTGGCTCCTCGACGAAGGCCACGGAATTGCTGGATTCGGTCTTCAGCGAAATGATCTCCCGCCACGATGTGGTGACTTCATGGCGGCGGAGACGATTGTTTTTCGCCAAGCTCCTCAGGGAATCGTCTGGTCTGCCGCGATTGGCTGAGGCCGATTTTACGGGGCCAGCCGGTCTGTTTCCTTTTCACGAACTCCAAGAGCCTGGTCGCAGCGCGCTCGTGCTTCTCTACTTCCGATTTTTTTCCCCCGAGCAATTGGCCAATGTGATCGGTCGGGCCGAGAAAGATCTGCCCGGAATTCTCGCCAACGCGAGGGCGGAACTCTCCCAAAAACTCCCCGCCACCGCATGAATCCCCGCACCGCCAGAGGCCTCCTTGCGTCTTACCTCGACGAGCCGAATGAAACCAAGTCGCCGCTTGTTCAAAAGGCCCTGAAGGCACTCGAACGCTCGCCTGATCTTAAGGCGGAGTTCGACGAACAAACCCGAATCGACGCTCAGGCGCGGAAAATCCTGGGAGCGGCGGATGTTCCTTTCGAGGTTGAGGAATCCCTCGCCTCCAAAGTCTCCGCCCTGCCAGCGGGAAGGATCAACCCTCGGGATCCCGCGATTTTGGCGGCAGGAATTGGGTTTCTCTTGCTCGTGCTCGTGCTGACCTGGAATTTTCTAGGCCGTCCGGCGGCATTTCCCCCCGACGCGGTGGAGATCGCCGAGCGGGTGATTGAATTCGAAGACGAGCCATTGGACCCCGTTGGAGAGCCCTCCGGCGAGGTGGAGGATTGGTTTTTGATGAAGGGGTTCGATGGCTTCAAGGTGCCGGAACATCTCGCGGCCAATCTCGCCGAAAGCGGTGGAATCCTGAAAATCAACAACCAGCCGGTGGCCGTCGTCACCATTCCGCAACGCAATGCGCGCTTCATTGTTTTCCCGGCCGAGCCCTTCGGAATCGATCTTCCCGAAGGCGAATGGCGCTCGGCTCCGATCGATGAATTGTATGCCGCCGCGATCCGCGAAATGGACGGCATGTGTTTCATGATCCTGCGTCGCGGTAGCCTCGCCTCGGTGCAAGACCTGATCGGCGCCGCGCCGCGCTGAGGATTTTTTTTGCGCCCGCTACTTGAGCGAATCCAGCGCGGCCTGAACCTCGGCGGCGTGCTTGGCGGTTTGGGCGGATTCGGCCTTCCAAACGATTGTGCCGTCTTTGATCAAAAACGACTGGCGTTTCGTGACCGGCAGCACGCCCAACATGGCAGGAACTCCGAATGCCTCGGCAACCTTCCCATCCGCGTCGGCGATGAGAGGAAAGGGGAGTTTGTAGTGATCCTGGAATTTTTTTTGCGACTCCGCCGTGTCGCGGCTCACGCCGACGATTTGCAGATTTTTGGCCTGCAGGCTCTCGAACGCGTCGCGCAACGAACAAGCCTGCGCCGTGCAACCGGGCGTTTCGGCTTTGGGATAGAAGAAAACTAAAGTCGGTCCCTTCGCGTAGGCGTCGGCGAATCGAAATTCCGCGCCGTTTTCATCCAGAGCCGTGATGACGGGGGCGGCCGATCCGACCTCCAAGGCTTTGACTTTGCCGATTAATCCGAAAAGACCCATAGTAAGAAAAACGCCGACAATTTTGTGAGCAGGCATTGGAAACCCCTAGTCTCTCCCTCACTTGTTGGCAAACCGCCAGTCCTGATACGAAGTGAAAAAGTTCGCCTTCCTTGCCCTCTGTCTTGCCGCCGCAGTGGCCGCCGGATCGGGGAGTTTTTTCGACCGCGCCGAAACCATGCAGCGCGCCGCCTCTGGACTGGCTGCGCGTCATGGGCTGGTGGAAGCGGGGTTGCGCGACAAACTCGTGGCACTCGCTTACGAGTCGGGCGGATGGATGGCTGCTGATGCGCTCCGTGGCTTGGGAACCGTCGTGCCGGTTTTTCTCTCGTTACTCCTCGCCGCCGCACTGGTCTTGCGGCTTCCGTGGAATTTGGTGTGGCGGGGGCGACGCTTGCTTCCGCTTCTGGCGTTGGGAGTTTTTGCGTGGGGTGCGTGGAATGGTTTTTCGGTTTGGCATCATGGAATCAACGATCCGCGCCTGCTGGTGCCGTCCGAGCTTTTGGGCAAGGCCTCAAAAATCCAGGGGCGCGTTTTTTTCAGCTCGAATGCCCTTTTCCTCGCACCGCTTTTCGCGCCGGGAAAAATCGAACCCAAATCCTCCCTCGCCGAAGCCGCGCGCTTGTCCGCATCCCCGGTCGAGTGGCGCGCAGCCGATCGCCAGTCGCTCTTTTCCGCCGTGGTTCTTACCGGCCAACTCGCGCCATCCAATCCTCTTTTGGAAATGCTCTCGGCCTTGCCCGGGTGGCGACTCGCAGCCGCCGACAACCACGGAGTTCTTTTTGTGCGTGGCGGCCGAGGCATGGAGGAGCCAACCGCCGAGTCTGCCCCAATCCTCTTCCCGAATCCCGCCGATCAGGCCATCTATCTTGCCCAGTCGGCGTTGATCCTTGAGGCCATTCAGCGTTCCGAATCCGCCGGAAAACTCATGAGCCATGCGCTCGAACTCGATCCTGACAACCCCCATGTGCTTTTGTGCTCCGCCAGCCTGGCCTCGGGGGAGGGTCGCTGGAGCGCCGCCCGCGATGCAGCCAAGAAGGTTCTCAAAATCATGCCTAACTCCGCAACGGCATCCTATCTTCTCGCGCTGGCGATGTTCGAATCCGGGGCGGTTTCCAAATCCTCCGCCGAGATTGCATCCCTCGCCGCACGCCATCCGAACGATTCTCAAATCCTCCGCCTTCAAGCGCGCATTGCCAGCGCCGGCAACGACCCGTCCACTGAGGTTGAGGCTCTGGAAAAACTCCTCGCCCTCTCCAAAAAACGCAACCTGCCATCCGGCAACCTCCACCTGCTCCTAGGTCAGGCTTGGGCGAAACGCGGGTTCCCCGACCAAGCGCTGGAAAATTATCAAGCCGCCCTCCAAGAAAATCCCCCCCTCGAATTAAAAACCCGGATCGAGGAGGCGATGGCGTTGATCCGCGAAAAGACCCGATAGAGAAGAGGGAAATTCTCCTGCAGCCGCGCCAAGTCCCCAAGGGAATAATTGGGTCTGAATGCCGGCTCCGGTTAAGGCATCGAGGGCCAAGCGCACTAATCCAAAGAGTTCAAACAAGGTTTTTTGTTCCTCGTCAGGTTTTTTTTGGGGTCGTCTGGCACCAAGGCGCGGATGCGCAGTAGCCACAGGGCTGTGAGCATGATGGCGGCGATAGCGCCAAATAGGCCGAAGCGTTCGGGATATTCCGGGAAGGGGACGAATGTTCCGTAGAGCGCGAGCCCGGGGGCCACGGTTGCCAAAGGGAAGACGATCCAGCGCCAGAGCGGTTGGGCTGCGGGGTTTCGGAAAATAAGACGCAGGGCACCGAGGGCGAGTGCTGTGTAGACGAGGACCAACAGCAACGCCTGCGCGGTCGCAGTCACAAAAAGCGTTTCGTAGCGCTGGTCCGCCGGAACGAGCAATCCCGCGCCCACGGCTAGCATGGCGCCGCAGAGGACCACGATTCCCGCGGCCTTCGGCGCTCCTTGGCGGTTTGTTGATGCCAGACCTTTTGGCAGCAGCCCCGAGCGGGCCAGGGAAAAAATCCCCCGCGAGGCGGCGACCGTAAACCCGATGCATGTGGCGGTGAAATCGACCAACACCGCGAGGCGAATCCACAAACCGGCCCATGGCCCCAGCAAATCATCCGCCATCCGGGCATATCCATCCATCACGCCCCCCCAAGCCTTCGCGGCATTTTCTTGGCCGTAGTAAATCGTCCCAGCATACGAGCAGACCACCAGCAGAAGCGCCACGCCACCAACTGTCCCCACCAGCGCGAGTGGAATGCTGCGCCGGGGATTCGGTGTTTCCTCTGCGAGACTGCCTGCTGTCTCGAAGCCGCCAAAAAGCAGGATGCAAAAAAGCAACGCCCCGAAGAGATCGCCACCATTCGGATTGTTCCAAGAAAACACCGCCAAGGTATTGTTAGGACCCGCATGGAGGATCGCCGCCGCAGCTGTGAGCAAAAAGGGAATCACCGACACGGCGATGATGAGAAGTTGTGCCCGACTGGCCACGGCCGCGCCTCGCAGATTCAGAATCCACGCGATTAGGCCCACGGCCACCGCACCAACCCACCACGGCAAGGCGAGATCGAAATAAAATTCCGCAAACCGCGTCGATAACTCGCCGACGGCGATCGTGAACCCGGCCGCCCCCGAGAACATGAGCGAGAGGACATAAATCCCCAAAACACCCACTCCGGCCAACCTTCCCCACGCCCGTCCGATGTAGTCGCCGATCGCTCCAGCTCCGCCAGTTTCAGAGGCGTAAAATGCCACCACCAAAGAAAATGCCACCATCCCGATGGAGGCCAACAATACGGCCAGCGGCCCGATCGCTCCAGCCAGCGAAGCCACAATCCCGAGAAACAACGCCACATCGATCAGCGGCCCGATCGAAAAGCACTGTCCCACCAACTGCATCAAGCCCACGGATCCCCTGCCACCAACACTTTCAGGCTTTGGGGGTAGGCCATGGGAAGAATTCATACGGTTTTCCAAATTTCTAAAGCGAGAAAGATGTCAGCCCCATGTCAGCCCCAAATTTTCACCTATCCCTTGATGGTATCGCTGTGGCGAGATCTTGGCATCAAAGGCTTAGATGGACGGCATGTCTGCGTTAATTAACTACTTGATTCCCAGCCGACTGGCGAGGGATTGCAAGGAGTCAAAGTGCCGTGGTTGGAACGCCGGTTCTAGGTCAGGCCGCCTGTGGCGTAGGAAGGACCTGCCAGGTATCGAGCCAAGCGCGCAGGGACTTACGGAATTCCGCGGCGGCCTCTTGCACTTGCTTCTGGAGCTCAGCCATATCGCGGCGGGAGACTTCCTTTTGGCCGGCGAGGACAGCGCGGTATTCGACCAGCAATTCTTCCCAAGAGAGCAATGCCTCGTTCATTTGAGCGCGGGCGGATTCGAGCATCGCGTGGAACGAGTCGGCTACGGGTGTGGCTTGCAATTTCGCCTGGAGTTGGCGTTCGTGTTCGCGCAACTCGGCTTTGATGATTTTTTCCTCCGGCACAGTGCGGAGTCCATGCACGAGGCCGACTTTTTCAAGGAGCCAGATGGTCCATTTGGTGGGGTCGAACTGCCAGGGCTTCACACCATTGCGATAATCGTGTTGAAACTCGTGGTGGAAGTTGTGGTAGCCCTCGCCAAAAGTGAAAATCGCCATGAGCAGGCTGTCGCGCGCCGAGACATTGCTGGAATACGGACGCTTGCCGATCCAGTGGCATAGGGAATTGATGCAGAATGTCATGTGATGCACGAACACGACCCGAGCCACGCCGGCGATGAGGAAGGCTCCGAGCGCCGCGATCGGTCCGCCATAGACCCAACCGATGGCCGTTGGCAGAACAAAACTCATGAAGATGGCGATCGGCACATAATATTCATGCTGGAGCCAGGCGAGTTTGTCTTTTTGCAAATCCCGCACCCAGGTGAGCGGTGATTCGGGGCCGCGACGGAAGAGCAGCCAGCCGATGTGAGCGTGGAAAAGACCCCGGTTGATATCGTAGGGATCCTCCTCGTGATCCACATGTTTGTGGTGTCGGCGATGGTCCGCGCACCAACCAAGAGCGGAACCTTCGAAGGCTGCCGCGCCGAAAAGCAGCGTGTAGAGCTTAACAATTGGGCTCGCTTGGAAGGTCAGGTGGGAAAAAAGCCGGTGATAGCCGAGCGTGATGCTCATCGCCGTGGAGATAGAGAAGAAAAGGAATAGCGCGATCTGGAAGAAATCCAGCCCGTAGGTCCAGAGATAATACGGCACCGCCGTGCAAGTGGTGGCGAAGGTTCCAATAAGAAACACACTGTTAGTAACCCGGATTTTGCGGAGTAGTTTTTTCATGAAACAATAGGAGAGGTGCTGATGGGCTTGAAAACGAACGGGCACCAATCATCGCTTATCCCCTAGGTAATGCAAGCCTGAGGGTAGGGGAAAGCCCCAGAAATCCGAAAGCCTCGCCTCGCGCGCGAACTCGGATCAACCCATGGGTGGACACTTTCTCGTGCGGCGTGGTATCCCAGACGGCATGAGCACTCTCGACGCCTCGATCCAGCACGCCGTCACGGACGGAAAACTCCTCTCCGAGTCCGCCAAAAACATCCATGGCCTTCTTGCTAAAAGCTCCTCGCCGATCGACCGCGCCTCGATTGAGGAACTCGCCGCCTCCGGGAACTGGGCCGAGTTGAACAACCGCTTTTTCCGCACCCTCGCCTTCGGAACCGGCGGCTTGCGCGGCAAAACGATCGGCGCTGTCGTCACCAAAGCCGAGCAGGGCCAACCCCAGCCGCTCGGCCGTCCCGAGTTCGCCTGCGTGGGCACGAACGCGATGAATCCCTACAACATCAGCCGCGCCACCCAGGGGCTCGTGCATTATGTGAAGGAGCATTTCGCCAAGCAGGGCCGCTCCGGCAAGCCCGCCGTCTGCCTCTGCCACGACACCCGGTTTTTCTCCCGCGAATTCGCCGAACTCGCCGCCAAAGTCATCACCGACCTCGGCTGCGACGCCTATCTTTTTGAGGGTCCGCGCTCCACGCCCGAGCTGTCATTCGCCGTTCGCCATGTGAAGGCCC
Source organism: Verrucomicrobiota bacterium (assembly GCA_039797215.1). Classification (GTDB taxonomy): domain Bacteria; phylum Verrucomicrobiota; class Verrucomicrobiia; order Chthoniobacterales; family Terrimicrobiaceae; genus UBA967. The sequence goes on along the minus strand of JBDKIG010000042.1, from coordinate 2,905 downwards.
AGGCGGGTATTAACCTCACCGCCAGCCACAACCCGCCGCAATACAACGGCTACAAGGTTTACTTCGAGGACGGTTGCCAGGTCACCGAGCCCCACGCCTCCGCGATCATTGAAAAGGTCAACGCCGTCGAGAGCGAAAATTTCCCGTCGGTTCCGGAGGCCCAGCGCGGCCGGGTGATTCCGATGGGCGGGGAGATCGACGAGGCCTATATGGCCCGCCTCGCCACACTGCCGATCGACCCCGACCTCATCCGCCGCGAGAACTCGCTCAAGATCGTCTACACCCCGCTCCACGGCGTCGGCGGCGTGATCATCAAGCCAATGCTCGCGCGGTTGGGCTTCCAGTGCGACGCCGTCGCCGAGCAGGAAGTTCCCGATGGCCGGTTCCCGACGGTGAAATCCCCGAACCCCGAGAACGCCGAGGCGCTCTCCATGGCCATCGCCCAGGCCGGCCGCACCGGGGCCGACCTCGTCATCGCCACCGACCCCGACGACGACCGCATGGGCATCGCCGCCCGCAATGCCGAGGGGAAAATGGAACTCCTCACCGGCAACCAGATCGGCTCGATCCTCGCGTGGTATCGATCCTCCCGCTTTTTCGAGAAAGGCATCCTCAATGACTCCAACCGCTCACGCGGCGTGATCATCAAGACCTTCGTCACGACCGATCTTCAAAAAGCCATCGCCGAAAAATTCGGCCTCCGCTGTGTCGAGACGCTCACCGGCTTCAAATACATCGGCTCCAAGCTCGGAAAATACGAAGCCGCCATCCCGGCCCAGCTCCGTGCCGATTACACCACGCTCTCCGAGGAAACCACGCGCCAGCTCCGCCTCGAGCACTCGAGCTTCTATGTCTTCGGCGGCGAGGAAAGCTACGGCTACAGCGCCTCCGACTTCGTGCGCGACAAGGATGGCAACTCCGCCGCCGTGCTCATCGCCGAGGCCGCCGCCTACGCGAAATCCCAAAACCTCACACTCGTCGGCCTGCTCGACCGCATCTTTGCCGAGTTCGGCGTCTACCTCGAGCGCGGCGAGTCATTGACGATGGACGGTGCCGAGGGCGCGGCGCAGATCAAAAAACTCGTCGACTCCTACGCGGCCAATCCCCCGACCGAAATCGACGGCGCGAAGGTCGTCGAAATGCTCAACTTCGCCACCGACACGATCCACGATATAGAGGGCGACCGCATTCCCGCCGAGGCCATGTTGATGGTCACTCTCGCCGACCGCCGTCGCGTGGCGATCCGCCCCTCCGGCACCGAGCCGAAAATCAAATACTACATGTTCGGAGCGAAAGTCCCAGAAGCCGGAAAATCCTTCACGCCCGCCGAGGTCGCCGAAGCCCGCGCCTCGGTCAAATCCTCCCTCGCGCGCCTCTGGGAAAACCTCTCCGCCGACGCGAAGACGAGGTTGGGGTAAAGAGGGGTTCCAGACGCGCCTCGACAGAGTGGGGCGACTACAACGCCGCAGGGCCCGGCCGAACGAATTGTAGCCACGGCACTCTGTGCCGTGCCTCCCTCAACGCGCTTGCGCTGCGGTGCCGGCCACGCATTTCACGATGTGCGTGGCGATGTCGCCGAGGGCGACTTGCTTTTGCGCGCCGCCGGCTTCGAAGGCCTTTCGGGGCATGCCGTAGACGACGCAGGTTTTTTCATCCTGCGCGAAAGTTTTCGAACCCGCGTTTCGCAAAGCTAGCAGGCCTCGCGCACCGTCCTCACCCATGCCGGTCAGGATTCCCGCAACGGCTTTGTTGCCGACAAGTGGCGCGGCGGACTCGAAGAGCACATCCACCGAGGGACGGCATTGGTTGACCTTCGGGCCTTGTTTGAGACGGACGCCGTAGCCGTCCGCGCCGCGCTTCACGAGCACCATGTGCATGTCGCCGGGCGCGATGAGGACCTTGCCGCGCTCGAGCGATTCTCCATCCACGGCCTCGCGGACTTCGAGTTTGGAAAGTTCGTTGAGCCGCTTGGCGAGGGCGGCGCTGTAGCCGGCGGGGATGTGTTGAACGATGCAGATGGGGGGGAGGTTAGGCGGTAGGACGGGGAGGATGTCCTTGAGCGCCTCGGTGCCGCCGGTGGAGGAGCCGATGAGAATGATCTGGCCGGGGCGGGAATTGTTGATGGCGGAAGCGTAGACGCCGAGGGGCGAGGGCGGTGCCGGGCGCGCGATGCGGGTCGAGCCGGCGGCGGCTTTGACTTTCGAGATGAGTTCGCGCGCGAGGTCGGCGCCGAAGGTTCCCCCCGAGGGTTTGGCGAGGACATCCACCGCGCCGGCCTCGAGGGCCTGGAGGGCGTATTGGGAACCCTGCGCGCTCAGGGAGCTGAAAACCACGGCCGGCACGGGATGCTGGGTGGAGAGGATTTTCAGGAAGGTGATGCCATCCATTTTCGGCATCTCGATATCGAGGGTCAGAACATTCGGCTTGAGCTGCAGGATCATGTCCCGGGCTTCGTAGGGGTCGGCGGCGGCGCCCACCACTTCGATCGCGGGATCGGTCGCGAGAGTGCTCGAGATGAACCGCCGGAAAATCGCGGAGTCATCCACGACCAAAACGCGCGTTTTTCCAAAGCTCATGCGGATTTTTTTAAAGGCTCAACAGCACGGGCCCCAAATCAGGCGGCCTGATCCGAAGGGATTCTGATCACATCGTCGGCAATGACCTTCTCAATATCCAAGAGGCTTTTCACGACGCCTTTCACCTTGGCCATGCCGAGAAGGTATTCCACTCCGACAGCGCCACCGAAATCCGGCGGGGGCTCGATATCCTCGGTGGCCACATTGGCGACTTCTTCGACGGCATCGACGATCAAGCCGATGTTGCGAAGTTCTCCGCCGCGGGCCGGGAGTTGGACGACCACGATGCAATTGCTCTCGGTGGCTGGCGGGTCGGGCAGGGCGAGCTT
>JBDKIG010000041.1:0-15376 GCA_039797215.1 Verrucomicrobiota bacterium | reverse complement strand
ATGATGGTCGAATTCGCATTCCTGAACCTCCCAGTTCATCCCCAATCCCAGCAACTCGTGAAATAGCTTTTCGGTTTTCATTTTCCCATGCTTTTACGCTTCTCCCACTCAAATTGACGAAGAACCAAAACATCACTGCCCGACTTGCGTATTGATCGCCTCCGAGTTGAGGGACTAGCGTTCGGGGGTGGATTGGTTTACTGCAAGGCATGTGTTTTTGTTGGCTGTCGTTTGCTACGGCGGCGGGATGATCCACTCGTTGTTTCTTTGGCGGCGGGGTTTTTTGCGTGATGCGCGAGTCGGGTATTTTTTACTGGTCGCTGCCTTTTTGCTGCAGAGTTGGGCGATGTTTTTGCGGGGCATTTCCATCAACGCTTGCCCGGTAAACAACCTTTTTGAGGCGATGCTTTTTGTCTGCTGGGGCCTGGTTGTGGCCTGCCTGGCGCTGGGCATTTCCAGCCGACTGCGGTTCATTGCGGCGTTCGCTTCGCCGCTCCTTTTTGCGATGGGGGTTTTTGCACTCATGCCTGCCTTGGATACGGTGCCGACCGGGGCTCCGCAATTCTCCGGCTGGCTCGTGAGCATCCACGCGGCGATGATTCTTCTGGCTTACGGAGCATTTGGGATGGCGGCGGTCTCGGCCATCATGTTTCTGACGCAGGACCACAATTTGAAGCTCAAGAAACTCTCGGCGGTTCTTTCGGTGATGCCGCCGATCCAGCGTCTCGAGAGGGTTTCCTCGGGACTCGTCGTGGCGGGGTTTGTGATGCTCACGCTGGGCCTCCTCGCGGGCGCCGGACTCCCTAGACCTGAAGGGCTCTCCTATTTTGCGGATGTGAAGGTAAAATGGTCGGCCCTCCTGTGGTTCGCCTATTGTGCCGTGATTCTTTGCCGTTGGCGGTTTGATCTGGCCGGTCGCCATTTCGCGTATGCCGTCGCCGGGGTTTTCACATTCCTCCTGCTGACCTTCTGGGGCACAAACCTGCTTTCATCCCTGCACAACCCATGATCGTCGCGCTGGGATTGAGCCACCATTCCTCGCCGGTCGAGTTGCGCGAGCGTTTCGCATTTGCCGAATCGCGGATTCCCGAGGCGCTTCAAATTCTCCGGCGGAGCGGAAACATCGAGGAAGCCGTGATCCTCTCCACTTGCAACCGGGTGGAAATCTATGCCGTAGCCGGGGACAGCGATGCCTCGCGCGGATTCTCGACCGTGCGGGAATTTCTCTCCGAGTTCCACAAGCACGAGGCTCCTCACGGTCCCGAGTTCTACACGCTCACCGAGCCGGACAGCCTGCGACACCTTTTCCGCGTGGCGGCGGGACTCGACTCGATGGTGATGGGCGAGACGGAAATCCTCGGGCAGTTGAAGCAAGCCTACCAAGTCGCTTTGGAAAATGGACACACCGGCGCCCGTCTCAATCGGGCTTTCCAGCGGGCCTTCCAAGCGGCGAAACAAATTCGCACCGAAACCAAAATCCAGCGTGGCTGCGTGAGCGTCGCCTCGGCGGCAGTCGGGCTCGCGGAACATATTTTCAATTCCCTCGCCGACCAGGAGGTCCTCGTCATTGGAGCCGGAGACACGAGTGAAAAAACCGCCCGTGCCCTCCTCTCTCGTGGCGCGCGCGGTGTGGTGGTCGCCAACCGAACCGGCGAACGCTCCGAGGCTTTGGCTGCCACGCTGGGAGGTCGGGCGATTCCTTTTGAAAACTGGGAGCTCGAAATGGAGCGCCTCGACATCGTGATCAGCAGCACTTCCTCGCCGGGATATGTCCTCGACCGGGCGCGCCTGGAGCCAATCCTTAAGCGCCGCCACGGCCGGGCGCTCCTACTGATCGACATCGCCGTGCCCCGTGACATTGATCCCTCAATCAACCTTCTCGACAGCGTGTATCTCTACAATGTGGATGACCTCCAAGGTATCGCCGATGATTCACTCCGCCAGCGCCGCGAAGAAATCGAGCGCTGCGAGGCCATCATCTCGGATCGCCTCCAAGGACTCCTCGTTGCCCACTCCTTACGAGAAGGCGGTCTGTTTTTTCAAGACGCGCCGACGCGCGCATAAGGCGTCAGTTTTTTGCCAGGAATTCGCGCGACATCGCCTCGAGCGTGTCGATCCAGAGCGGGTGATCATTGAGGCAGGGGATCTGCTCCAATTCCTTCCCGCCGGCTTCCACGAAAGTCTCTTTGCCGCGGATTCGGATTTCTTCGAGGGTCTCGAGGCAATCGGAAACAAACGCCGGGCACATCACAAGGATGCGTTGCACCCCCTCCTTCGCGAGACGCTCGAATTCAAAGTCCGTGTAGGGCTTCAGCCACGGGTCGCGACCGAGGCGTGACTGGAAAGAAACAGACCATTTTCCGTCGGGAACGCCGGCGGCTTTTGCGCACTTTTCCGCGGTGACGATGCACTGGTGCTTGTAGCAAACCTCGTGGGCTGCCGCGCAGGGGGTGTGACAACAATCGGGAACTTTGAGGCAGTGCGAACGGGTGGGGTCGGACTTTTTGATGTGACGCTCGGGGATGCCGTGAAAACTGAAAAGCAGGTGATCGAATCCCCCCGCGAGGTGCTCGCCCATGCTCGCCGCGAGGGCGGTAATGTAATCCGCGCGCTCGTAGTAGGGAGGTTGGACCACGATTTTCATGGCCGGGTCGATTTTTTCGGCGAGTTCCTTCACACGCACGACGGCAGTTTCGTAGCTCGACATCGCGTAATGCGGGAAAAGCGGGATCAGCAAAACCTCGGTCGCGCCTTTGGCTTTGAGGTTTTCGATTGCCGATTCGATCGAGGGGTTTTGGTAGCGCATGGCGAGTTCGACCGGCACATCGACGCGCTTTTGGAGAAGTTCCCGGGACTGGCGACTGGCGACAATGAGCGGCGAGCCTTCGGGAGTCCAAATCGTCGAGTAGGCATGACCCGATTCTTTCGGTCGACTGATCAAAACAATTCCCACAATCAGGCGGCGGAGGATCCACGGCACATCGATCACCCGGCCATCCATCAGAAATTCGTTGAGGTAGCGACGGACATCCGGAACGGAGGGCGAATCCGGGGAGCCCAAATTAACCAATAGGATTGCCTTGCTCATAGGGCGTGGAGGTTGCTCGCAGCGCTCCGGATTTTCAAACCTTTCCGCGCGGCAGCGACTTAATGAAGAGCCGCACGCTGGCGGTTCAGCCAAACCCTGGTGATTCCCTTCATCCGGGTGAGGATGTAGTAAACAGTCTGGCTGCGCTGGCGCACGAGGTCGGCACCCACGATTTTCGGGACGAAGTCGGCCGGAATCTCCAAGACCTGCTCCGGGGTGCAACCCGCGAGACCCTTGCAAAGGATCGAGGTCATCGCCTTGGTGAGTGTCTGCACCTGGGGGCCAAGCGTGACGCGGAATTCGCAGGCGCGGGTGCTCGAGATTTTCAGGAAAACTCCAACGGTGTCCGTGCATTCCTCATCCTTGCGCACATCTTCCAGATCGAAGGACTCGCCCTCGCGCGGAGCGTTTTTTCCCGCTGCCGAGGCGTAAGAAATCAGGGATTCACGCTTTTCGGGAGCCGGCAGTGATTCGAAGAGTGAGACGATTTGGGCGAGCTTTTCGGGGTATTCCATGGCTTAACCTCGCTCGATCGGCGCGCCCACGCGGTTGCCCCATTCAGTCCACGAACCGTCGTAGTTGCGGACATTTTGGTATCCAAGGAGGTAGGTAAGGACGAACCAAGTGTGGCTCGAGCGTTCGCCGATGCGGCAATAGGCGATGACATCCTGACCGCGCATGAGCCCCGCCTCTTCTTCATAAATCGCACGGAGTTCTGCGGTGGACTTGAAGGTGCCGTCCTCGTTGACCGCCATTTTCCAGGGAACGCTTGCTGCACCGGGGATATGGCCACCGCGAAGAACTCCCTCCTGGGGATACTCCGGCATGTGGGTGATTTCGCCTCGGAATTCGCCGGGGGAGCGCACATCGATGAGGGCTTGCCCAGCCCGGCTGTGGGCGAGGGTTTGATCGTAGAAAGCACGAATCTCGGAGTCGCGGCGTTCGGCTGCGGGAGTGTATCGACCCCTCACAAAATGCGGCACGGCGCGAGTGAGGTGGCGATTTTCCCCGACCCATTTGTCGCGACCGCCATCCATGATTTTCACTTTTTCGTGGCCGAAAAGCCGGAAGGTCCAGAGCGCATAGCAAGCCCACCAGTTCGATTTATCGCCATAGAAAACCACCGTCGTGTCATTCGAGATCCCATGCCGCTCGCAAAGTTCGGCGAATTGTTTTGGGGAAACATAATCGCGGATCGTCTGGTCCTGCAGGTCCGCGCGCCAATCGATATGCACCGCTCCCTGGATGTGGCCGGTGTCGTAGAGAAGGTAGTCCTCGTTGCTCTCCACGAGGCGGACGCCGGAGTCCGACAAATGCTCGGAGACCCACTGCGTCGTGACCAAGGCATCCGGCTGGGCGTAATTTTTATCAATCATGGCGTGCCATTAACATGCAAGCACCTGCTGTGCGCAAGTGGCAATGGACCCCAGTCAGGAGTTCGCCCCCTCGAGCGCCGCGATGCGGCCTTCGAGATTCGTGATGGTTTCCGACGCGATGCGCAGCTCGTTTTCGAGTTCCGCCACTCGGCTGATCAAGCGGCTCGTATCGGCTTGCAGATAAAATGGAGACTCCGCGACGCTCATGGTCTCCCCGGTGCAGCAATTCACGATCGGCGTGGAGGCATCGATCTCGCCAAGATTTAGAAACTCCAAAATCGCCCCGGCACTCGTGGGGCCGTAAAGCGGGTTCCCTTTCACCTCGATCAGCCAGTCCATGTGGAGGTCATCGATCATCGGCGCCTTGGTCCAAGTCTTGCCGTCATTCGAGATCGAATCTTGCGCATTGATCTGAGCAGCGTCGGCCCACTCGAGGAGTTTCTCAAAAGGAACAGGACCATGGACATTTCCAGAGCCATGTTTTTTCAATAGCCATACGGGGGACTGGTCGGAAGCCATATCGGGAAGCAAATGATTTCCTCAGGCTTGTGCGAAATGCAAGGGCGTTATTTTTGGAACTCCGAAAAAAAATCAGGCGCGTTACGCCCTGTCCTTTGCGAGTTTGAAATCCACCTGCTGTTTCAGCATGTCCACGCGATCGACAGCCACCTCGATGATGTCGCCGACCTGATAAACCTTCTTTGTGCGACGCCCAACGATGCGGCACCGCGGTGCGTCGTGGACGAAAAAATCCCCCTCCAGCGTGGAAATATGAATGAGACCGGTGAGCAAAAACTCCGGGAGCTCCACGAAGAGCCCGAAATTCCGGGCGTCCATGATCACCGCGCGGAACGCCTGACGCTTCTCCGAGGTGGCTTGCATTTGGAAAAATTCCAGTTTCTTGAGTCGCACGGATTCCTTTTCTGCGTCGGCCGCCGTGCGCTCGGTGGTCGAAATGTGCTCCGCAAGCGCGCCGAGCGAGCTGGAATCCGGGCCCATTTTAGAGAGACCCAGCCGCCTCTCGAGGGCTCGATGAACGATGAGATCACTGTAACGGCGGATCGGGCTGGTGAAGTGGGTGTAGTCGCTTTTCGAGAGTCCATAGTGGCCCAGTGGCTCGGTGAAATACCGCGCGCGCTTGAGGCTCTTGAGCAGGGCGATTTTGACGGCAGGGCCGAAGGGCTTGCCCTTCACAGCGAGGAGCAGTTTTTGGATTTCCGAACGCTGGGTGAGATCTCCGGCATGGATGCCCTGAGAGGCCGCGAATTCGCGGAACTCGAGCAACTTTTCGGGATCCGGATTTTCGTGGATTCGGTAAACGGTCGGCTGCTTTTGGTGTTTGAGTTCGCGGGCGACGAGTTCGTTGGCGAGGAGCATGAACTCCTCGATGAGTTGGTGCGAAATGTCGTTCTCCACCTTCTCCAGCCGGATTGGCTTGCCGAGTTCGTCGAGCCGCACCTTCACCTCGGGAAACTCGAGATCGAGCGACCCGGCGTCAAAGCGCTTGCGGCGGAGAAGCGAGGCGAGATCCCAGGCCGTGTGGAGTGTCTGAGTGAGAGCACTCGTGCCGCGTGGCCCTTCCAAAAGCGCGAAGGCTTCCTTGTAGGTGAGCCTCTCCGCGCTGCGAATGACGGTTTTCGCGAAGCGCGCGGATTGGATTTTCCCGGCCTTGGTGATTTCAGCGAAGACCGAAAAGGCGAGGCGCTCAACTCGTGGCTTCAGGCTGCAAATGCCATTACTCAAGGCCTCGGGCAGCATTGGAATCACTCGGTCGGCGAGATACACGCTGTTGCCACGAGATTGCGCCTCCCGGTCCAACGCGGTCTTCGGCTTCACATAGTGCGAGACATCCGCGATGTGGATACCCACCCGCCATCCAGTTGGCGTCGTCTCGACATTGATCGCATCGTCAAAATCCTTCGCGTCGTCGGGATCGATGGTGAAAATAAAATGCTCCCGCAAATCCTCGCGGCGGGCGGCTTCGTAGGAGTCGACCTCCGGTGCCACGCGCTCGGCTTCGCGGCGCACTTCGGCTGGAAATTCCACCGGCAGGTGGTGTTTCCGAATGATCGAGAGCATGTCCACCCCCGGCTTCCCGGCTGGACCGAGGACCTCGATCAAATGGCCCTCGGGATTCACATGACGGCTTTCCCAAGCATCGATTTTCGCCACGACCTTGTCGCCGACCTTGGCATCCAGCGGCGGCTTGGGAGGCAGGACATAGAGATTGCTTCCGAACCGGGGATCGTCCGCCACGACATAGAAAAAATTGGACGATTTCTGGAGCGTTCCAACCAAGGTGTTGTTCGCCCGCACGAGAATCCGAATGATCCGGCCCTCCTTACGAGCGGGAGTATCGGTGCGCGACCATCGGGACTCCTGCGCAGGAATGATCCGCGCCACCACCCGGTCGCCGTGCATCGCGGTGAGCGTGTTCTCAGGCCGGATATACAAATCGGCGGCGCCTGCGGTTTCATTCAGAACATGGGCGCCCCCGTTCAGGTGAAATTGGACCACTCCCGTAAAAAGATCCGCCTCCTTGGGAATGATGAATCGGTCTTTCCGAATGCGGGCAATTTCTCCCGAGAGCTCCAAATCTTTCAAAAGCGCATAAAGCCGTTCCTTCCACGCCGGCGGCAGATTCAATTCGGCGGCGAGCGCATTCGCATCCAAGGGCCGCCTCGCGATGGCGCGCATCACGGAGATTTTCAGTTTCTCGGACAGCTCGAATTTCCCGCCGGATTTACCGCGACGGGCGTGGATTTTTTTAGGCCGTGATTCCGACGGATGTTCTCGCTTAGCCGGTGGAGAGGCTTTTTTCGGAAGGGGCTTGGAACCTGCGGCCTTCGGGTGCGGGGAGATGGAGGCTCGCCGCTTAGTGTGTTTTCCCATACCCCATCCATCGGGCCACGCCATGGCGCTGGCAAGCCCAGCCTTTTAACATCGACGCACCGCTCGGGCCGACACCACTATCTGCGGCATGAAAGCCGTCCGCATCGTTGAGCAACTCGCCATATTCATCGCCAACCGCCCAGGCACACTCGTCGAGGTCTGCGACGCGCTCGCCGATGACAAAATCAACATCTACGGCCTCACCGTTTCCGATACGGTGGACCACGCCGTGGTTCGCATGGTGGTGAGTGATACACGCCGCGCGATCGCCTTGTTGGAGGCTCATGGAACCCTGGTCCTGGAAAGCGAGGTCTTGATGGTGGAAAATGACAACCGGCCCGGCAGTCTCTCACGGATCGCCACGGCACTCGCCATTGCGAAAATCAACATCGAGTATGCCTACCTCGCCTCGATGCCCGCCGCCCGCCGCGGCCTCCTGATCCTCCGCGTGTGCGATGTCAAAAAGGGCCTCAAAGTCCTTTCTGCGCTGACCATGGATTCCTAAGCGCAAAGCACGCGGAATTCTGTCTCGTTCAACACCGGGATACCCAGCTCTCGGGCCTTCTCGAGTTTACTCCCCGCCTCCTCGCCCGCGAGAAGGTGCGTGGTTTTTTTGCTCACGCTTCCGGTGACTTTTCCGCCGAGCCGGCGAATCATTTCGCTGGCCTCCTCGCGTGAAATCGAAAGCGTGCCGGTAAGAACCCAAATCGAGCCCACAAGGCGGTTGTCCGAAGGGGCGGCTTGAACATCCGACTCGCCGAAATTCAGCCCGGCAGCGCGCAGGGATTCGATCAACTCGAGATTCACCGGATTCAAAAACCACCCATGGATCGCCTCGGCCATGACATCGCCGATGCTGTGGATGGATAGGAGGGTTTCGACCGAGGCCGAACGAAGGGCGTCGAGCGTTCCGAAATGTGCCGCAAGATCGCGCGCGGAGGTCACCCCGACGTGGGGAATGCCCAGTCCGTTGAGCAACCGCCAAAGTGGGCACCGCCGACTTTCCTCGATCGCCGAGAGAAGATTCGCCGCGCTTTTCTCGCCCATGCGCTCGAGATCCATCAAACCATCCTTCTGAAGCGCATAGATGTCAGCGAGGTTCTTTAAAAGCCCGGCTTCCACGAGTTGATTCACCAAAGCCTCGCCGAGCCCCTCGATGTCCATCGCCTGCTTCGAGGCAAAATACTCAATCCGCCGACGGATTTGCGCGCCGCAAGATGGGTTCGAGCATTTCCAAGCGACGCCTTCCTTATGAACCGTTCCGTGACAGGCAGGGCATTGGGATGGCATCTGAAAAATCCGTTCACTCCCGTCGCGGCGGTCTTTCTTCACCTCCACAATCGCTGGAATAACCTCGCCGGCTTTTTCCACCAGAACCGTGTCACCAATCCGGATGTCCTTGCGCTGGATTTCCTCCTCGTTGTGAAGCGTGGCACGCGCGACGGTGCTCCCGGAAACAAAAACCGGCTCCAACTCGGCAACCGGCGTGAGCGTTCCCGTGCGGCCGACCTGCACCGTGATATCGAGGAGCCTCGTTTCGGCCCGCTCGGGCTCGTATTTGTAGGCGATCGCCCAGCGGGGAGCTTTTGCCGTGGAACCAAACTCCCGACGCAACGCCATGCTATCGAGCTTCACCACAGCGCCATCGGTTTCGTAGGCAAAGCTGTGGCGGACGCGCCCCAATTCCTCGACCGCCGCGATGACGGATTCCTCGTCATGGGCCTCCAGGATTTTTTCCGAGACCGGCAGACCCCATTTTTCGAGGCAGGCGAACATCTCGCGGCTCGTGGCAGGTTGCTCGCCCTCCCAGATTCCAGTGCCATAAAAAACAGCAGCGAGCTTGCGGGCGGCGGTAATCGCAGGATCCAGTTGCTTGACCGACCCGGCGGCAGCATTTCGGGGATTCGCAAAAGCAGGCAAACCCTCCTCGTCACGGGCGGCATTGAGCGAGGCGAAGACGGATTTCGGGAGGTAGACCTCTCCTCGGATTTCCACCCTCGCCGGAGCGACTCCCCGGAGGCGGTGCGGGATATTGGAAATCGTCAGGATATTCTGGGTCACATCGTCCCCGGTCACTCCATCCCCGCGCGTGGCTGCACGGACGAGCCGGCCGTTTTCGTAGAGCAGCGAAATCGCCACGCCGTCCACCTTCGGCTCGATCGTAAAATGAATAGTGCGCTCCTCGGCGAGCTTGCGGATGCGGACGACAAACTCGCGCAGTTCCTCGGGCGAGTAGGTATTGTCGAGGCTCTGCATTGGCACGAGGTGCTTGGCCGGGGCAAATTCCTCGAGCGGCTTGCCGCCCACGCGCCGGGTCGGGGAATCCTCAGTAGCGAACTCGGGGTGTTGATTCTCGAGGTCTTGGAGTTCGCGCAGCAGGGCGTCGAACTCCTGGTCGGAAATTTTCGGCGTGGCGTGCTGATAATAAAGCTCGCTGTGACGCTCAATCTCGGCGCGGAGGCGGTCGATCCGCTCGCGGACTCCGGATTTATCGAGTTGGCTCAGGAAATCAGACTGCGCCATGCGAGTTTACGGGTGACATCTCGGATGCGGCGGCAAAGAACCTCGGAGATCGAGTGAAGGAGCGTCACTCCATCCCCCGGAAATTCGCGAATGAATGCCTCAAACGCCCCTCGGCTCATCACCCAGTATTGAGTGCGTTTCGTCGCCACGACCGTGCAAACGGGACTGGCTTGATCGATCAAATCTACCTCCCCCATCCACTCGCCGGAATGGATTTTTCCAAGAACGATTGTGTTCGCGTCATCGGTCCGCCGGGCCTCGAGTTCGCCGTCCATGATGTAGAAAAGACTGCCATGTTGCTTGCCCTGCTCGATCAAAGTCTCGCCTGGCTCGCAGCACTGAAAATCCCCATGCATTGTGAAGCGCATCCGGGCTTCCGGAGGCAGCGGATCAATGAGGGGCGAGTGGGGAAGTGGTTCGGATGATGCACTCATTTTTGAGGATTATGCGGAGCCGCGCGGAGGCCGCCAATTCAAATCCCATTCGGTTCAACCACACGGCGAATGCGAGCCAGCACCAGCACTCCGAAGGCTGCTCCGGTGATATCCGCCACCCAGTCGAGGGGGTCCATACCCATCCGTCCAGGGACGAATTGTTGGTTGTATTCATCGAGGGCACCGGCGAGCGCCAGGACGATGACTGTTGGAACCAGCAACCATGCACCGCGTAGGCTGAACGATCTCGTCAACGCCCCCGCGAGAGCACAGGCACCTCCGGCGTAGAAAACAAAGTGGATCACCTTGTCCTGATGCGGCAGAAGCGTCGGCATGTCCTTCGGCGATTCCGAACTGGAGAAGAAAAAGAGAATCCCCAGCCAGATGACGAAAAGAGCCCAAAGCAGCGGGCCGCACCGCAGGATGCGGGCGAGCGCGGAGCGGAGAAATTCCATACGACGAGGTTAGCATCCGCATCGGCATGGCCAAGCCCGCACGGATGCGCTTAGGTTTTTCCCATGGCAAAAATCAAACCCGGAATTGAGGAACGGAAGGCCCATGCGGAATTCGAATCCGCAGCGAGCCATTGGTTGGAAGAGTCCTGCGAGCTGTTTCCCGAATATGCGAGCAAGCTGGGCTTCCGAAAATACGACCCGCTGCTCGGCGCCAACACTCCCGCTGTGCACGCCCGCCACATCGCTTTGCTCGAACAAACCCTCGCGCGGATCGAGGCAACACCCGAAGCGCTTTTCACGGGCGACGCCTGGCTCGACCGGCGCGGAATGCTCGCCCATTTGCGGATGGAACTCCTCTTCGAGCGCGACCTGCACCGCTGGCGCTCCAACCCGCAAGCCCACACCGGCGCGGCCATCGATTCCATTTTCGAGCTTCTCGTCCGCGCCGGGGAAAAACCCGCCCAAATCCTCCCTGCTGTGGAATCCCGCCTTGCCCGCCTGCCGGACTTCCTCCGCGCCGGAGCGAGCTGCGTGGAACGACCCGATCCGCTTTGGGTCAAACTCGCCGAACAATCCTGCAAAGGCGCGGTAGAATTCCTCGGCGGTCTCGAAACCGAACTCGCAAGCTTTTCCACAAACCCCCGCCGGCTTTCCTCTATCCTGAAAACCGCCGCCCGCGCCTTCGCGGATTTCGCTACTTCCATTTCGCGCAAAAAAACCGCGCCGGCAGGCAGCTTCGCCATCGGCCGAGAGCGGTTTGAGTTTCTCATTCGTGAGCGCCTTGGGCTCGACCTCTCACTTTCCGAAGCGCGGGCCGTGGGCGAATACCAAATCGCACGGCACGAGTTTCTCCTGCGCGAGGCGGCGAAACGCCACGGCCGCCTGACAGCCCGAGAACAGATCGACCTCGCCGCCGCCGCCTGGAATCCCGTCAAGCCGTTGATCGAGGTTTATCTCGAGGCAACAAGCCGCCTCCACGCCGATCTCCGGAAGGCCGACCTTGTGACATTACCCAAAGGCGATGCGTTGAAGGTCCTGCCCGTGCCTCCGTTTTTGAAGCACCAATTTCCCACCGCCGCCTACAGCGCGCCGGAGCCGTTTTCCAAAGACCGGACAGGGATTTTTTGGGTGAACGATTTGAGTCTCGACCAGAAAACCCCCGCGCGCCGCGCCGCCGAGATCCGTCAGCACCACGGCCTCGAACTGACCTGCGTCCACGAGGGCTACCCCGGCCACCACCTCCAATTCGTGGTTCAATACAACCACCCGAGCCGTTGGCGTCGCCTCTTCGCCCACGCGATTTTTTACGAGGGCTGGACGATGTGGTGCGAGAAAATGGCGGTCGAACAACGCCTCGTGGAGGGTCCGTGCGCCGAACTCACCCAACTCCACGACGCCCTCTGGCGCGCGCACCGCATCGTGATCGATTGCGGGCTCCAGGAGGGAACACTCACGCCGTCCGGCGCGGCCTCGATGCTCAGCCGAGGCGTGGGGTTCACCGCCGCTCGCGCGAAGGCCGATGTGAATTGGTATACCTCCAGCCCCGCTGTTCCAATGAGCTATCTCCTCGGCCGATTGGAGGTGGAAAAACTCCACGCCCGCCTCGTCGAAGGGCGCGGCTGGAGTTTGAAGAAATTCAACGACTGGATGCTCTCGCACGGCGCCCTTCCTTACAGCTGGATTGTCCGCGCCGGCGGCGGGGGTTTTGCGGATTGATCCCCAAATCGGCATTGCAGGGCTTTGCGGGAAGCGCGTAGTTTGACGCCCTATGGGAAGACAATGGCTCCATGCCAAGCGCGAGGTCGCGAACCTCAAAAAAGGCCAGGCCGTCGGCAAGCTGGTGAAAGAAATCATGGTCGCTGCCAAGACCGGCGGCCCCGACCTCGAAGGGAATGCCCGCCTTTTCGCAGCGGTTGAAAAGGCCAGAAAAGCCTCGGTGACGAGGGATGTGATCGAACGCGCGATCAAAAAAGGCGCGGGCATCGGTGACGAAAAACTCACGCTCGAGCATTTGGTTTTCGAGGGCTACGCGCCGCACAAGGTTCCCGTGATCGTCGAGGTTCTTACTGACAATGTGAACCGCACCGCACCCGAGATGCGCGTGCTTTTCAAGAAAGGCCAACTCGGCATAGCAGGGAGCAACAAATTCCTCTTTGACCATGTGGGCCTCGTCGAAGCACACCACCCCGACAAGTCCACCGATGCGGAAACCGCTGCGATCGAAGCGGGCGCGAATGATTTTTCCATCCTCGCCGAGGGTGAGAACGATGACATCCCCACCGGCACGCTGGGCGTGAAATTCCTCACCGAGCGCACGGCCACGGCCGCCGTCTCGAAATGGCTTTCGCAAAATGGGTGGACGGTAGTCACGAGCGAACTCGGTTTTGTGCCGAAGCAATTACCTGACCTCACCGACGAACAACGCGCGGAGACGGGCGAGTTTTTGCAGGCCCTGGAGGACCACGACGATGCCCACCGCGTCTGGGCAGCCTTTAAATAATTCGTCGATGGAGGCCACCGCCACGCGGTTGGTGGAGCGCCTGCGCGCGGCGGGCCACGAGGCGCTTTTCGCGGGCGGCTGCGTGCGCGACCGACTCCTCGGCAAGGAAGCACACGACATCGACATCGCCACGAGCGCGCGACCCGAGGAAATCCAGAAACTCTTTCCGCGCACGGTGGCGGTTGGGGCACAATTCGGCGTGATCGTCGTGCTGGAAGACGGGGGAGAATTTCAAGTCGCCACATTCCGCTCCGACGGCGCGTATCGCGATGGCCGTCACCCCGAGTCTGTGGCGTTCACGAACGCCGAGGGCGATGCGCGGCGACGGGATTTCACGGTCAACGGCCTGTTCTTCGATCCCCTCACCCACCAACGCCTCGACTTCGTCGGTGGCGAGGCGGACCTCCGCGCCCGCATCCTCCGTAGCATCGGCGATCCCCATGCGCGCTTCGCTGAGGACAAGTTGCGACTCATCCGCTGTGTGCGATTCGCCGCCTCATTGGGATTCGAGATCGAAGCCGAAACCTGGCGGGCCTTGGTCGAACGTGCCCCGGAGATCACTGCCGTGAGCGCCGAGCGCATCCGCGACGAGCTCGTGAAAATTTTCACCCACCCCTCGCGCGTGCGAGGATTCGATCTGCTCGATCAATCCGGCCTGCTTACCATTCTGCTCCCCGAGGTCGAGGCGCTGAAAGGCTGCGAGCAACCGCCCGACTTCCACCCCGAGGGCGATGTCTTTGTCCACACGCGCCTCATGCTGTCGCTCCTTCCCGAGCGGGTTTCCACACCGCTTGTCTTCTCGGTTTTATTACACGATATCGGCAAGCCGCCGACATTCCACATCGACGAGACCGGCCGCATTCGGTTCAACGGCCACGAATCGATCAGCGCCTCGATGACGGAAAAAATCTTCGCCCGGCTGAGGTTTTCGAACGCCGAGACGGAAGCCACGGTCGTGGGGGTGAAAAACCACATGGCCTTCAAGGATGTTCAAAACATGCGCGTCGCCACGCTCAAGCGCTTCCTCGCCCGGCCAACGATCGATGACGAACTCGAACTCCACCGCGTGGATTGCCAAGGCTCGCATGGCCTGCTCGACAACTACGATTTTCTCCTCCGGAAACGGGAAGAGTTTTCGAATGAACCGCTCATCCCGCCGCCACTGATCACCGGACGCGACCTCATCGCGGCGGGCCTCAAGCCCGGCCCTCCTTTTAAAAAACTCCTCGACTCCGCACAGGCCCTCCAACTCGAGGGCGGGTTGAAAACGCGCGACGACGCTCTTGCCTGGCTGAGGGAGGAATTGGCCCGGCCCGCCTAAGAACCGCCGAGGATTTGGGCGAAGGCGCGAATCGACTCCGGCGAGCGGAGGATTTGGGTGCACAGCGTTTCGATTTCCTCAGCGGGAATTTTGCCATCGGCGAATTTCTCCATCTGTTGACGCAACTCGGCTGAAACAGCGCCTTCTCTCGCGACATCAGGGAAACTTTTTTCGAGAAAGCCAAAAATGCCTTTCAAGGCACTCCCAGCGTCCGGGTCACAATCACTTGAGGAATCAGGCGACATCGCGGTTTTCCGAGAACAGAAGGGAGTTCGAGCACACATCGGAGATGTCCTGCCACAGCAAATGCAAACCCGGATCCTCTTTTTGGATGGATCGCAGGGTCTGATCCCGGACGATTCTACGGGCCGAGGATAAAGCCCGTGAGAGCTTGCTCGGAGTGCTGCGCCAGCAGGAGCAAAGCCGCTTCTGCGGAATTTCGTAACCATGCCTCAACCACAACAGGAGCCTCGCTTCCGCAGGCAAGGACTTAATGGCTTCGCGGAGCGCTCTGGAAACGATGGCTTCCATCTCCTCTTCCATCTCTTGGGAATTCTCGCAAGGCAGGGATTCGATCTCCCCAATCTCCGCAGGCTCCATCCGTCGCTCGCGGCGTTGTCGCGAAATGAGCCGGTTAATAGCCACACGAATAATCCATCCATCCAGTGGCCCTTCACCTTTGAAGCGCGCCAGCAGATTGCGTGGCGCCTCGGCGACGCACTCGGCGAAAATTTCAGAAACCACATCCTCCGCCACATCCTGCGAAGCCCCACGGGATGTAAGGCTG
>JBDKIG010000040.1:0-15525 GCA_039797215.1 Verrucomicrobiota bacterium | reverse complement strand
CGGACGGGAGTTCGACTCGCTGGCGGATATCGTGTCTTTCGGCATCGCGCCGGCATTGCTGGTTTACCAGATTGTGCTCCGGGATTTTCAGCGGTCCGGTTGGTTGATCGCGTTCTTCTTTTTGCTTTGTGGTGGGCTGCGCCTGGCTCGCTTCAACTGCATCGCCGCAGCCACCTCCGACAAGCCAGAGAAGGATTTTCAGGGGTTCCCAATCCCCGCCGCCGCGGGTCTGATCGCCTCGCTCACGCTGTTCATGCTCTGGCTGCGCGAGGACGAACGGAGCATCGGATCGTGGAAATACGCGCTACCGGTGCTGTTGATTTTCCTCTCCTTCATGATGTTCAGCCGCGTGAAATACCCGAGCTTCAAAAGCCTGAACTGGCGCACCCAGCGGTCCTTGCCGGCCTTTCTCGGGCTCATCCTGTTACTGGCTTTCACCGCGATGAACTACTACTGGATGCCCGCCGTTCTCTTCGTCGGATTTTTGATTTATGGATTCGTTCGCCCCTTCATCTCGAAGGCGATTCGCAAGGAAATCGAAGCCGAACCTCAGGACGAACCTGAGACGCCGATCGGCTAAAAACGAATTCTGCGGGATTAACCACAGAGCAGAGAGCACGGAGGAGAATATTTGGTTTAAGGCAGGTTGCTGCGGTTGGTTCGGGAGAGAAGGCCCTCCATGGCTTTCCAAGCCGTCGGCCAGTCACCGACTTGAATGGCCAGAGCACACTGCAATCGGAAGCCCTCCGCGTCTTTCGCCTGAAGAGATTCAGCGATGAGGCGGCGAGCGCTGACATGGTTACCCTGCGCCGTGTAATAGGCCACGGATTCGGCGAGGCCGGGCGGAGGGGTCTTTTGGGCGAGCTGCTCAGGCGTTAATTTCGGCAGGCTGAGATCGATTTTGTAGCGTTTTTGAGCAGCCTCGACGGCGCGTTGGTATTCCTTTTTGGCGAGCATTTGGCGGACGCGCAATCCCCACGCCGCATCTTCCCAGTCGGGGTTTTCGGCGAGGAATTTTTTCAATGCGTCCTTGTTGCCACGATTCCACCAAGCCTGCAGGAATTTCTGACGCGCGGGGGCGTCGAGGGTGGCGAGGAAATCTTTGTTCGAAGCAGCCTGCTCGATTTTTTCGGGCGAGGTGCTGCTAATCCAAACCATCCACAAACTCGGAGTCATGCGGGAACACTCCTCGAGGATGGGGAGCATTTCGGGGTGGTTGCGTGCCTGGCTGAGCATTCGACCGAAGAGTTCCTCGGGGTAGGAGTAGGCACCGCCTTTTTGGATGCGGAGGTGCCGTTTCATAGACTCCACCCAAAGCCTCGCTGTTCGCTTCGGATCATCGCCGAGCCAAAGCAGGCCTTGGTCGAAAGCCAATTTCGAACTGACGGGATTCAGGGCACGCTCGGCGGCGAAGACGGCTTCCGCCACGATGGGATCGCCACCGTTTTTGATCTCCCGGTAGCCGAGTTCGCGGTAGAGCCCGGTGGACATGGGCGAAAGCGGAATCTCGGAGCGGGCGAGATTTGTCGCTTCCACGACCAGACCATTCTCGACCAGTTGTCGCATTTGATTCACGGCGATCGCGGCGCGGTAGGGAGGAAATGGCACCTCGCCGAACCACTGCGAGCGAATCAACAAAAGCCCGAGTGCCAGACACCCAGCACCACCCGCACCAAAAATCAGGCGCTGGGTCCACCAGGATTTGTTGCGCTCCGTGCCGGTGGGGGCGGGATTTCCGAAAGCCAACCCAGCGAGGACAAGAATCCACCAACCGAGTTCCACGCGATGGATCGGCACATCGACAATAGCGTGGAGGATCGCCGCCAAGACTGCCGAAATGATTCCCCACCGCAACGGCCAGGTCGCGCTGCGACGGAAGGGCAGCATGTCCCGAATCAACACCACGAGAAGCCCAAAGGCGCAGAGCAGAAAGAGCAGTCCTGACTCGCAGGCGACCATCAACCAGTCGCTCTCGGGGTGAATCGGAATCGCTTCATCGATGCTGGCATCGACATAAAAAGGGACGACATACGAATAAGTCCCCAGCCCCGTTCCCGTGATCGGGTAGTCCCGCACAATTTTTACGGAGTCGCGGAAAATCTTGGATCGAAAATCCGAGAAGGCCGCACCGGACTTTGGCTCTGCTGACTCGGAAACCATCGAGGACACTCCGAAAAATTCCAGCACACGATCTCGGGCCTGGCTTTCCGTGGAAAAGAAAATCCCGGCTACCAAAAACCCGACAGCGAGCACGGAGACGACCAGCGCCGAGGAGCGATGGCCTCTTCCCAGCATCGCCAACCAGACCAGCAAGCCCGCCAGCAAAAAAACCACGCCGCCTCGCGAGGTGGACTCGAAGAGCAAGGCGTAGGAACAAACCCCCATCACCGCCGCTCCCAGCACAAAGGCGATGGAGCGTTTTTCCATCCAAGCCGTGCGAACGATTCCGAGAGACAGCACCGCACCAGTCACGAGAAACGCCGCCGTGTGGTTGCGATTCGGAAAAAATCCGAAGTCCGGAGGGGCAAAAATATTTTTCGGGGCGAAGGGATAGTCCCAGCCGGTTTTTTTGGCGTGGAGCGCTAAGAGGGCATAGGCCGCACAACCGAGCGCGCCAAGAAGGGCGATGAAAATTTTCACCCCGGAACGCACCGGATGCCCGAGCGAGAACAACCCCGTGAGAAGAGCCCCGGCGAGAAGCATCATCCAATAAATCGTCTCTCGCGGCGCGAGGGAGACCTGCAAAAGCGGCGGCAGGCCTTGGTTTTCCTGCAACCCGACCCTCCACAACGGCGTGTGGAACCACGCTTGCGGGAGCAGCGACAGCGAGGCCGAGAGCATCAGCCCGCCGCATAGCAACCAATAACGCCACGGCACCACGCGGTTCGGTGACAGGAAAACCATCGCCGCTCCGGCAACCGCTAAAAAAATCCCGGTCGAGCCCTGCCGGATCGAGCCAGCTAGAAAAACCCCAGCCAGCGCTGCCAGGATCAGAAAAAATTGCACCACCAACGAACGGAACGGCGGGTAGTCCGGGTGAGAGGAATTGGGTCCGTTTGGCATGACAGTCAGGCTTCGCTGGAAGGTGCGGTGAAGTTTCCACCCGCCTTCTTGTTCCTCAAGGAGGAAAGTTGTGAATAAGTTGGGAAAAAATCGCGCCTTCCCCTTGGGTTTTTCACATCGGCTTTGTGAATGGACGAAAAAGACGCTACGCCATTCGGTATGACGCTGAGTGAAATCCACCGCAAGCTTACGGAGTTGCAAACCGCACCCACCCGGAGTCTCGGCCAGAACTTTCTACACGACCAAAATCTCGCCCGAGGAATCGTCGCGCTCCTCGACATCCAACCCGGCGATCACATCGTGGAAATTGGGCCGGGGCTTGGCGCGCTCACCGAGTTTTTGGTTCGCCCCGACACGCGTCTCACACTGATCGAAAAAGACTCGCGACTCGTGCCTCATCTTCGCGAGAAGTTCGAGAGTGGAACAACGCGTGTGTTCCACACCGACGCGTTGGATTTTGACCTTCGTGAATTGTGGGGAGCGGGCCCGGTGAAGATCGTCGGCAACCTGCCCTATTACATCTCGACTCCGCTCATCGCCAAATACGCATCCGCCCTCTCACCCGCTTCCAGACTCGTTCTGACGCTGCAGCTCGAACTCGCCCAGCGCCTCGGCGCGGCACCCGACACGAGCGACTACGGCGCGATGACGCTTTGCACGGGACGGCGTTGGGACATCCGTCTGGAACGCAAACTTCCGGCCTCGGTTTTTCATCCAAGACCGAAGGTGGACTCTGCCGTGATCACGATGCAGCGGAAGACTCGCGAGAAGGTGCGACCGCTGGATGACGGAGTCTTTGAATCACTCGTGCGGCGGGGTTTTTCCGAACGCCGAAAACAACTGCGGAATCTGCTGCCGGAATTCAAAAACGACTGGGAAAAAATCGCCAGTGCTCTGGGCGTTCCACCCACCGTCCGCGCCGAGCAACTCGCACCGGCGCAATGGGAGTCCCTCGCCTTCACAGCCTCGCCGAAAACCGCCCAGCACGGCGCCGAACGCTTCGATGTGGTGGACGAAAATGACCAAGTCCTGCGCTCCGAGTTTCGCGATGTCATCCATGTGAATAACCTGCGTCACCGAGCCGCGCACATGTTGTTATTCAACGCCTCCGGCGAGCTTTACCTGCAAAAACGCTCGATCTGGAAGGATCGCAACCCCGCTTGCTGGGACTCCTCCGCCGCCGGCCATGTCGATGCGGGGGAGGATTACCTCACCGCCGCTCGGCGCGAACTCCACGAGGAATTGGGCATCGAGGCCCCGGAGTTGACCTCGATCGGACGATTGACCTGCTCGGAGGCAACGGGTTGGGAATTTATTGAGATTTACACCGGACGGCACGAGGGGCCGTTCCAGCCTGCGGCGTTAGAGGTCGAAACGGGGGCCTTTTTCTCGCTCGAAAAAATCCGCGCTTGGGCGGCAGCGTCACCTGGAGATTTCAGCCCGGTTTTTTTGCAGGTGCTGCCGCTTTTAAAATCCTAACGCGGAAAGTGGTTCAGAGCGGCGGTGGATTTCCAGCGGTGCCCCTCCCCGATGGCGCGGGTGATGTAGGTTTTCGCGTCCGCAACGGCTTGGGAAAGCGACCGGCCATTTGCAAGGCCTGCGGCGATGGCGGCCGAGAGGGTGCATCCGGTGCCATGCGTTTCGGCATTTTTGCGGAACGGAGCGCGAAAAGTTTCGAACCCGCCCGGCGTCGCGAGAATGTCGGTGGCGGTCGAGGTTTTGAGATGCCCGCCCTTCAGTAGAAAGGCACAGCCATAGCGCTCAACCAGTGCCGCACCGGCTTGCTGGATCTCGGTCAGGTCGCGGCAGGGCATGCCAGAGAGGATGCGAAGTTCGTCGAGATTCGGGGTGACAAGGGTTGCGAGCGGAAAAAGCAAACGCCGGTAGGCAGCGATCGCGGCCGGCTTCAGAAGCGGATCGCCGCTGGAGGCCACCATCACGGGATCGATCACGAGTGGAATGCGGCGTTTGGTTTTTCCTAAAACCTCGGCCACGGCGCGGATGATGGGGGTCGAGTAAAGCATCCCGGTTTTCACGGCGGCGACGGGAAACGCCTCGAAACTCATTCGGATTTGTTCGGCGACGACTTCCGGACGAATGGCTTGGATCGCAGAAACACGACCGGGCACCTCGGCCACCACGCAAGTCACCGCCGTCTGTGCATAGGCACCGAAGGCGGAAATCGTTTTGAGATCGGCCTGGATGCCCGCGCCGCAGGAATTGTCCGAACCGGCGATCGTAAGGACGACGGGAGGTGTTCTACCCAGCCTGGGGAAGCTTGATTTCATCGGTGGGAGTCCATAGTTCTACACGGTTCCATTTTTAACTGATTTTTTATGATTCAAATTTTCCGGAAAAACCAGCGCGTCCTCATGCTTCTGGTCGCCTTCATTACAATCGTGGCGTTTGTTTTTCTCTACAACACCACGCAACTCGACGAACTGGCATCCGTCCGCGATCCAAGCATCTACGGCAAGGCCCTGAACCCTGCGGCGATCGAGCGTCAGGTTAAAAACTACCACCTCACCAGCGCCCTTGGGCAATTCGACCTCCTCGAAAAGCTCGGCGGCACCGCGCCAGATCAAGGCATGGCGATCACGCAGTTCGTCTGGAATCTCCTCGTTCTCCAGCACCAGTCGCAGGAACTCGGCGTCGAACCCACCGACGACCAAGTCGCGGACCGCATCAAATCGATCCCCGTTTTTCAAACTCAAGGGCAATTCGACCCGACGAAATACACTTCCTTCGTGAGCGAGCAATTGACGCCGCGTGGATTCACCGAGCGACAGCTTGAGGAGATCATTCGCGACTCGATCCGCCTGGATTTGATCTCGGACATTGTCGAGGCGCCAGCCGCCGTAGGGGATTCGGAGTTGGAATCCGTTTCGCGCATTTTCCAACCCGTCACCGCGACCTATGTGAAATTTAAAAATGACGCCATCGCTGGGCAGATCACGGTGACCGAGGAGGAAATTGCAGCCTTCCATCAAGCGAACCAAAAAAACCTCCTCACCGAGGAAAACCGCACGGTCCGTTGTGCAGCATTCGAGCTGCCTGCGGAGCCGAAACTCGAGGGCAAAGCCAAGATCGAAGCCCTCCAAAAACTCGCCAACACCGCAAGCGCCGTCGCCGCGAAAAGCGCCGAAATCGCAGGCTCCTTCGAGGCAGCCGCCAAAGAAGCCGGCGTGGAAATTAAAAAATTGGCAGCCTTCGATCGCAGCGGAATTAGCAGCAATGGAACGGAACAACCCGTTCCCAAGGAAGCCATCCGTGCCATCGCTCCCGCCGCTTTCCTGCTCGCGAAGCCCGGCCAGATTTCGGACATCCTTCAGGCTGGGGATGCTTTTTACATCGTGGAACTCGTAGAGACCGCCCCGGTGCGTCCCCTCACCCTCGAGGAATCCCGCGCTCAAATTGAAACCGTGATTCGGGCTCAGAAAGCCTCCCAGCTTTTCGCCGCCTCAGCCAATTCCGCCTACAACGCGCTTGCCGCCGCCGTGGCATCCGGAAAATCCCTCAAGGAGGCCGCCGAAGCCCAAAAACTCGAAACCGCCGAACTCCAAGCCGTCATCCCGGCCGCCGAGTCCACTTCGCGCTTGGACCAAAACCTCGTCGCCCCCACGCTGCTTTTAAAAGACGGGGAAATTTCCAAGCTCGAGCAAGCCCCTTGGGGAGGCTTTGCCATCCAGCTCCAAAGCCGTGGTCCAGTGGACGAAACACTCTACACTGAACGCCGCACGGAACTGCGCGAAACGATGCTCCAAGGCAAGCGCGACCTCCTGTTCGCCGAGTGGCTGCGCGTCTCCCGCGAGGCGGCCCACATCACGATGCCCGGAGCCGAGCAGGGTTGATGGATTCTGAAAAGGACACTCTCTTCGATGACGCCACCGGAGACATCGCGGTGGGAGAACTCGGGGCGGCGATCGAAAAATACCGCCGCTGCGTCGAGATCGATCCGGATTTTTTCGATGGCTGGCACGCCCTCGGCATGGCGCTCATGAAAAACGGCCAATACCCCGAAGCCATCGAGGCTGGCCTTCGCTCCACGCAACTCGATCCGCAGAACCAAATCGCCTGGACCAGCCTTTCGCTGTTCTATGTCCGCAACCACCAAATCAAGGAAGCCGAAGCCGCCGGGGCCAAAGCCCGCATCCTTTCTTGGGGTGGAAAACTCAAAGTCGAACCTGACCCATCATGAGCAAAACCTTCTTCATCACCACGGCCATCGACTACACGAACGGCGCGCCCCACATCGGCCATGCCTACGAGAAAGTCCTGACCGACGCCATCGCCCACCATCGCAGGCTCCGCGGCGAGCCGGTTTTTTTCATGACTGGAGTGGACCAGCACGGCCAGAAGGTCCAGCAATCCGCCGCCAAGCAAGGCATCGAGCCAGCCGAGTTTGTGGCCGGGATCACCGAGCTTTTCGTCGCGCTTTGGAAGAAACTCGACATCCGCTACGACGCTTGGGCCGCCACGGTCGAGGATCTGCACAAACGCTGCGTCCAAGGCATGCTCCAGCGCCTCTGGGACGAAGGGAAATTCTACAAAGCCACCCAGAGCGGCCACTACAGCGTGCGCCAGGAGCAATTCCTCACCGAAAAAGAACGCGGACCCGACGGCGAATTCGGCCCGGAGTGGGGTGAGGTCGTTTTGATCGAAGAGGAAAATTATTACTTCAAACTCGCCGAGCACCGTCAATGGCTGCTCGACCTCATCGACAAACGCTCCGCCTCTGGGAATCCCCTTGTCGTCCCGGACTTTCGCGTCGCCGAACTCCGCAATGCGGTGGAAAAACTCGCCGGAGACCTTTGCATTTCCCGGCCAAAATCCCGCCTGACTTGGGGCATCGAGCTGCCCTTCGACCGCGACTTTGTGACCTATGTTTGGTTCGACGCGCTCTCGAACTACATCAGCTTCGCCGGCTACGATGCCGCTCCCGGCGCGGACCTCTCTCTCTTCAAATCCCGCTGGCCCGCTGTGCATGTCATCGGAAAAGACATCCTCGCGCCGCCACATGGCATTTACTGGCTGATCATGCTCCACGCACTCGGCTTCACCGACGACGAAATGCCGACGCTTCTCGTCCACGGCTGGTGGAACATCGCCGGCGCCAAGATGAGCAAGAGCCTCGGCAATATCGTCGATCCCTCGGAACTCGTGGACCGCTACGGCCGCGCCGCCACGCGCTACTATCTCCTGAGCGACATCGCGACCGGCCGCGACGCGGACTTTTCGAACGAACGGCTGGAACAGCGCTACAACACCGAACTCGCGAACAGCCTCGGCAACTTGCTGAATAGAACCCTCAACATGGCGAAACGCTACCGCTCGGGCGTGTTGAAAAAATCCGACTCTCCGCTCGCCGAATTCGTTCAGGAAAAAACCAAGGCCTGGGACTCGGCGATGGAAGCCTTCCATGTCCAGACCGCCATCGAAGCACTCATGGAAATCGTCATTCGCTGCAACGCCTATGTCGAAGAGACCGCTCCGTGGAAACTCGCCAAGGACCCCGCCCAAGCCGACAAGCTCGACGAAGTCCTCTACTCCCTGAGCGAGTCGCTCCGCATCGTTTCGATCCTCCTTTTGCCGATCCTGCCCGAGGAATCGAGCGCCATGCGCGCCCAGCTTAACTGGTCCGGCGAACCCACCCTCGCCAACACCGTCTGGGGGCTTCTCCCCGACGCCCACCAACTTGGCGACCCGGTTCCCTTGTTTCCACGAATCGAAGTTCCGGCGTGAACCACCCCCTCCGCGACTGGCTCGAATACGCCGGCCTCACCGCCGCCGCGTGGCTCGTCCGCCAACTCAGCTTTCGCAGCCTCCGACCACTCGCTGATTTCATCGGATCGGTCGTTTATTGGTGCGATCCGCGCGGCCGCCTTACCGCTCACCAAAACCTCGAAGCCGCCTTCCCCGGCAAATTCTCCCCCGCCCGCAAACGCTGGATCGCCCGTGGCTCCTACCGCACTTTCGCTCGGACGATGCTCGAGCTTTTTTGGGCTCCGAATCTCACTCAGGAATTCGTGCGCGAGCACATCGTCTTCGAGGGCTGGGACCGGGACCCTTGCGCCGGGAGTTCAACGAAATCCGTCATCAACTGCTGCATGCATTTTTCCAATTTCGAGTGGATTTCGCTCATTGGCGCCTACTCGATCACGCGAGGCCCGGTGATTGCCCAAAATTTCAAAAACAAATTTCTCGGCCCGATTTTCAATCAACTCCGCGCCAGCACCGGGAGCACCGTCATCCCTCAGGAACGCGCCATGCTGAAAATGCTCAAGCACCTGAAATCCGGGGGAAAATTTGGAATGCTGATCGACTTGAATATCGACCCACGCCAAGGCGCCGTTCCCATCACCACTTTTGGCGGCCTGATAGCCAGTGTGACTCCTGCCCATGTCGCCCTCGCGCAGCGCACCGGCGCGGTCATCGCTCCCTTCGAATGCCACCCCTTGCCTGACGGTCGCTATCGCATGATTCAACACGCACCGATCGAATGCCCGCCCGAAGCCGACCCCGCGCAACTGGCCCAAAAATGCTGGAATGCGCTGGAACCCGGCATTCATGCCCACCCAGAGTGTTGGCTCTGGCCCTACAAACACTGGCGCTACAAGCCTCGCGAAAACCATGGGCGCTACCCTGCGTATGCGAATTTTTTGCTCCGGTTCGACGAACTTTTACAAAACCATGGACATGCTGGAGCTTGATCGGATTCCCAAGAGGGAGATATGACTCCGTGATGCCCAGCGCCTTCGAGTTTCCCATGTGCATTTGTTTGAAGGAGGCGCACGCATGAATTGGGTCGTGGTCGTATGGACCGGGGCGACATCCGCCTCGTTGATGTTGGCGGCGATTCACTTGTTTGTTTGGATCCGAAATCGCAACGCTTGGGCCAGCCTGATGTTCTGTCTCATGGCCGCCTTCACGGCTGGAATGGCGGGTTGCGAATTGGCGATGATGAGGGTCACCGATGTCGATCAACTCGGGGCGATTCTTCAATGGTATAACCTTTCCCGCTGGGCCGTGACGCTCGCCCTGATCGGCTTCATGCATTTCTATCTTGGGGCGGGAAGACCATGGCTCGAACTCACCGTCATTGGCCTTCGCACGCTAGCCCTTCTGCTCAATCTCTTAGTCAGCCCGAACGCCTACTATTCCTCGATCGACGGCCTCAACCGCATCATGTTTTTCGGCCAATCGGTTACAGTCGTGGAAGGCATTCCAAACCCCCTCATGCTCGTCGGCCAAGTGAGCCTACTGGTTCTTGCTGCCTATTTGGTAGATACGACTTGGAGAGCCTACAGCGCTGGCGCCTACAATCGTGCTCTGCGCGTTGGGTCGAGTAGCGTTTTTTTCGTTTTGGCACTTTCTCTTCAAACCATGCTCGTCCTCTGGGGTGTCTTGGAGGCTCCGATTATGGCCAGCTTGTTTTTCCTCGGGATCGTGGGCGTGATGGCCTTCGAGTTGAGCGAGGACATGCTTCGCTCCACCCGATTGGCCGAAAATCTTCAGCAGCGCGAGGTGGACCTCCGCCGCGAACGAAAGCTCACCGATGCGGTTTTCCAAGGCGCTCCCGGCCTTCTTTTTCTTCAATCCCAAGACGGCGTCATCCGACGCTGGAACAAGCGCCCTACGAACCCCTCCGAAGTCACCGAAACAAAAATCCACGACTTCTTCCGCAAGGAGGATCACCCCGCCTTGAGCGAATCGCTCGAAAAAACCTTCTCCGAAGGATCCGCCAATTTCGAACTCGATCTTGTTCATTCGGATGGATCCGCCACGAGGCATTTTTTCAGCACGGTTCAAATCGAAATCGGCGACAAGCCCCACCTGATCGGCATTGGCATTGATGTCAGCGCCGAGCATGCCCTGAGCCTCGAGCTCGCTTTACAAAAAGAAAAACTCGCGAGTGTTTCGCAAATCGCCTCAATGAGCGAACTCTCCAGTTCGCTGGCCCATGAGATCAATCAGCCCCTGGCCATCATCCTCAGCAACGCCGAGGCCGCCCAGCGTCAACTGGAATTGCCGGTTCCTAACCACAACGAGCTGCGAGACATCTTGAAGGACATTGTGGCCGCTGACATCCGCGCGGCCGATGTGATCCGTCGCCTTCGTTCCATCCTACATCGTGGCCAACCGGTGCTGAAACCAGTGGCGCCCTCGAGCCTGCTGAAGAATGTGCTCCGACTCCTCAAGACAGATCTCGATACCTCCGGCGCCCTGGTTTCCAAAAAAATCCCGAAAAGACTTCCTAATCTCATGGCCGACCAGATTCCTGTGGAGCAGGTGCTCATCAATCTGATCAAAAATGCCCTCGAGGCCATGCATGAGAATGGGACGCGCGGGAAATCCCTTATTCTTTCCTGCGCGGCCGAGGGCTCCGGGGTTCGTTTTTCTGTCCGAGACAACGGTTGCGGCCTACCGGAGTCGGGAGATTGGATTTTTGAGGCCTTCCACACCACCAAGCCCACCGGCTTGGGCTTGGGTCTCAAAATCAGCCAGACCATCATTCAGGCGCACGGCGGTCGCCTTTGGGCAGAAGCCAACAAGGGACGCGGCGCCATTTTCCACTTCCACTTACCTCTCCGACCAGAAACCGCATGAACGAATCCCAATCTGTCATCCTTATCGATGACGAAACCGACCTCCTAAAAGCTCTGCGACGGCTCTTGAAAGCCGAGGGTTTCCAAGTCGCCTGCCATACCAGCGCCGCCGATTTCCTTGCCGCCCCACGCCCGCCAAGTCCCGGGTGCATTGTTTTGGATGAATCGATGCCCGGCATGACTGGGTTGGATCTCCAGCGCGAACTCGTGGCCGAGGGATCGACTTTGGCCATCGTCTTTCTGACCGCTCGCGGGGACATTCCCATGAGTGTCCGCGCCATGAAAGCGGGTGCCGTGGATTTTTTAACCAAGCCTGTCAAAGACAAGGACCTCATCTCCTCCATCCGCATGGGTTTGAAAAAATCCGCCGATTTGGAACTCAATAAAAAAGAGGTCGACTTGCTCCGGGGCCGTTTCGAGACCCTCACGGACCGAGAGCGCGAAGTGCTGAAATTCGTCACTCAAGGCGTTCCAAATAAACAAATCGCTGCCTCGCTGGGCCTCGTCGAGCAGACCATCAAAGTCCATCGCAGTCGGGTGATGACCAAGATGCGCGCGGACTCGCTCGCTCAGTTGGTGGTGGTCGCGGAGCGGTTGGGAATTACCAGCCACGATTCCAAGACCATTTGACCAAGGTATAATAGACTTCTTGGGGACTTTTTGACTAAATGCCCGAAAAATTAGGCACTCTGATTGGCCTGACCTAATTCTGACCACTCAGATCCCCCAATGTTTTTCAAATCTAACAAGCCCTATCCGCTGAGAATTCGTTGGCCTTCCGACGACGCATTCTCGCATCAAAAACTCAAGGGCTCCTATGATTTCGCAACTTGGGCCCTTGTTCTCTTGGCTCTAGCCATTGCCCCGATACTTCAGGCCCAGACGGTCTTGACGGTTCGCGATGCGGAATATCGTTCACGCTGGGCGGGCAAGCAGGAGGACCGCATCGTCACTCCGCAATACTTCGCCCCCGGCGGAGGGTTGGACGAGGAATCCGCGGGTTCGCTCAGCATGGAGGACCCCACCGAGCCCAGCCTCGTTGAAAGCATGGACCAAATGGCGGAAAATGTGAAACGCGGCCTGCGCTTCGGCCCGCTTGATTTTCAACTCGGCCTCTCCAATGGCTGGGAATACTCCTCGCAAAACTCGGTCGGCGGCTCGAATGACTTTGCCGACAACAATAGCTTTTTCACCGCTCCCACGATCGGGATCACCTACGAGCGAGAGATCGGTGTTTGGACCGTCAACGCCCGCTTCGGAGGCGGCTACCGCTACTATTTCAACCAAGATTACACCGCGGCCGGAACCGGTGTTCAGCGCAATCCACTCGCCCTCACCGGAGGCATTGATATCGGCTACAACACAAGCCGCCTCTCCGTGAACCTCAGCGCCAGCGCGTCCTCCGGCAGCGGCTATGACATCACCACGGGCAGCAACAGTTGGCAGACCGCGGCCTCATCGGCGCTCTCCTTGCGCTACATCCTCACCGAGGAATTCAGCACTGGCGCGGCAGCCTCCATTTCCTACTCCAACACCGCCGACGCCCAAGCTGCCGAGGGCGAGCCGGCCGAAGAGAACAGCTACAGCCTTAATTTTGGCGTGAGCGCTTTTGCTGATTACCTGCTGACTCCGAAAACGAATTTACGCTTTTCGCTCAGCGCCGGCCAAGACAGTCAGGCCTTTTCGGGATTATCGAATGAAGGGCGGCTCTACTACGACGCCATGCTGACCCTGACCTACCAGATCGCGCCGAAGTTCTCGGTCGATGCAGGTGGCGGTATTGGCTATGTGATCGATGAAAATATCCCCGACGGCAAATACGCGGGCCTTCGTCCGATTTACACGGGGGCGATCAACTACACGCCGACGGAGAAAACCTACTTCAAGGCCAGTATCTCGATGCTAGGAGCCGACATCATGCCGAACTTCAGTTTGGTGGCAGGCTGGAACGCCCGGGAAAAAACCCGTCTCTCGATGTCGGTATACCAAAACCAAGGATTCTCGAGCCTGTCCCCGGATCAATACAATGTCACCCGAGGCATTCTCGGAACGGTCTCCCAGCGCTTGATCAAAGGCATCGACCTGTCGCTCTCGGCCGGCTACGAGCAATCGATCTACGAGGGATTGGACGGAGGCGAAAACGCTCCAGCGGCGGTGGAAGGCCCTGCGGATTACTGGCTGGCGAACGCTTCGATCTTCTGGCGCTTCCGCGAGTGGCTCGCTTGGCAGAACACCTTCATGCTCTCCACCGGCCAAGGCGACAGCAACGAACTGCAGACGCGCTTTTCGTCCAGCCTGAATATGAATTTCTAAGAATCTGCTGCGCCGTGGCAGCGGGCGTGGAAAAGATACTCCACATTCCCATCCCGACCTGTGATGGGAGAAACGATATACCCCATCCATCGAGCCCCCGATTTCTCGATGAAGCCCTGAATTTTTTCCACGCAGGCTAAACGCACCGCCTCATCCTCCACGATGCCACCCCGCTCCACGGACTCTCGCGGTGCCTCGAACTGGGGCTTGATCAGAAAAACCAAATCGCCGCCGGGCTCCAACACACGCATCACCGCAGGAAGAATCATCGTCAGCGAAATAAAACTCACATCCCCCACAGCCAAGGTCGGCGCCGGCTGAAAATCGGCTGGATCGAGAAACCGGGCATTCACTCCCTCCCGACTATCCACCCGGACATCGTTTCGAATTTTCCAATGCAACTGCCCCCGACCGACATCGATCGACACCACATGCGTGGCCCCACGCTGCAGCAGGCAATCGGTGAACCCGCCCGTCGAGGCCCCGACATCCAGGCAATTCCTCCCCGTCACTTCGACCCCAAAAAACTCCAACGCCGCCTCGAGCTTGTATCCACCCCGCCCCACGAAACGCTCTCGTTTCGCCAAAGACAAAACATCGTCCGGTCGGACCGGTGTCCCCGGTTTCGAAGCCGGGGCTCCATTCACCAAAACCTCCCCGGCCATGACCGCGCGGCAAGCTTGGGGGATGCTTTCATAAAAACCCGCAGCGGCCAGAGCCTCGTCCAGCCTTGGTTTTCGAGGAGTCAAAGCTCGTGGATCAGGACCATCAGGAGACGAAAGGCCACCAGGCCGATCAGATTTTCGAGCACCCACGCGGAGTTTAACGGCGCGCCGCAGCAGCAGCGCGAACCATCTCGCTAAATAGCGGCCCGGCAGACTCAACCACCGCGGCAGGTCCCGTCATCTTCACAAACACATCCCCGTTCTGGTCATCCCCCAGAATGGCACCGAGCAGAGCATAATTCTCAAGCGGCGTGGTCGGACCGCCCGGCATCCCACTTTGAAAAGTCCCCCGCGCCCGAACATGAACGACTCGCGTAGCATCCACCATCTGCTCGCTTTGGCTGGTATTGGAATTTCCAAACTGGGCAAACCAGCGATCAACATTCGCCTGAACACCTCCGCCCTGCCCCGGCCCAAAATGGAAAAAAGTTACATCGGCCGTGCCCCCCTCCGGGCCAGATACCGCAAGTTGGGCCTTGCGCATCGAGGAAGAAGGAACAATCCATTTCCAGCCCGAAGGCCGATCAAAGTGGAAACCCCCAACCTGAAATTCCGCAGGTTCGATCGCAAAAACCGAGGCCGCTACCGCCACAACGCTGAACAAAGAGAAAAATAACCTCACGAGTTGCTAGGATTTGGAGTCGGAGTCGGCGTTGGTTCCGGGCTTGGGCTTGGGCTCGGACTTGGGCTCTGTGTCGGTGTCGGTGTCGGTGTCGGTGTCGGTGTCGGTGTCGGTGGTGGCGGGTTCGCGGCATTCCCGGCATTCCCGGAGGGTTGTGGTCGGTTGTTGGCACCTGCGGCACTTGGGCCGCCTTGTT
>JBDKIG010000039.1:0-15825 GCA_039797215.1 Verrucomicrobiota bacterium | reverse complement strand
GGCCAACCACACGCCGATGTATGAAGAGGAAAACGCCTTCCCGCACCTCGAGAAAATCCGCGAACTGGAGGCGGCGGGCGACTTCAAGGGGGCTGACGAGTATTTCAAGGAGCATCTTTCCAACAAGGGCAGTCCAGGAAAAACGCCCTACAGCTACCAACCCGCCGGCTGGCTGAAACTCCACTATCTCAATACCGCCGATCTTGTTTCTAACCATCGCGCGCTTGATCTCCGAACCGGGATCGCGACTTCCACCTACAAACTCCGCGATGGCAACACCATCACCCAAGAAGTCTTCGCCTCCAGCCCGGACGATGTCGTCGTGATCTCGATCAAGTCCACCAAACCCATCGATCTTACGGTGGGCATGGATGGCGCGACACTCCAAGGTGGCGACCTTGTGCTTGTGGGAAAAGCGGATGGAGTCCTCGGGACAAAATTTACCAACCGCCTTCGCGCCTCTCTACAGGCGTCGGGCCCATCGGCAAATCCCGGCACTCTTGAGTTCCAGCAAATGAGCGAGATCACATTCCAGCTCGCCATGGCGACCAATTTCAATCGCCAGGACCCCACCCAACCACTCCCCGAGGGCTGGCAGTCCAAGACGGCCGCCACCTTGGAGAAGCTCAAGGACAAGCCGCTGGCCAAGATCCAAGCTGATGCGATTGCAGATCATCAAAAATACTTCAACCGCGTTCAATTCGACATCGGCAAGACAAGCGATGCCATCCTGTCCCTGCCCACCAAAGACCGCCTCCAGCGCCTCAAGGAGGGCAACCACGACGACCCGGACCTCATGGAAACCTACTTCCAGTTCGGCCGCTACCTGCTCATCGCCTCCTCGCGGCCCGGCTGCCTCCCGGCCAACTTGCAAGGCAAGTGGAATCCCTACGCAAGACCACCGTGGGCCTCGGACTACCATCTGAACATCAACATCCAGATGAATTACTGGCTGGCGGAGACCTGCAACCTCTCCGAGCTGCATCAGCCATTCTTCGACATCATGCGCCTATATCAACCGAGCGGGAAAGATCTCGCTCGGCGTCTTGGAATGAAAGGCTGGTGCATGGGCCACTCCACCGATGTGTGGGGCAATGCCCGCTCGATGGGGGTTTTCCCGATGTGGGCGGCGACTTATTTGGGAGGCCAATGGATGGCTTTTCACATCCTCGAGCACTACCGGTTTAATCGCGATCCGCAGTTCCTCCGCGACCATTGGGACATCCTCACCGCCTCCGCCGAATTTTGTGAATCCTACCTCATTCCCGGCCCGGACGGCACCCTCATGGCCCGGCCTGCGTCATCACCCGAGAACACATTTTTTTACATCGACCAAAACGGCGTGAAACAAAAAGCCGCCCTGAGCGCAGGAACGACGGTCGAGCAGTTCATGATCCTTCAAGTCTGCCATGACTACATCGAAGCCGCCGAGGTGCTGGGCAAAATGGAGGATCCTCTGGTGAAACGCATTCAAGCCCTTCTTCCGAAAATCTATCGCCCCCGAATCGGCAGCGATGGACGCCTCATGGAGTGGCGCCTGCCGTTTGAAGAAGTCCATCACGGCCACCGCCACATCTCGCATGTCATCGGAGCCTACCCCGGCAATGTCATCAACCTCGACACCGACCCCTCCATGCGTGATGCAGTGATCAAGTCCGTCGAAGGCCGCATGGCCCACGGCGGCGCTGGCACAGGCTGGAGCCGAGCTTGGACGATCGGCATGTTCGCGCGGTTCTCGGATAGCGAAAAAGCCTACGAAAACTTCCACGCGATCCTCGCCAAATCCACCCTCGACAACCTCTGGGATTGGCACCCGCCATTTCAAATCGACGGCAATTTCGGCGCGACCGCCGCCCTCGCGGAAATGCTCCTCCACAGCCACAACGGCGAGATCAAGCTCCTCCCCGCCCTGCCCTCAAAATGGAAAGACGGTTCAATCCAGGGCCTGCGCGCCCGTGGCGATTTAACCGTCGATCTCACCTGGGCCGGAGGCGAACTCGCTTCGGCAACGATCCACGCAGGAGATCAAAGCCCCGGCGAGATCCGGGTGGTTTATAAAAACAAATCCCAAACGCTGAAAATCGCGCCGGGCCAATCACGGACTCTTGATGGGTTTCGGTAACATCTTTGTGAAGTCCGATAACCATCCAAACCGCTCTGCGGACTTTGATGCCTTGCCGGGTTTTGCAAATCCGCCAGCGGGCTATGGCGAGGTGCCATTCTGGTGGTGGAGCGGCGGGGATCTCGATCTGGAGCGGCTCCTCTGGCAAATCCGCGAACTTCACGCGAAAGGCATCAGCGGCGTGCAGGTGAATTACTCGCACACCGATGCGCCGGGGTGGAGGACGGATGCCGGCGAGCCGCCCATTTTTTCCGAGGCGTGGTGGGAGATTTTTTCCCGCATTTCGGAGGAGTGCGCAAAGCTCGGCATGGGGATCGGCCTGAGCACCTACACGCTCGATTGGCCGATGGGCGGCGAAAATCTCTTCAAGCATCTCTTCTACGACAAGCCGGAGTGGAATGCGCTCGAGATCCGGGTCGCTGGACACCACCCCATCGTTGGCGGCGAAAAAATCCGTCTTCCAGTAGCGGAAACCCCGATCGCCATTCGCGCTTATCCCGTGGTGGGTGGCGTCGTGCAGGCGGGTGGCGTGGATCTGGCGGGGTTTGTGAAAAATGGCTGCCTGGAGTGGACCGCTCCCGACGGCGCTTGGTCGGTCTGGATCTTCGTCGCCGAGCGCCAGGCGGGCACATGGAATCCTCTTCTCCCCGGCTCCGGCGCTAGGATCGTGCGGGATTTTTACCAAGCCTTTGAGGACAGGAATCCCGGCAAAACCTCGAAGGGTCTGAATTATTTTTTCAACGACGAACTCCAAATCGGGGCCGGCAAGTTCGCTTGGAGCGATGATTTTGCCGACGAGTTACGTCAGCGCAAAGGCTACGATCTTTTCGAAGTTCTGCCGGCCCTGTGGACCGACATCGGCGATCGCACGCCGAAGGTTCTGATGGATTACGCCGATGTGCGCATGGCTCTCATGGAGGAGCGGTATTTCCAGCCGATCCATGATTGGCACGCCACGCGCGGAATTCTCTTCGGGTGCGACACGGCGGGGCGGGGGACCCGGCCGGATGAGTTCGGCGACTACTTTCGTGCGACGCGCTGGTATACGGCTCCGGGCCATGACACTCCCGGCGGCACGGCGGATCTGATCAAAGGCAAGGTGTCCTCCTCGATTGCGAATCTTTACCGGAAGCCGCGAGTCTGGCTGGAGGGCTACCACAGCCTCGGATGGGGGGCGACGCCGGAGCGGTTGATGCAGGCGACGCACGAGAATTTCCTCTACGGCTGCACGCTGCTGAATCTCCACGGCCTGTATTACACGACCCATGGCTCCTTCTGGGAATGGGCGCCGCCCTGTTACCATTTTCGGATGCCTTACTGGGAACACATGGGCGTGTTCCTAAAATATTTCGAGCGTCTTTCCTTTCTGATGAGCCAAGGCCACACGGTTTGCGATGTGGCCGTGGTTTATCCTGTGGCGCCCTTCGAGGCGGAGATGGGTGGCGACAAGGCGGCGAAGGCCGCATTCGAGTTGGCGGCCCGGTTGGTCACAGGCGGTATCGATTTCGAATTCCTCGATCACCAGACGCTGGAAGGCGCGGAGGTGGAGGATGGGCGACTGGTTGTTCAACGCGCCGGCGCGGCCTACAAGGTGCTGGTCTTTCCCGCCATGGGAGCGGTGCGTTGGGGAAGTATCGCCAAGGCGGCGGAATTCCGCCGGAGCGGAGGCTTGGTCCTGTCGCTGGGTTGCCTGCCCACTGCCAGCGACCGCGCTGGCAGGAACGATCCCGAACTCACTCGCCTGATCGAGCAAGCAATCCCTGCCGCGAATCGGTTCGATCACACCCAATCGGCCTTCGAAAAAATCCGCGCCGCCTTCGTGCAGGATGTGCGTTCGCTTGGGGGAACCGTCCGCTATCTCCACCGCAAAGTCGGACCTCGGGAGGTTTACCTAACCATGGATGCCGCTCCGGGCGAGATCGTGGAATTTCGAGCGAAGGGCGCGGTGGAGTTGTGGGATCCTTGGACCGGAAAAAACACCCCGCTCCGTGTGGTCCGCGAAACCGAAACCGGCACGCAGGTCGAGATGCCGCTCGAAAAAAACGAGGCCCAGGTCGTTGTTTTCTCACCGGGCCTCGAGCCCCGCCAACCAGCGAAGCCCTTGCAAAAATCAAGCGTCTCGAAGGTCCTCCCTGACGACAGTTGGCAGGTGGAATTTTTACCGACCATGGATAACCGCTGGGGCGATTTCCGCCTGCCGGTGGATTCTCGCCACCCGAAGATCGGAGTGGAGGCTCGGCAGTTCCTCTGGGCTCCGGAGGGCCTAGCCGACCCGCAGACCGCCCATCGGCCCGGGATCGACGAGCGAGGTTGGACGACTCAACTCCACGGCCACGGGGCGAAATTTTACCGACTCGCTCCGATCCCCGATGATGCTGAGATTCCCTCTCTGGAGGCCAAACTTGCCCAACTCACCGAGCTCGACCCCACGGTTCCCGTGTGGCACGGCGGGAAGTCCTACGCTTGGGAACCCTGCGAGTTTTCATGGCGCTCCGGGGATAAGGCACATCCCGGCCACCAAGGATTCCACGGGAACAAAGGCAAGGTCGGCGACAATTTTCTCCACATCGGAAAACCCACGCCTGTGCCTTACGGGCTCGATGTTCTCCAACCATTCGAGGAGGGAAAAACGCACCATGTCTTCCTGTGGACGAGAGCCGTGGCGGAGGCTGCTCTGCGTGCCGCTCTGGAGACAAGCCAGCCCAGCGAAAGCAATGCCGGCTACCCATCCGCGCTCGCCTCACCGGTCACCACGCCAGCCTCCATTTTCATCAATGGGAAAAATATTTCGAGCGATGCAAAATCCGTCGCTCTCCAGGAGGGGCCGAATCCCGTGCTCCTGCGGTTCGACTCCCATGGCGAAGCCCATTTCGTGCTTCGCAAGGCGGACAGCACTCGGCCGGAACGAGAACCTCTTTCGATGTGTTGGCATAAGGACCAGGGGCTCATTCCTCTCGATCCTAACCCGCCCGTCACGCAGTGGTTCCGTTTTATTTCCGCTCCGGGCACCTGCGCCATCTCAATTCCAGTGGCGCTAAGCGCTTCGCCGGTGCGGGCGTGGATGGATGGAAAACCCCTGCGCGATGTGGGCGGCGGGCGCTTTGTCGCGGAATCACCAGCCACCGACGCGCCGCTCATCTCCCTCGCCATGTCGCCCCCAGCCGGGGCGCGCGGCGGGGCCGCCTTGCCTGAGCCGATCCGCGTGGAGACATCCGGCACAGGAACGATGCGGCTCGGCGACTGGTCGAAAGTCGGCATCCTCCACAACTTCTCCGGCGGCGTGGCCTACTCGAAATCTTTTGATCTCACTGCCGCCGAGGCCGCAGAAATCACACGCATCGACCTTGGAAAAGTCATCGCCACCGCCGGGCTGCGTGTGAACGGCCAAGACGCGGGAGTGCGCGTCGCGCCGCCATGGAAATTCGATGTCGCTGGTCTGCTCAAGGCCGGGCCAAACACGATCACGGTCACCGTCTTCAACACCCTCTCGAACCATTACCAAAGCATCCCGAACAACTACCGTGGCGACCCCGACTCCGGCCTCTTTGGCCCGGTGAGGTTGCTGATGAAAATCTGAACAACCCACCTATGAAAAAACTCCACGCCCTCCTCCTCGCCGTCGCACTCGCAGGCCAAATCCTCGTTGCAGCACCCGAGGCCGGGAATTTTCAATCCCCGCTCGACTACACCTACGGCTACTGGTCGGGCGTTTGGCGTCAGGCGGCGACTCCATCCGATCCCGCCCGCCTTTGCATCGAGTCGGGATATTATGGTTTCCAGTGGAATATCGAAAAACCCGCAGAGGTTCGGTTCGGATTGTTGCAGGACAAAGTGGGCTACCGCGAGGCAGGCAGAATGGGCCTCGAACGACTGCGAAATCTCCCCGAAGGAACGCTCGATGCCGAGGTGAAGGTCGGCGGCCGCACTTACAAAATGACCGCCTGCCGTGCCGGCCTGGAGGCAAAAAACGAGACGCGCCTCTCGGAGGTGTGGCTCTGGGAATCCGGCGGAATCGCCCAGCACTACGAATTGCGGGAATTGCGATTCGAGGATGCGGAGGGGAATGCCCTGCCTGCCATCGGTTCGCTGGCCGTGGTGGCCTGGCCCCAAAGCCTGAACTTCACGCTCGATCTCCGGCCAGAGTTTGATTTTGGAAACGGACCCGCGCCGGGCCGAAAAGGCGGAGGTCACTCCGTGCGGACGGAGGGTTTGAAAATCGCGGACGCGCCCGGCCTCGATTCGAGTGAGTTCACGGTCGAATGCTGGTTCCTTCGCGACGAGCGAGTGAGATCCTCGAACGGGGTTCTGTTTGGAAAAAACCACAACGAAAACAAGGACTCCTTCTTTGGTCTGTATCTGAGCCGTTGGGGGAAAATCGACGCCTCGATGAGGATCGGCGGCACGCCGCAGGATATTTATCGCGCCACGGCGAGCGTGCCGGCCTTGGATGTGAAAGGAGTCTGGCACCATGTCGCCATGACCTACGATGGAAAATCGATGCGGATTTTTGCCAACGGAAAGCTCCTCGCAGAAACCGCCATCAACCTCCCTCGCTCTCCAGGAACGGGGGACCTCTGCCTCGGTCGCCGGGCTGATGGGGGATTGCTCTTGGATGGGGTTTTCGACGATGTGCGCGTGTGGAATCGCGCCCTCTCGGAGGAGGAGATCGCGGCCATTTTTAAAAATCCAGAAACACCCCTCTCACTCGACGGTCTGGTTCACCATTCGCATTTCGACGAGCCGCCCACGCCCACGAATCCTGTCTGGCGGGACGCCAAGATGTCCCTGCGCTGGAAGGCCGGCGGGATGGACAAGTCTGCCGAGCGAACGATTGCCGGGGACTGGACGAATGCCCAAACCGAGAGCCTGAGTTTGAATTGCGAGATTCCCGGCTCGTCGAAGCCGAATGAGGGAGTGGGGGTTCAGGTCACGACGGGCGGAAACCAGACGGTGCCAACCGCATTCGATGCCCGCTACGGCTGCATCGTGGCCAAGGCGGGATTCAGCCACAAGGTTCCCGAGGCCCAGCGCCTCAAGCGCGCGTTTTTTCGCGGCGAGGGGGATGCTAGGAACTACGACGAATTTATTGTGGAGGTCGAAAACCAAGGCAGCGAGCCGCGCCAAGTTCCCTTCCTGCTCGAAATGCTTGGAACCGCCAGCATCACCGGGCTGGTGCCCATTCTTTGCGAGCCTGACGGCACGCCCACCGGCATTCCGGTGCAGCTCTCCAAAAACTGGCACCACACCGTTCTTCCCGACTACCTGCGCGCCTATGCCCTCCTGCCCGCCGCGCCAGGCAAAACCTCGTATCTCCTGCGAGTCGTCTATGGCTTTTACGGCTCCCTCCCGAGCGCGAGCCTCAGCCAGCTCTCCTTGGTCGGATGGGGCGCGGCGACCAATGGCCGCTGGGATCAGTTGGCCATCGGCTCCTTTGGAGAAACGATCTGCTTCAATCCCGAATTCTCCTCGGGCACCAATGCCATGACCGATATCCGCGCCCTCCTGACTCGCCAAGGCAAGGACGGCAAAAAATGGCTCTGGTCCGATGCCGGTTGGGGAGGGGACTGGCTTGTCGTCAACGATGCAGCGGGAAAAAAACTCATGCTCGCCCGCACGAAGACCTCGTATCTCTCCCACGGCCCCTGCCTGCCGGAGGCGCTCTATCACGGGGCCTACGGGCCAAACGGCGAGGTCGAGTTCTCGGCGGAGGTCTCCACGCCACGCACCGATGACCATGCGAA
The DNA here is from genome assembly GCA_039797215.1 of Verrucomicrobiota bacterium. Taxonomy (GTDB): domain Bacteria; phylum Verrucomicrobiota; class Verrucomicrobiia; order Chthoniobacterales; family Terrimicrobiaceae; genus UBA967. Next base: position 7,962 of record JBDKIG010000039.1, on the reverse strand, counting down.
AACTTTTCTCCGTTTGCGATACGACTTCCGCGCCGAACTTCCTGCGAAGGACTCCTGTTTTTTCCGCCTCGGTGCCGGGAAAGTTTTTTGCCCGAAAATCGCCATCGGCAATCGCGATGGCTTGATCCAAGAACTCGACGCTCCAGCCAGCCTCAAAGCCAACGAATTTGCCATCGAGCGCCTCAATCTCAGCGGCCCGGCTCCTTGGTGGCTAGGATTTCCAGGCTCGAAATTACAAGGCACTCCGAGCGGCAGCCGGGGCTTCGTCATCCGCTCATATCGGGCGAACTTCGGTGGGAAATCCTTCGATACTCCCACGCTCTCTCTCCCGGTGGGGGCCGTTGGCAGTGAGAACCGCGCTCATGTCGATGCCGCCATCGTCCCTCCCGCTGGAATCGAAAAATTCCACCCCGGCGATTCGGTCGAGATGGAAATCGAAGTCGATGTCATCCCCGCCGAGGTCGATGACTACTTCGGGCCGAACGAGATTTTCCGAAAGCACCTTGCAGCGACCCAAGGCACTTGGAAAGTCTTCCACCACGCCGCCGTCGCCAATGACCTCCAAATCGAAGTGCAAGGCGGCACGCTCCTCCGCAAATTTCCGATCGTGGTCCAAGTGGACCCCGGCGCGACCATGATCCGCCTCGAAATCCAAGGCGGCACCGGAGCGGTTCCCGTTCGATTCGAGGGGCTCGATGCCCCGGGCGGTTGGCAACTCGGCAAAGCCACCGGCGAGGGTCGTTTTTACGATGAGTATCTTCCATTGATCAATCGACTTGCTCCAAAAATTGCCGCCCACCTTGAGCCCGCAACCCAGGCGCTTGACCAAACCGTCCACGGAAAGGATTTCTGGGAAACCTCTCGCGACCCCGAGACTAAAAGATACAACATCACCTACAACCTCCCGCTAGGCGACGCACCTCGCACCACCTGGATTCTCAAAAAGGCGCCCTGAATTTCCGCTGATGAGATTGTAGCCACGGCAGTCCTCTGCCGTGCAGGGGGAAGTAAAATGGAGAAAAAATAAGGGTTTCTCCCGCCGAGCCGCTGGAACGCCGAGAAATTCAAGGAGTGTGGGCATCCTGCCCACAAAGCACCCTCCTGCCCACTGGATCATCGCGGATAAGGCAAAATCATGGACGGCAAAATCATTTTGAGCCCCGAGCCGCGACACTCCCCCGTAGCGGAAGCCGGAACGGCTTTCGATGGCTGCTAACGGGTCATCGCACACCGCCCTCGAAATTTTTTCAAAATTCCGCTACGTTCCGCTCTGCTCCGTCTCCGTGCCCTCCTTTCCTCCGTGGTGAAAAATTCCGCCCTCTTCCCCCTCTCTTCGTTCAAGCGGAGAAGCGGTATTTTGCGCGAAATTCGGCCGGGGAGTGGTTGGTCATTTTTTTGAAGACTCGGCTGAAATAATAGCGGTTTGGGAAGCCGGTCTCCTCGGCGATCTGCTCGATACTTTGACTGGTTCCTCGGAGGAGGGCGGAGGCTTTTCGCACTCGCACCTCGGAGACATATTGGGCTGCTCGGGTGCCGAGGTAGCGATGGAAGAGTCGCCCCAGACCGGTCAGGCTGGTTCCTGCAAACTTGGCGAGGGTGGGGTTGCTCAAATCCCCGGCGAAATTCTCGTCGATGTGGCGTTGGAGCTTGGCAAGATGGGGGGGCATGGTTTGCTTCCATTCAATTTCGGTGCGGGATAATGCGATCTGCGCCAAGGCGGATCCGAGCAGCCTTCCACGCTCGGGTGTTTCCTCGGCGCGGCTTTGTTTGATGACTTCCTGAAGATCCTTGATCACTCCCAGCTCCGCCGCGCTGGGCTTGATCACCATGGCTTGGGGGGTCGCTGGTGTTTTGTGGTAGCTGAAATGAATCCAGAAATGCGGTGTGGGGTTTTTCGTCCAGCAATCGTAGGAGCAGTGCGGGGGAATCAACACCAGATTGTCCATGTGCAACTCCACGATCTGACCCGAGAAATCAATCGAAAAGCCGGGATCCGGGTTCCAATACAAGCGCCAAAAAGGGCTGAAGACCGCAGTGAAATTCCAGTTGTCTGCCAATTCCAGATATCCGCATTCGTGCAGGAGAAGGCCTTTTTCGGGAAGATTGGACCAGAGGGGATCGTAGACAATAAGCAGCCCGGAGGTGGATTGTGTGGCGGCTTCAGCACGGGGGGTAGAGTTGGATGAATAAGACACAATTAAGGTTGTATAGGACATAGACAAATTTCGACGTCAATAACAACTTATCGAGAAATTCTACCGAATTCCCTGAATTACCCCCGCATGAAACCCTTTGTGCTCCTCCTCACACCTTCCACAAAAAAACACACATTTTCGTTTTTGTTTCTCTTGGCTGCCTGCTTGGGAGCGCCTTCCGCGCTTGCCGCGACCTACTACTGGGACACCAACGACTCAACCGCAGGATTCGGGACGGCCGGCGGCACTTGGGCGGAACCAACCACGAACAATTCTACCCAAGGCTGGAGCACCTCCTCGGCGGGGACCAATGTCATGTCCGGCACGACCAATACCACGACCTCCGATGCCTTGAATTTCGGAACCGGATCGGCTGGCCTCGCAACAGGCACGATCACGGTCTCCGGCAATGTGAGTTCAGCCGGTATCACTTTTGGAAATGCCTCCGGCAACATCACCCTCACGGGAGGGACGATCACCCTTAATGGCTTACTCTACAGGCTCGGCTCGGCCGCAACGACGCAAACAATCAACAGCGATATTGTCCTCGTTGGCGCGCGGCAGTTCGGGGCGAATCAACAGAATGAAAAACTTGTATTCGGCGGCAATATCAGCGGCTCCGGGGCAAGCCTCACCATGGATACCAATGCATCCGGTGGTCTCATCACGCTCAATGGAAGCAATTCCTTTTCGGGTAACCTCTCGATCGTCCGAGGTCAATTGAATGTCAATTCCGTATCCGACAAGCTCGTCAACAGCGCATTGGGTGCCGGTTCGAAGATTATCGCCGGTGCCGCAGGTGGTCAGGGGCCTGTTTTGAACTACACCGCCAACACCAGCGGTTCCACAGACCGGGACTTGGAGCTGAATGTTTCGGGTGGAGGCAGCCTCACAATCACTTCCCAAAACGCGGCGCTTACCCTTTCGGGAACAGCCATCAATACCGTTGCAAACGGTAATGGCATCCTAAATCTGTCAGGTGATGCCGGCGGGGGATCCAACATCAATCACTTCTCGGGAGCGATCCAAGACAATGGAAATTCTACAATCAGTGTCCAACTTCTGGCGGTGACTCCCACCGGCAGCTCGCTGGAGCATGGTTTCTGGAAAATATCCGGAAATAACACCTACAGCGGCACGACAACAGTGACCAACGCCTCGACCTTGATTCTGGGCCACTCCAATGCCTTGGGAGCAACGGCCAACGGAACAAGCGTGGCCGCCAGCGCCCAACTCCTCCTTGCCGATGGCATATCGGTGGGTGCCGAGGCCCTTGTTCTCAATTCCAGTGCCGGCTCGAGCTGGAACGGCCAAACCGGAGCCGCCTTGAGAAGCTACACAGGCAACAATTCCTGGGCTGGAAACATCACGATCAGCCAAGCCACCACCATCGCTACCAACTCAGGCTCGAATCTCACCATCTCTGGCGGTATCACCGGCACCAACCAAAACCTCACAAGCAATTCCGTTGGGAATACCATTCTTTCCGGCAACATCACCACCGGCACCGGCACGCTCACCAAAAACGGGACCGGAAGCCTAACGCTCTCCGGCACCAACACCTTCACCGGCACTACTACGATCAATAACAACTCCGGCACCTTGGTGATCGGTGGTTCTGGTCTTTTGGGCGGGGGAAGTTACTCAGGGAATGTCAGTATAGGAACTAACAGCTTTTTCCAATATGGCAGCACCGCCAATCAGACGCTCTCTGGCGTCCTCAGTGGAGCGGGTCAGTTGAATTATTATAGCACCGGCACCCTGACCCTGAGCGGCAGCAACAGTATGAGTGGAACTCTGGCTATGGGGTATAATTCTAGCACTGATATGGGCAAGATTGTCCTATTGAATTCCAACGCATTAGGAACCAAAACGGTCAACTTTAATGATGTCGCCACGATTGAGCTTGGCGTCAGCGGCCTCATGATTGCGAATAACATAACAGCAAATAACCAAGGCGGAAGCAATACGAGGTATGTAAGGCTAGACCTTGCAGGAACTGCTACGGGCACCCTGTCAGGCACCATGGATAGTAGGGGAAAGCTGATTACCTTTGATGTCGGCACTGATGACACGCTAACGCTTAGCGGAGCCGTCACAAATTCAACTGGAACTAATCCTTTCGCAAAATCAGGATCTGGCACGCTCCTTCTTACGGGAAATAGCACCTACGGTGGCGCGACGACCATCAGCGCCGGGACCTGGGAAATGGGCGCGGCGGGGCGTCTGGGAGGAGGTAGCTACGCTGGAGCCATTAGCAACAGTGGCACCTTCATCTACTCCGGCACGAATGCCCAAACCCTCTCCGGCGTGATCTCCGGCATCGGCGCCCTCACCCAAAACGGCACCGGCACGCTCACCCTCTCGGGTGCGAACACCTACACCGGAGCCACTACGATCAATGCCGGCACCTTGAGCATCGCCTCGATCAGCAATAGTGGAGTGGCTGGAGCCCTCGGAAATTCGACCAATGCCGCAGGAAACCTGGTCCTTGGCGGTGGATCGCTTCTTTACACCGGCTCCAACAGCTCGACGGACCGCAACTTCACGCTCACGGCATCCACGACCAGCGAGATCCATGTCAGCAATGCAGCCACCACCCTCACCATCTCGGGCACTTCGGCATCCACCAACGGAGCGCTCACCAAAAACGGCTCTGGCACGCTCGTTCTTTCAGGAAACAATGCCCATTCTGGTGCTACGACGATCAATGCGGGCACGCTTGTTCTCTCCGGAACAAACACCGGCAGTGCCGTTACCATCAACTCCGGAGGCTCATTACTGAGCGCCACCTCGATTGGCTCTACCACAGTCAACAGCGGCGGCAAGATCGCCCCTGGAGCCTCTGCAAACTCCGTCGGCTCACTCACTGTGGCAGGTCTCACGCTCAACAGCAGCGGCACCTACACTTGGGACATGTCCAACGCCACCGGCGCGGCAGGCACGGGTTGGGACCGTATCGCTTCCAGTGGACTCCTGACGATCGGGGCCACATCCGGATCGAAATTCACAATAGCCATAACCTCGAGCGGCGTTCCCACGAACTGGGACTACACAAACTCCGGCCAGACTTGGGACATCATCACCTACGGAAGCCTCAGTGGATTCTCGGCCGATAAATTCGCTTTCGATACTTCGGCCTTCGGCGGTTCCGTCACTCCCGATTCCTCATGGGCCCTCTCGGATACCGGCAGTGCCCTCCGGCTTACCTACACCTATACGGCTTCGACTCCGACTTGGGCAGGGACGAACGGGAATTGGTCCACCGGATTTAGCCCGGCGATAACCACCGGAGCCAATGCGACCTTTTTGGGTGCGGGAGGGGTGGCAACAAACAATATCGCTTCGGGAAGCCTGACTTCTGTCGGTTCGATCACCTTCAGTGGAAACGGCGCCTACACGCTGCAAGCCAACTCGGGTTCTTCCGGCTTCGATGCGGCCAGCGCCCTGCAACTCAACGGCAACATCATTAACAACTCTGCCGCTACGCAAACGATCAACCTCGCCCTCACCAGCAACTCCACACGAGTCTATGACGCCGCCGTCGGCAACATCACAATCGGCAATGCAATCATCGGCACGGGCGGATTGACCAAAAACGGCACCGGCACTCTCACTCTCGCAGGCAACAGCACCTACTCCGGCGCGACCACCATCAATTCCGGCACGCTCAAAGCGGGCAGCACCACTGGACTGAGCAGCGGCAGCGCGGTGAGCGTCGCCGCGGGTGCCACTCTCGATCTGGGCGGTTTTAACAATACGATCAGCAGTCTTTCCACCGCCACAGGCACGATCACCGACAGCTCCAGCGCAGGCAATGGCGGAACCCTGAGGATAGCCACCGCCATGCCATCGGCTACGAGTGCCCAGTTGTTTACGGGAAGCATGGGGCTCCAACTCTATGGTGGAAGCACGGTCAGCGGAATTCTTACCAACACAGCCAGCACCTACTCGGGCGGCACCACTTTTGGCAACGGCAGCGGCACCACCAGCACGCGCCTCTTGGTGAGCGGCACCATCGGCTCCGGATCCGGCGGTGCGGTAACAAACGGAATTTACGGAACCGGTGCGATCACCCTGGGAGCCGCCACCACCGACAGAGTCCAATTTTATTTCGCCGGTGCGACAACCATCAACAACAACATCGTGGTGAACAGCTCGAGCGGCAATTCCCCTAGCGAAGTGGGCGCTTTCCGTGCGGAGTCGGCTGGAAATGTCATTGCCGGATCCATCAACGCCAATCTTGCCGATGCCATGTTCACAGCCAACAACGCAGGGGGGCGATCCATTAGTGTCACCGGGCAAATCTACGGCAATTCCGGCATTACGGTGACAACCCTTGGTGCCGGTGGTCTCGAAGTTACCCTAAACAACGCGGGAACCGCCAACAGCTATGCAGGCAACACCACCATCAGCACCACAAATGCCACCCTGACTCTGGGCCGCGCCGACCAAATCGCCAATGGCGCGGCCAAAGGCAATCTCATCATCAACTCGGGAACCTTCAAAATGGGAGGATTCAGTGACACCATCAATGGCCTCTTGGGTAACGGCACCGTGGACGGCGTGAGCGGCACGCCAACCCTGACCATCGGCGACAATGACGCGACGAGCACCTTCTCCGGGGTGATCAAAAACACCGCCGGAACTCTCGCCCTCACGAAGATCGGCACCGGCACCCTGACCCTTTCTGGGAACAATACCTACTCCGGGGGCACGACGATCAACACTGGGACCTTTGTGATCGGCCACGCCAACGCCGCTGGCAGCGGCACGATCACCCAAGCCAACGGCTCCTCGCTCCTGAAATTCGACACCACCGGCACGATTGCGAACGCCATGTCGATCCACAATGTCTCGGCCAACGAAACCGTAACCCTCAGCGGAGGCATCACCGTGAACAACGCCACCTTCGATGTGGCCAGCGGGGAAACCCTCACGATCTCCAACACCATCAACGGCACCGGCGGCGTGACCAAAAACGGCACCGGCACTTTGGTTCTTAGTGGCTCGAACACCTACTCCGGCGCCACAATCATCAACTCCGGCACGCTAGAAGCCGCCGACACGGGCGCGCTGGGCTCGAACAACACGGTGCAAGTCAATGGCGGTTCGCTGCTTGTGAGTGCGAATGGTTCTCTCGAAGGAAAAAATATCGGGATGGGAGGTAGTGGCATTGGGCTGCAATTCAGCGGAAATTACAGCGGAGTGATCGGGAACCTGACCCTGAGCGCAGACTCTATCATCGATCTGGGACCCGGGAGCGTGCAAATCCTGTTCCAAGGCCTGGCTTTGTCGAACCACACCTTGAGTTTTTACAATTGGACTGGCACAACGCTGTGGAATGGAGGCACCGGGGCGGATCAGGACAAAGTCTATTTCGGTCCGGATCTAAGCGACGAAGCATTGGCAAAAATCTATTTCTACACCGGCCCCGGCGATAGCTTCCTCGGCAGCGGATTTGATTTAGGATTGAAGCCAACAGGGTTTGATGCCCCTTGGAACGAGGGCTACCAAATCATCCCCGTGCCTGAGCCCGAAACCTATGGCACCGGCCTCCTGCTGCTCCTCGGGGGCGCGGTGTGGATGTGGAAGCGAAACCGAAAATCGGAAGCGTGTAGCCACTGCAGTCCTCTGCCGTGCTGGGGCGAGGGGAAATAAAATGGAGTAAAATTTTGGGGTTCTCCCGCCGAGGCGCTGGGACGCAGAGAAATTCAAGGAGTGCAGGCGTCCCGCCTGCCATCGAACAACTCCCGCCCGCAAAGCA
>JBDKIG010000038.1:0-15928 GCA_039797215.1 Verrucomicrobiota bacterium | reverse complement strand
TGCTTCGCGGGCCATTTTTGGATTTGTTCTCGCTGGTTTGGCCACAGTGGCCTTGGTCGTTTCCGGTATCGCCCCGGCACCACCGATACCTGACAAGCTCATGCTGTTCGTCGGGCGGTTCCATCCGCTCATCGTTCACATGCCGATCGGCTTCCTTGCCGCCATCGCCGTGCTCCAAGTCCTGCAGTGGGTTTTCCGTTTCGAATTCCGCGCGGCGAACCGCGTCCTCCTCTGGCTTTGCGCTCTCTCCGCCATCGCCTCTACAGCTGTCGGCACCTTGCTCGTCTGGCCGGGCGACTACAGCGGCGAAATCCTCGATGACCACCGCTGGTTCGGCATCGCCACCTCGGCAGTGTGCGTGTGGATGCTCTTCGCGCATCACTTCCCGGGCTGGCTCGGCCGGATTTCCTACGCGTTCCTCCTCTTCGTCTCGCTGGGCCTGATTTCGGCCACCGGCCACTATGGTGGTTCGCTCACCCACGGCGAGGACTACCTCACCGCCTACCTTCCTGTCGCCCTCGGCGGAAAACCCGAACCCGTTCCGGTGGACAAGGGCACGAAGGAGGACGCCGCCATTTATGTCGCGGCCATTCAGCCGATCATCGAGGCCAAGTGCGTGGAGTGCCACAACCCCTCCAAGAGCAACGGCAACCTCCGCATGGATGCCCTCGACCTGCTCCTGGCGGGTGGAAAACATGGCCCCTCGCTTCAAGCCGGCGATGCCGCTGCAAGCCTCATGATTCAGCGCGCCAACCTCCCGCTCGACGACGAGGAGCACATGCCCCCGAAGGGAAAACCCCAACTCACCGAGGCGGAGCTGGAACTCCTCTCTTGGTGGATCGACCGCGGGGCGAAGGAACGCCAACCGCTTTCCGAGGATTTGCCGCCAAAAGCCGCGCTCGCCCTGCTCGAGGAAAAGCTCGGCTTCCCGGTCGCAGCCCCGGAATTGCCGATGCTCTCATGGGAGGAAGTCACGAAAGTCGGCGCGCCCCTTGCAAAAGTGCCGTATCTCGCCGTGCGGCGTGTCGCCATGGACTCCCCGGCGGTGAATGTCTTCATCGGCGCCGAAGCCCCCGATCCGGATGCTCTCATCACCAGCCTCGAACCGATCAAGGCGAATATCATCATGCTCGATGCTGGAAAAACCAAACTCACCAGCGCGGCGATTCCGGCCATCGCGGGATTCCTGAACCTGGAGGAACTCCGACTCCAGGAAACAGCCACCACCGACGAGGATGTGGCCCAACTCGCTCCGCTCCGCAAGTTGGCGAAAATCAATCTCAACGGCACCGAGGTCACCGACCGCTCGGTGGATTTTCTCACGAAATTCCCGAACCTCGTCCAACTCGCGGCGTGGGACACCACCGTCAGTCCCGTGGCCGCCGATTCCTTCATCAAGGCGCGCTTCCCGGAAACCAAAAAGCAGCGCGTCCAAGAGGAGATTGCGGCCCTCGAAGCCCAACTCGCCGCAATGAAGGTCGAAGTCCTCGGCATTGAAATCCCCGACCAACCGCCGCCTCCCATGGTCGATGGCGAATTGTATTGGGCCCCGGTGGCGGCTTCCGCCTCGTCCGAATTCGGCGCCGACTGGGCCGTCACCAAACTCTTCGACGGCGGCGTGAAACTCGCCGACATCGGAACGCCAAACAACCAAGGAGCTGACTACGCCGGACGCGGCGCTGGTCCTCATGTCGTCGTCTACGACATGGGATCCCCCATCACGACCACGGGCCTGCTTTTTGCCCAACGCGCCCATGCCGAGGACAAGGCGGCACAACTGGAAATCCGTGTCACCAACGCCGATCCCGGAGCTGCGGCCAACGAGATGCCGATTCTCAAAAGCGCACCCGACCAGGTGGTGAAGCTCAATCCCAGCGCGGCAAACGACCGCACACTCACCAAGTATCAATTCGGTAAAGAACTCAAAGGGCGCTACTTTGTTTTCAAGATTTCCGGCTCCGCCCGAAACACCGGCGGCTACGAGCTTGTCCTCGGAAAATTCCCGACGAGCCGCGAGGGCTTGGTAGCAAACATCGCCGCGAATCCCGACAAATACGGCACACTCATCGGCCCCAAAGCCAAGGCCTCGATCAGCAGCGATACCGACTACACGCCCGCCGATGGCTTGGTGAAACTCCTCGATCCGATCATCAACGAGATCCCCTTTGCCTTCCACACGAAGGACGAGAAACACCCCTGGGTTAAAGTCGTCTTCCCCTCCAAGGTCCGCCTCTCGGCCATGTCCATCGTCAACCGCCGCGAACTCCAGGAGCGCGCCGATGGATTGGTCCTGCAGCGCCTCGGCCAAGCAGGGGAATGGGAAACGATTTGGAAATCCGACCAACCCCGCGAAGTCTGGAATGTCGACCTCACATCACTGGACGAGGATCAACGCGAAGGCACGGAGTTCCGCTTCTACATCACCTCCGATACGGTGACCGCCTTGCATCTCGCCAATATCGCCCTCTGGGGCCATGAAATCCCAGCTCCGGCAACCACTCCTGAAGCACCCAAACCCAAAAAAAAACCATGATCACCAAATCACTCGCCACCGTCGCGCTCCTGGCCGCCCCGCTCGCCCTGAATGCCCATCCTGATCATGAAACCGGGAAATCGACCGTGTCGCAGGCGCCTGCCTCCAACTTGAAAGATGGCGCGCTCACCGGCCAGGGCGACTGGGTTTACAGGACCGTCCTCGACTGGGGGCACATTCCCGGCCAAGACCACATCGGCTCCACCCATGGCGGCGTGGCGGTGGACAAATCCGGCAAAATCTATGTCTCCACCGACGGCCCGAACGGCGTCATCGTCTACCAGCCCGACGGCACCTTTATAAAAAGCTGGGGCGAACCCTCACGCCGCTTCCACAGCCTCGCCATCCATGAGGAGAACGGGCAGGAATTCCTCTACGCCGCCGGCGGTAAACGCGTTTGCAAACTCGACCTCGACGGAAAAATCGTTTTCCAAATCGATAACAAGCCCGGCTCCGCCGACCGCCCTTGGACCAATGCCACCGCAGTCGATGTCACGCCCGACGGCACCATTTTCGTCGCCGACGGCTACGGCACGAACTTGATCTACAAATATTCGCAGGACGGCCAATTCCTCGGAAAATTCGGCGCGCCCGGTGACCTACCCGGCCAGTTCCGCACCTGCCATGGACTCACTGTGGACGCCCGCAATCCGGAAAAGCCCCTCCTCATCGTGTGCGACCGCGAGAACCTGCGCATCCAAATCCTCGATACGAACGGCAATGTCATCGCCATCCCGATCACCGGACTCCGCCGCCCCTGTGCCGCTGCCATCCGTGGCGACAAACTCCTCGTCGCCGAACTCGCCGGCCGCGCCGTCCTCCTTGATAAGGATTTCAAAATCCTCAGCGAACTCGGCGACAACCCGATTGTCGAACAACGCGCCAATTTCGGTGTTCCGCCAAAAGACTGGAAGGAAGGCGTCTTCACTGCCCCGCACGGCTGTGCGATCGACTACGACGGCAACCTCTACATCCAGGATTGGAACAAGTGGGGTCGTATCACGAAATTGGTCAAAGAACCGACGGCTCCGGCGACAAAGTCGGAGTAGTTCGACTCTCCAGCGGAATCTAGCGCTTCATTCAACTCAACGGTCTTTCCGCGCAGCGAGACCGAAGTGTGGCGGATTACGGACCTGGAGGCAGGGCTGGGACGCCCAAGGCGGCGCTCAGGAGCGGCTCCATATTTTCCCACCAGACACGGTAGCCCTCGTTGTTGAGGTGGAGTTTGTCCCGTCCGAAGCGCGACTCGATTAGGGTTCCATCGGGATTCCGGAAGACATGGCCGAGGTCCACATGCACGACGCGTTGGCCATCGGCGAGGCCGGGGAGCTGGACGTTCACCTTGTCCACGGACTTCATGATTTCCCCGGTGCGCGGGAAGATTGAAAAGAGAACGACCTTGGTGTTCGGCAGGCGCTTGTGGAGTTCGGCGAGGACGGTTTGGATGCCCAGAACCGTATCCTCCGGCGACTCGCCGCGGCCGATGTTGTTCGTGCCGATCATTAGAAAGGCGATCTTGGGCTGGAGGCCCTCGACCTCGCCGTTTTGAAGACGCCAGAGGACATTCTGCGTGCGATCGCCGCCCTGGCCCATATTCAGCACCTTGCGGTCCCTGAAGTAGTGTTTGTAGAGCGGCACCCTCTGGCCGTAGTCCGTGATCGAATCGCCGATGAGGATCACATCGATATCCCCCTTCTTCGCGGTGGCGACGCGCTCCTGATGCCTGGAGACCCATTTCTCCTCGTTCTCGGTGCGCGGAACGGGCGTGATGCTGGCGGGTTGCTGCGGTGGGGCGGGTTCGATCGAAACCTTGATTGGTTGGGGCTGGGCGGTTGACGCGATCTTTGCTTCCAAATCGAGGATCGTTTGATCGAGCGCCGATTCTTGCGGGAAGTCCGCAAGGTATGTCGTGCAGCGCTTGATCATAGCCTTGTTGTTCTTCTGTGTGGATTCCTCAAGAAGCTGCGAAATCCTCGCTTCGATCTCCTCGCGGGGCTTCTTCCCGATCTCGCCCGCATCCATCTGACGGAGTTGGCGGATGCGGCCTTCCGTCTTGGCGCGCTCTTGAATGAGGGCATCGACCTCCTTGGCACGGCGCTGGCCGGGGTTGGCTTCAAGCGTGCCGATGTTGATGCCCGCGGCGAGAGCTTCAGCGCTGAACTCACCGGCATTTTGACCATCGAGGAGAAGATTGTAACGGCCCGGCTTGAGGCCTTGGACGGCGAGGATTTCGCGGTTGAGCAGTTCAGTGAGGGGCAGAACTTTTTCGCCTGCCCGATACTCGTCATTAACGGGCAGCGGCAATGAGCGCGGCAGGTAGTCGAACGAAACCCTCCCCTCCCCGGCCTGCAATGCATCAACGGCGCAGTTGGCGCTTTCCAGCACGGTGGGCTTGGCGGCATCGATCTTGAGGGTGGCGACGACCGGCGAGGCATTTTGCGCCTTCAAAAACTCGTAGGCCATCACCCAATGCCCTTCCGTCATCGGGTGCACCCTGTCCTTGCCTGCAATGCCAAAGGCGGGATTTTGCGCCTGCATCCGGGCGTTCACTTCCAGCATCGGCGCGTTGAAATCCACAAACCCGAGTCCGTTTTGGGTTTTCAAATCCTTGAGTTCCTCGATGCACGCCTGAATGCCGGTGTTGGCGTCGTGGTGGTTCACCGCCTCGGACTTCATGGTGTTGTCGTAGATCGAGGGACCGACAAGCACGGGAGTGATGCCGCGCTCTTTGAGCATCCCAAGGAGCTTTTCCATGTTCGCGCGGTAGGTGGCCACGGCCTCGCGGCGTTTCTGCAATACCGTCTCGTCCGGTTGATCCTTGCCGAAGAGGTCAGGACGATAGCTGGCCCCCGAGTCGTTCATGCCGAAGTTGATCACGATCTTGTTCGGCTTCTCCTTGAGGATGTCGGTGTCCAGGCGCGCGATCCCGCCATGCGCAAAATCGCTGAAGATTCCCTTGTTTCGAAACCGCACACCCAACTCGGGATGCCGCGTGGTCCAGTAGGTCAGGATGTATTTATGGTAGCCGCCGCCGCTGGTGATGCTGTCCCCGGCAAAGGCCACAAGGTCTCCCTTCTCGAAAGGTGGAACGGATGACTCCGATGCCATCGCTGCATGGGCCACGATGACAAAAGCAAGCTGCAGGATTTTTTTGATCATGATTTCAAACCTCGTTTTAGCTGTCCGAGGAGGCTTCGAGTGTGAAGGAAGTTTTCCTGTCTGCCGATCTTTTCAACCACACAACAAGGTCGTTGCCGTGTTCTCGCCCGAGGTCTTGGATCGCGAAGTGGGGCTCGGCCTCTGAGCCCGAAAACGGGAGCGGTGTTTACCGAGGCGGCCTAACTGCACTACCATCTCCGCCATGTCCAATCCGCCTTCCAACCGCGTCGAATCCATAGCCGGGCCCGCCGATGCCGGTGAGCGCCTCGACCGGTTTCTTGGCGGTCTCTGTCCCGATTTTTCCCGCTCCCGCCTGCAGGGCTTCATCCGTGATGGACGCGCCCTTGTGAATGGCACTCCGGCCAAATCCTCACTCGCTCTGCGCGAGGGTGACTCCGTGGTTTTGGAAATTCCGGAGGAAACCACCCCCTCCCCCCTCGCCGCGCAAGAAATTCCGCTGGGCATTCTTTTCGAGGATGAACACCTCCTCGTCCTTGACAAACCCGCCGGCCTCGTCGTCCACCCCGGCGCGGGAAACCGCGAGGGCACTCTTGCCAACGGCCTCCTCCACCACTGTGCGGGCATCGAGGTCGTCGGCGGCACGGAGCGTCCGGGCATCGTCCACCGCCTCGACAAGGAAACCTCCGGCTGTCTCGTCGTCGCGAAAACCGAACAAGTCCACCGCTCGCTCGCCGATCAGTTCGCCTCCCGGAATGTCGATAAAACCTACCTCGCCCTCGTCGATGGAGTCCCCCGCATGCCTCACGGAAAAATCGATGCCGCCATCGGTCGGCACGCCATCCACCGCCAAAAAATGGCCGTCATCGATCGGGGCCGCGAGGCTCTCACCCATTACCGAGTCTTGGATTCCCGCGACGGAAAATCCCTCGTGCAATGCCATCCCAAGACCGGACGCACGCACCAGATCCGCGTTCACTTAAAACACCTTGGGCATTCCGTATCGGGCGATCCTGCCTATGGCCGGAGGGGAAAATTCGAGCGTCACATGCTCCATGCTTGGAAGTTGGCATTCACCCACCCAGCAACAGGCCAAGTGATCTCCTTCACTGCGCCATTGCCGGAGGACTTCCCCGAATGGGCCAGAGAGGCCTCCCTCCGTGAGCTTCCGAAATTTACAAACACCCACTCGAAATAAGAGAACTTTCCGCAACCATGACCCTTCTCGACCGCCTCGAAAAATCCCTCGGCCGTTTCGCCATCCCCGGCTTGATCCGCTATGTCGTCGCCTTGAACGCCCTGGTTTTCTTAATTGTCAGCTTCGAGCCAGGCTACGCCGCCGTGCTGGATCTCGACCGCTCCGCCATTCTGCGCGGCGAGGTCTGGCGCTTGGTAACTTGGATTTTCATTCCCGAGACGACCCGGATTTTTTGGATCATTTTCTACCTGCTGTTCACCTGGTGGATCGGCGACATGCTTGAGTCGAGTTGGGGAGCTTTTCGCCTGAATGCCTATTACTTCCTTGGGATGCTCCTCTGCATCGCCTCGGCTCTAATTTTCGGTGTCAGCGGCGGGAATTTTTTTCTGAACCTCTCGCTCTTCCTCGCGGTGGCCACACTGGCTCCGAATTTCGAGATTCTCCTCTTTCTGATCCTCCCGGTGAAAATGAAATGGGTGGCGCTGTTCAGCCTATTGCTTCCCGCCCTGTATCTGGTTTTCGGGCCGCTCTCGGCCAAAATGATGGTCGTCATGTGCCTCGGGAACTACCTCCTCTTCTTCGGCCCCGCGTTCCTACGAAACCGGATGGAACAACGCCAAACCGCCAACCGCCGGGCCCGCTTTCAATCCGCTTCCAAACCCTCGGAATCCCTGCATCGCTGCGAAACCTGCGGCGCCACCGAGATTTCCCACCCCGATGCCGAATTCCGAGTCACGGCAGAAGGCCACGAATTCTGTCTTGATCACCTTCCCTTACGGAAGACCTGAAGCCACTTGGAGGGCGACGCTCCGTCGGCGCCCATTTTCCCCGCGCGACAGCGCGGCCTGGTTTGTCTGACACAGGCGGGCACCCCCCGCAAAAATGGGCTGCCACAGAGGACAGCCCTCCAATTTCGTCTGGAGGGCGATGCTCCGTCGGCGCCTGCTATCCCGAAATTTTGTTTGCAATGCCTTGCGAACAATCGTCGCCTTTCAACCATGGACTTGCCCGGACGCCGATATCCCGCGCATCAGGATGTGCGCGAGGTTTTCAATCGTCCTGCCGTTGTTTTTGTAACCGTTTGCACCCAGGGTAAAAAACCAATCCTCACGAATGTTGCCGTCCACAAAATCCTCCGCGAGGCTTGGATTGCAGCAGATACTTGGCTGGTGGGCCGATATGTCCTCATGCCAGACCATCTCCACCTCTTCTGCTCCCCGACGATGAATTCATCGATGCCGCTGAAGCAATGGGTCTCGTTTTGGAAATCCCATGCCGCACGGAACTGGCCCAACCCGGATGACACACCCGTTTGGCAAAGGGATTTTTGGGATACCCAGTTGCGAAAAGAAGAAAGTTACGCGGAAAAATGGCGATATGTGGCTGAAAATCCCGTTCACGCAGGACTTGTCACCGAAGCCAGCGCATGGCCACACCAAGGCGAGGTCCATGTTTTGAATTGGTAACTTGGAGGGCGACGCTCCGTCGGCGCCCATTTTCCCCGCGCGACAGCGCGGCCTGGTTTGTCTGACACAGGCGGGCACCGCCCGCAAAAATGGGCTGCCACGGAGGACAGCCCTCCAATTTCGTCTGGAGAGCGATGCGCGGCGGCATCACATCCCCGTCACAATCGCGGGGATCTCATGCAAACCCCGAATCGTGTGGTGAGGAACCACCTCGGCCCGCTCCTCGGAGCCGGGCACTTGAATCCAAATGGCGGCAGCGAGCTTGGCATTAATCGCCCCGGCAATGTCGCGCTCGAGGCTATTGCCGACCATGACCGCCCGATCGGCTGAGACACCGAGATCGGAGAGGAGCATTTCAAAAATTTCGGGTTTGGGTTTTCCCACCCCGCGCTCGCCGGAAACAGCAATCGCATCGAAGTAGGAACCAAGGCCAGAGGAGGCGATTTTCTCGCGCTGCAAATCCGGAGCGCCATTGGTGAGAAGAGCGACTTTGTGCGTGGCCTTGAGCCGAACGAGTGTTTCCACCGCATCGGGCATGAGTCGCTGCAGACGGCGCCGCTCGAGGCTGAAATGCTCGGAGAGTTTCTCCGCCAAGTCCTCGTCGGGAAGTTCCTGCTCTGCCAAGGCCGTGGCGAAGACCTCGACCCGATAGCGCACCGCCCAATTCCTCAACGCGGTCAACTCCGGCGCGTCGCCTTCGAAACGCCCCCAGAGGCATTCGTGAAAACTAATCCCGATCCCCTTCGTATAAGGGTGGCACGGACCTTCGCGCCAAAGGCTGGATCCGATCCGGTGAACATCCTTTGCCAGGCGAATGGCATCGGCTCCACAAGCCATCGAGGCCTTTTTCGCCGCCGAGGCCAGCGCCTCTCTGGAAACCACTTCATCGACAATCAGCGTATCGTCCAAATCAAAAAGTATCGCGTCAACTGGCATCCCCATCCCATTCCACACCGAGACGCCGGTGTCGAGGCCGCATCATGCTTTCCGCCGGAAAACCTGAATTTTATCATGAAGACGGAATACCAAAAACTCCCTCACCTCTCCCCTAAATGATCACTCCTCCTCTGTGCTCTCTGTGTCCTCTGTGGTCAATTCCACTGAGTTCGTTTCAGGACAACTCCAGCATCCGCCTCACAGCCAGCTCAGCCTTGGCGCGGGTTTCCTCAGGGATGTGGATTTGGGGCTCCAGCTTCTTGAGGCAGTCGCGGAGCTTTTCCAGTGTGTTCAATTTCATGTAGCGGCAATCCGCGCACGCGCAGTGATCGGTGGGACCGGGAATGAAATTCTTGCCCGGAACCTCGCGGCGGAGCCGGTGAAGCATGCCGCTCTCCGTGACAATGATGAAATCCTTCGCGGGATTCTCGCGACAGAACGACACCATTTTCTCGGTGGAGCAAACTTCGTCCGCCAAGAGCCGCACCGCCTGTGTGCACTCGGGGTGGGCGACGACCACGGCACCGGGATGCTCGGCCTTGATGCGATAGATGCTATCGCGGGTGAACTCGACATGGACATAGCAACTCCCCCGCCAGAGATCCATTTTGCGGCCCGTCTGTTCCATCACCCACGCTCCGAGGTTTTGGTCGGGCACGAAGAGGATATTGCGATCTTTCGGCGCGGCGTTGACGATTTTGACGGCGTTGCCACTCGTCACAATCACATCGGAGAGCGCCTTCACTCCCGCACTGCAATTGATGTAGGCGATGACATAATAATTCTTGTCCCGGTGCTCTTCGAGAAACGCCGCGAGCTTTTCGGCAGGGCAGGAATCCGAGAGGGAACAACCGGCCTCCATATCAGGAATCACGACCGTTTTTCCCGGACTCAAAATCTTCGCCGTTTCACCCATGAAATGAACCCCGCAAAAGGCAATCACCTCGGCGTCCGTCGCCGCAGCCTGTCGGCTGAGTCCGAGCGAATCCCCTACAAAATCGGCCACTTCCTGGATGGCGGCGATCTGGTAGTTATGCGCAAGGATCACCGCATGGCGGGCTCGCTTGAGTTCGAGGATTTCCGAGATCAAATCGGTCGAAACGGCTGTCATGATGCCACCATGGGCCACAGGAATGCGGCAATCAAGATCAGGGAAAACCCCTCGCCGCTTTGGGTATTTCCTAAGGCCTTCACTCTTGCCATGGCGTCGAGATTAGCGCGCAATGCCAACTGCTTTGTTTGATTCGTTTGCACAACTCGCCTCGTCACAACCCGTGGCTTGGTCGGTCCTGGTGTTTTCCG
Source organism: Verrucomicrobiota bacterium (assembly GCA_039797215.1). Lineage (GTDB taxonomy): Bacteria > Verrucomicrobiota > Verrucomicrobiia > Chthoniobacterales > Terrimicrobiaceae > UBA967. The sequence continues at coordinate 5,376 of JBDKIG010000038.1, read as the reverse complement.
TCGTGGCGGTTCTTGGATTGTCCCTTGCAGGGATTAAATTCCGAGGGGTAGGGATTGGAATCGCTGGCGTCCTTTTTGCCGGAATTGTCGTGGGGCATGCGGGGATTCGCGTGGAACCTGAGATTCTCGAGTTCGTGCGGGAGTTTGGGCTGATCCTTTTTGTTTTTACGATCGGGTTACAGCTAGGCCCGAGCTTTTTCGCCTCTCTGCGCCATGCGGGGCTGAAGCTCAACCTCCTTGCTGCGGCGATCGTGGTCGGCGGCGTGATGGTAACTCTGGGGTATGGGTGGCTAACGCGAATGGATCCTCTCGCGGCGGCAGGCCTCTTCAGCGGCGCGACGACAAACACTCCCTCGCTTGGTGCCGCCCAACAAACTCTCGGAGTCCTCCAGAAAAACGGCTCTCCCAGCGTCTCGGCGGACCGTGTGGCTCTCCCCGCCTTGGCTTACGCGGTGGGATATCCCGCAGGAATTTTCGGGATCATTGGCGTGATGCTCTTTTTCAAGGCACTCTTCCGGATCAATCCCGAAAAGGAAGCCGCAGCCTTCCAAACCGAGCAACAGAAAGGCCTCGAACCTCTGCTCCGAATGAACCTCGCCGTCGAAAACCCGAATTTGAATGGGCTTAAAATTGCTGAAATCCCGGGGCGACGGGAGCTATTGGTCTCGGTATCTCGGCTCAAACGACAAGAATCGGAAGAGGTGGAACCCGCCACAGAGCAAACGACGATCCACACAGGCGACCGGATCCTGGCGATTGGAACCCAGAAGCATCTCGACGCCTTCCGTCTGATCGTTGGCCGCGTGAGCGGGATGGATTTGATGCGGGCTCCTGGGCGAGCGGCATTCCGTCGTGTGGTCCTGACTCGAAAGGAAATCCTCGGAAAAAGTATCAGCGAACTCGGCTTCGATTCGCTCTACGGCGTCACGATCACCCGCGTGGTGCGAGCTGATGTGGAAATGCCAGCCACGCCGGAACTTCAACTTCAATTCGGTGATTTCCTGCATGTCGTGGGGGACGAGGAGCACATCGCCAAGGCCGCCGACGCGCTTGGCAATTCTCTCCGCGTCCTAAATCAGACGAATTTCATCCCGATCTTTCTCGGCATTCTCCTGGGCGTAGCGGTCGGCATGATTCCCTTTGCACTTCCAGGCCTGCCCGTGCCCGTTCGACTCGGCCTTGCCGGGGGTCCGCTTGTTTTAGCCATCCTCCTCGCAAGGGTTGGAAAAATCGGCCCACTGGTGTGGTTCATGCCCGCAACGGCAAACACCGCCCTGCGCGAAATGGGAATCATCCTTTTCCTCGCCAGCGTCGGCATCAAGGCGGGCGAGAAATTTCTCCCCACCCTGCTCAGCTCAGACGGCATGGTCTGGCTGGCTGGTGCCTGCGCGATCACGATCCTGCCACTCCTCGTGGTCGGCCTCTTTGCGCGGTTGGTGCTGAAACTGAATTTCGTTTCCCTCTGCGGTTTGATTGCCGGGAGCATGACGGATCCTCCGGCCTTGGCCTTCGCCAACACGATTGCCAAATCGGATACGCCGTCGGTGGCTTACGCGGCCGTTTATCCTTTAACGATGCTCCTTCGCATCATGGCCGCGCAATGGATCGTGCTCTCTTGGGGAAGTTGAGAGCCAAGCTCAGGAATCGCGCCGGTAGTTTGGAAAACGCTCCGAGAGTTCTCTGAGGACCTTGTCGGCTTCCTCACGGTTGTTCGCGCGCTCGTAGGATTCGGCGGCGCGGGACAAGGCCTTCGGGGCGAGCTTTTGGTCGTCACTGAGAACCGAGACGGAAAGAAAAGCCCGGGCGGCACTGTCGTAGTCGCCCTCGGCAAAATAAACATCCCCCGAGGCGATGCGTGCTTCGGAGTTGAGCCGACCTTCGGGTTGCAGAAAGAGAGCTTGGTCCACCGCTTGGCGGGCACTCGGAAAACGCAGCAGGCCCGCTTCGGCACGGGCCTTGGCGATGTTTCCCCTCGCCTGCGCGGGAGGCTGGGAGACAGCCGCAAGGAATTTGTCGGCGGACTGACCCGCGCCGGCAAAATCCCCCAATCCGAGACGCGCCTCGGACAGGAGAATGAAAATATCCGGAGTGGACGAGTCTGGCTGATCGGCGAGGGGTTGGAGGATTTTAGCGGCTTTGGCGAATTCGCCTTTTTCGATCAAGCCTTGCGAGAGCCAAGCGAGGATTTGGGGAGGCAGTGGCGCGCCTTGATAGCGATCGACCTCGGAAGCGAGGGAATCGAGATCCTCAAGCTGATAATAAGAAAGAATGATCCGAAGGGAGGCCCGCTCGCCGTAGTTTTTGGCGTCCAGCGTGCGGGCACGGTCGAGGAATGGCAGGGCTTCCTTGTGGTTCTTCTTTTCACTGGCTTCCCAACCAATCCAGTAATTCGCCTGCGCGGCAGCGGCGGAGTTCGGATACTTCGCGAGCAACTCGCGAAAAACAGCCGCCATCTCGGGATATTTATTCAGCGTGCCCAGCGTGAGTGCCTTTTGGAGCAAGGCCAACTCCACATCCTTGCTCATCGAGTAATCTTTCAAGAGCAAATCAAAATCCGCCACCGCCTCAGGATAGGATTTCATTTTTTGATGAGCCATCCCGCGCTGAAAGAGCGCTCCAGAGGCGAGTTTGTCATTCGGATTTTTGGCGAGGAATTCGGTGTAGGCGCGCACCGCTCCGGCAAAATCTCCCGAGGAGTTGAGCGACCAGGCGAATTTGTAGAGAGCGGCTGTTTGCTGATCTTTGGTGAGCCAGGTGTTCGCGAGGATCGGCTCGTAAGCCCGCGCGGCGGCAGCGAATTCGTTGCGTTGAAAAAGCGATTCGGCTTTGAGCAGGGACACGGCCGCTTTCTGCTTCGGCTCGGCGGAGGTTTGCAAAAACTTGTCGGCTTCAGCAGGCAGTGTCGGATCTTTCAACGCATAGAGAGTCAACAGGCGTTGATAGAGAATCTCGGGCGTGGCCGAAGCGGCGTGTTCGGCGAGAAGCCGGTCGTAGGCTTGGCGGGCTTCGTTTTCTCGACCGGTCTGGCGAAGCGAGGCGGCGAGGATTTGGACGACTTCCGCACGGGCAGCGGGGTCCAGGGATGGCTCGGCGGCGGTGGCGGCTTTCACCGCGCTCTCGAAGTCCTTCGCCTGATAGCGGTGGCGGATAGATTCCACGAGCGCTTCAGACTTGGTTTTCGGATCAGTGGATTTTTGGGCTGCGACCTCGAAAAGCGAGAAGGCCTTTCCATTCGCGCCCGATTCCTTGGCAAGCCTCGCCGCTTGCAAGGCAGCGCTCGCGGAGACATCGGGCGCAGCGGCGATTTGCGAAAGGGTCTCGTAGGTCTTGAGAGCAGCCTCGTTTTTTCCAAGACGGAGTTGGAGAGCCCCAAGCGCCATGGCCGCATTTTCCAGATAGGGATTATCCGTGGTCTGCTCGAGCACGGAGCGATACCGCTCCTCGGCGGAATCCTCGCGTTTCAAGGCATCAAACCCACGGGCGGCAAAATAGAGCGAAGCGAGTCGAATGCCGGGCTCCTTGGCCTCACGGGCGGCCAACTCGAATTGAATCGTGGCGGGCTCGTAGAATTTCTCGGCGAAGAGAATTTCGCCCAAGCGGAACGCGCCGGCGGCGGCGAACTCGCCGGACTGAAATTCATTCACGAGCTTTTCGTAGCCACTGCGCGCGGCGTCCGCGTTGCCAGAAAGGCGGTGGCTTTCAGCGAGACGAAACAGGGCGCCATCCCTCCCCGGCCCACTGGTCTGCAAGATGAGGAATTTCTCGTATTCCGGAATCGCGAACTCCGGCATCTTGCGGGCGTAAAAATTATTGGCTCTCGCAAGGGAATCCTCGGCCTTGCTGATCGTCGGCGTTGTGTTCACGCCCACCGGCGCAGGCGCTTGCTCTGGAGTCGCAACGGGAACCGCCGGGGCTACTGGCACGGGAGTCGGCACGGGAGTCGGCACGGGATCTGGATTGGCGATCACGACCGGCGCGGGGATTTGAACAGGATGAACGGGTTCGGCGCGGCGGATTTGCGGAGGCAAGTGATCCATCCAAGCGGGATTTTGATAACCTGCCGGGTCGGCAGCAGTCGCCGGAAGAGCACGCCGCACCTCGATGGGCTCTTGGGCGGTCAGCGGGGTTGCCGCGAGAAGCAGCAGGCTGGTAATCCTCATTCGGGACGACTGGTCGCGAAGGCGACATTCCAGATGTTCGCCCGACGGCAAGTATCCAGAACCTCGACGACATAACGGTAGTCGGTGCTCTCGTCACCGCGCAGGATCACGGCCTGATCGGGGTAGAGGGAGGCGATTTTTTGGAGAGTATCCTGAAGTTCTTTCGCGTTCATTTGGCGACGGTTCATCACCACGGTGCCGTTGTTTTTCACATTAATGATGACCTCCCCGACAGCCCGTCGGGTTTCTTTACCCTCGCGGGCTTTTGGGACTTTGACATCCAGCTCGGTCTCGCTTCGCGAAAAATTCCAAGTCACGAGAAAGAAAATCAGCAGCAGGAAAACAATGTCCACCATCGGGGCGATCTGAAACCCCGGTGCATTGTTTTGAATGGAGCCCCGGAAATTCATTCGATCAATATTTCGAAGAGTCGGAATTGCCCGCTCCGAGCTGGGCCATGAGAATGGTGGACGCGGCCTCGAGATCGGAAACCATCGACTGCACCCGGCCACGGAAAAACGCATAGGCAGCCATCACCGGAATACCAATCATCAACCCAACGGCGGTCGTCACAAGCGCCTCGGCGACTCCATCGGCCAGCATCATCGGACGCGATGCCGCGATGTCACTCGCCACGACGGAGAAGGATTTGATCATTCCCAAGACCGTTCCGAAAAGCCCGAGCATCGGGGCGATCGACCCGATATCCGCGAGATAGCTGATGCGTTGATTCCAAAGTCCAGCGAGACGGACACCCTCGGCTTGGGCGATTTCGCGAGCTTCGGCAAGGGAGGCGTTGGAGTTTTGAGTGAGAAAATTCATGGAGCGTTCCATCACACCGGCGATCGCTTGGCTGTGGCGGCTCGAGAGCGAGAGAAGACCGAGGTAATCCTTTTTGCGGATCAGGGCCTCCGCCGCCTGCATGTAGCGCCCGCTGACTACAGATGCCCGGCGCATGGAAAAAGTGTAAGCCACGATCAGCATCAGCGCCAACATCGACACGGCCGCCAGCGGATACATCACCGGCCCACCGGAGACCAAGACCTGCCACAGGTTTGTCTCGGCGGGTTCTTGTGGAGCAGCCTGGGACGACATGACGGACGCCAAAAGCACGATGGCTGTTGCATACAATTTCATAAGCAGAGGGAGATAACCAATCCGTAAGGGAATTGGCAAGAGGTGGCGTGGATTAAGCCCGAGCCTCTTCGGCTTCGCG
>JBDKIG010000037.1:0-16246 GCA_039797215.1 Verrucomicrobiota bacterium | reverse complement strand
GTCACCAAGCAGAGCCTCCATGTCATCGCCGAGGTGAAATCCAAAAAGCAAACCGGCACGCTGATCACCTTCATGCCGGACTCGGAAATTTTCCAAGAGACCATCGAGTTCAAAGCCGAGCGCATCATCACCCGCCTCAACGACCTGGCCTACATCAATGCTCCGCTGTCGTTCACCTTCCTCGACGAGCGAGTGGATAATGCCAAGCCGATCCAGATCGTTCACCCCAAGGGCGTCGAAGAGTTCGTTGGCCGCCTGGTTGAGAACAAATCTGTTGTTCACCCGAAGCCGATCATGATCAAAGGCTCGCGCGACAAGATCATCGTCGAAATCGGCCTCCACTACACCGACACCTACAACGAGCAACTCCTTTGCTACACAAACGCCGTTCCGAATCCCGATGGCGGCACGCACAGCAGCGGCTTCCGCGGATCCCTCACCCGCGCGATCAATCAATACGCGAAAAATAATTCTCTCCTAAAAGACAAGGACGTCCCCATCACAGGCAACGATGTCCTCGAAGGCCTTGCGGCGATTGTCAGCGTCAAGCATCCCGATCCCCGGTTTGAGTCCCAGACGAAGGTCAAACTCATCTCGCCCGAAGTCGATGGCATCGTCGGCTCGATCAGCTACGAGGGCCTCATGCTCCACTTCGACCAAAACCCCACGGTCGGAAAAAAAATTGTCGAGAAATGCCTCATGGCCGCCCGCGCCCGCGAAGCCGCCCGCAAAGCCCGCGAGACCGTCCGCAAAGGCGCCCTCACCGGCGGTGGACTCCCTGGCAAGTTGGCGGACTGCTCCGAGCGCGACCCCGATCTCACCGAGCTCTATGTGGTCGAAGGCGACTCGGCCGGTGGATCTGCCAAACAAGGCCGCGACCGGCGTTTCCAAGCCATCCTTCCCATCAAGGGCAAGATCATCAATGTGGAGAAAGCCCGCCTCGACAAAGTTCTTCAAAACACGGAAGTCCAGACTCTCATCACCGCCATCGGCACCGGCATCGGTTCCTCATTAGGCGAAAAAGAGCAGGAAGGATCCTTCAACATTGCGAAGCTGCGCTACGGCCGCATCATCATCATGACCGACGCCGATGTGGACGGTTCCCACATCCGCACGCTTCTTCTGACCTTTTTCTGCCGCCAGATGCCGGAGCTCGTTAAGCAAGGCAAAATCTACATCGCCCAGCCCCCGCTCTACCTCATCAAGCGCAAAAAGCGTGAGGAATATGTGGATGATGACGCCCAGCTCAACAAAATCCTCATCGATATCGGCTCGGACGAAGTGAAGGTGAAAAATCTCGCCGACGGCAAGGTTTTCTCCTCCACCCAACTCAAGGAAATCCTACAACTTCTCGAGCGCTTCGCCAAATTCAGCGATGCCATCCGCCGCCATGGCGGCGACTTCGAGGAATTCCTTGCCGAGCGCGATCCCAAGACCGGACACCTCCCGACCTTTATGGTCAAAGTCCGCGAGGGGAATACCGAGTGGGCCACCTATTTCCCAGGCGAAGCGGAAGTCCGCGAATTCCATGAGGAAAATCGTGACCTCAATCTCTACGACGAGCCCGCAGCAGAGCCTGCCGACGGCGAAGCTAGCGGCGAGGCTAATCCTGAGCCCGCGACCACCAAAGCCTCGAAAAAAGCCGCCGAGGCCAGCCGCCGCCGAGCCAAACTCATCGAACTCCACGAGTCCACCTCCGCCCAAAAGCTCATCGATGAACTAGCCCGAAAGGGTCTGAAAATCGAGCACTACTCGAACAGCGACCACCCGCTTTTTGAACTCGTCGAAGGCGAAGGAGACAAAGCCGTCACCCACCCGCTCTTTGCCATTCCCGAAATCCTCATCAAGATTCTCGAAATCGGCAAACGCGGCCTTTCCATCCAGCGATTCAAAGGCCTCGGAGAAATGAACCCCAAGCAACTCTTCGAGACCACCATGAATCCGGAGAAACGCAAAATGCTGAAAGTCGAACTCAATGAAGACAATGCCGTCGAAGCCGACCGCATGTTTACTATCCTCATGGGGGATATCGTCGAGCCTCGCCGCCAATTCATCGAGGACAACGCCCTCAACGCCCGCCTGGATGTTTGACATTTGTAACTACGCGTGACTACATTAGGTCATGAAAAAGAATATCAACTACTTCGACGGCTTGGAGGATCAACCTTCCCCTGTTCTTCAGGAAATTGCCGTCATGCCGGGTATTGGCAAAACCATCGGCGTCCGCGCCGCCAAAGCGCACCTCTCCGCGCTCCTCGACCTCGTCGTGCAAGGTCAGGAAATCACGATCACCAGCGGCGGCAAGCCGAAGGGGGTGATCGCTTCGCCCGGGAAAAATCAACCACGAAAACTTTTTTCCGGTGCAGCCGAACATTTGGCGAGCATGCCTCCATGGCGCGGTGGTCTCACAGCCGACGAAATCATCCGCGAGGATCGCGATTCGAGGCCCTGATCATGTATCTCGATAGCGCCATCATCGTGAAACTTCTCGTTGCAGAACCAGACAGCCCGATCTTCGTCGCTGCCACAAAAAACCTGCCCATCGCCTCTTCGGAACTGGCGTTCACGGAAGTCACCGCCGCGCTTTTCAAAAAGCAGCGCGAAAACATCCTTTCCCCCGTTGAGCGCCAGCGTGCTTGGAATACCTTCGTCCATTGGACTGATTCCAAAGAGCTCGTCCTTTATCCTTTAAATTCCCACATTCTCCGGAACTCCAATCGCATTTTGGCGATCTCTAATCCCGATGTGGCCTTGCGTTCAATGGACGCCATCCATGTTTCCGCGTGCGACATCTCGCAGGAATTCCCCCTCTGCGCCACCGACTCCCGCATGCGCGCCGCCGCCACCAAACTCGGCATCCCGATTTTCCCCGAAACCCTTCCCGTCTAATCTCACCACTCTTAGTCCATGTATACCCAAAACGAAAAGGTTGAACTTGTTAATGTTGCCGATGAAATGTCGAAGTCGTTCCTCGACTACTCGATGTCGGTGATTATCTCCCGGGCCTTGCCGGACGCGCGCGACGGGCTCAAGCCCTCCCAGCGCCGCATTCTCTATGCGATGAACGAACTCGGCGTCCAACCGAACCGCAAACACCTCAAGTGCGCGAGGATCGTGGGCGAAACGATGGGTAAATACCACCCGCACGGCGACCAAGCGATCTACCCGACCCTCGTTCACATGGCACAGCACTGGGCCATGCGCGAACAACTCATCGACGGCCAGGGTAACTTCGGATCGGTGGAAGGAGATCCACCAGCGTCCATGCGTTACACCGAGGCCCGCCTCCACCACCTCGGCGCGGTCCTGATGACAGATATGGATAAAGGCACCGTCGATTTTGTGCCGAACTACGACGAGACCGAGTCCGAGCCCACCGTCTTTCCAGCAGCCTTCCCAAACCTCCTCGTTAATGGCGGCACCGGCATCGCCGTCGGCATGGCCACGAATATCGCCCCGCACAATCTCGGCGAATGCATCAATGGCATCTGCGCCCAGATCGATGACCCCGACATCACCATCGACGGCCTCATGGTTCACATCACCGGCCCGGATTTTCCCACAGGCTGCTTGATCCAAGGCAGCGCCGGCATCCGGCAGTATTTCGAGACCGGTCGCGGCCAAGTTCGCGTGCGCGGTCGCGTGGCTGTTGAAGAAGGAAAAGGTGGACGCGAGAGCATCATCGTCACCGAGATTCCCTACAATGTGAACCGCGCGGAACTCGTCAAACGGATCGCCGATCTCGTGAATGAAAAAGTTCTCACCGGCATCAGCGATGTGCGCGACGAGAGCGCCGAAGACACCCGCGTGGTCATCGAGTTGAAGCGCGATGGCAACCCAAAGGTCATCATCAACAATCTCTTCAAGCACACCGCGATCGAGTCCTCGTTCAGCGTGAACATGCTGGCGATCGACCGCGGCAAGCCAAAGCTCCTCTCGCTCAAAGAAGCCATCAATTGCTACATCGAGCACCGCCGCGAGGTCATCCTCCGCCGCACCCGCTTCCTCCTCAACCAAGCCGAAGTCGAAGCCGAGAAACTCGAAGGCTACCTCATCGCCCTCGCCAACATTGATGACTTCATCAAGATCATCAAAGACTCGGACGACCGCGACGATGCGAAGAATAAACTCCTCGCCCTCTCCTGGCCCCAAAAGACTGTCGAAAAACTCGGCATCCTCATTCGCAGCGAGGCCCGCATCGTCGATGGCAAATACAAATTCACCGAAAAACAGGTCGGCCACATCGTCGATCTTCGCCTCTACCAGCTCACCGGTCTCGAGCGCGACAGCATCAAGAAGGAATACGACGAACTCATCGCCACGATCAAAGACCTCCTCGACATCATCGCCCGCGAGAAGCGCGTCCTCACCATCATCAAAGACGAACTCCGCGCCCTGCAGGAAAAATTCGCCACACCGCGCCGCACCCACATCGTGCCAGCCGAAGGCGACATCGCCATCGAGGATCTCATCGCCAATGACAGCGTCATCGTCACGCTCACCCACAACGGCTTCATCAAACGCACGCTCGTCAGTTCCTTCCGCGCCCAAAAACGCGGCGGCAAAGGTGTCATTGGCATGACCGCCCGCGAGTCGGAGAAGGCGGAGGACAGCGACTTCGTCGAATACCTCTTCACCGCCACCACGCACGACTACCTCATGTTTTTCACCACCATGGGCCGTTGCTATGTCGAGCGCGTGTTCGAAATCCCCGAAGGCTCCCGCGCCAGCAAAGGCCGCTCCATCGCGAATCTCCTCGAGCTCAAGCAAGACGAGAAAATCGCCTCCACCATTCGCATCCAAGGCCAGAAAACCCCCGAGGAAACCTGGAACGAAAACCTCCACATCCTCTTCGCCACCCGCAGCGGCATCGTCAAAAAATCGAACCTCAACGATTTTAAAAACATCCGCAAAGGCGGCATCATCGCCATCCAGATCGAGGAAGGCGACCGCCTCATCGACTGCAAGCTCACCACCGGCCACGACGAGATCGTTCTCATCACCCACGAAGGCATGAGCATCCGCTTCACCGAAGAGGAACTCCGCGACCAGGGCCGCAATACCGTCGGCGTCTGGGGCATCCGTCCCGACAAAGGCGACTACATTGTCGGCACCGCCCTCGTGAACAAGGACGCCCAACTCCTCGTCGCTGGCGAGAACGGCCTCGGCAAACGCACCAGCTTCGAGGAATACCGCCTCCAAGGCCGCGGCGGCAAAGGCATCATCACCATGAAAACCACCGAAAAAACCGGTGGCGTCGCCGGAGCCCTCACCGTCCGCGACGACGACGAGCTCATGCTCATCACGAACAAAGGCAAAATGGTCCGCACCCGCATCAAAGAAATCCGCGAAACCGGCCGCAACGCCCAAGGCGTGAAACTCATCGACCTCCGCTCCGGCGAAGTCCTCCAAGGCATCGCCCCCGTCATCAGCGACGAGGAAGAGAGCGACGGTCAGGAAGCCCAGGCTTAATAAGACCTGGGCACCTGCGTCGCAGAGTTAGCGCTTGGGTTTGGTCGGCGGTGGGGTTTTGACGGTTAAGCTCACCGTTTGGCGACGCGTCACGGGTGTCGCTGTTCCCGATGCGGAATCGTAGATCGAACGATTCATGTAGATGAACGCCGAGCCTGTTGATCTTGGGTCGAAATAAGGATCGCCGGTCGGGACGGCGATATCGAAGGCGGTGTCGCCGCTGGTTGTGAGATCGAGATCGTGGTCGAGGAACTGGCCCCAGCCGTAGATCCAATCCGAGAGGTTCCTTTTGTTTGGGCTCGAGGTGCTCGAATCGCAGAGCGTGTTGCTGATCAGGCGGGCGTTTGGGCGATTCCGACCCGCGGGCGTGGAGAGTCCGTCGGCGTAGGCGGCAGGAGCAAAGCGCATGAGATTGACACCCGCCACACCCCAGGTCGATTGGCCCGGGTTGTTGAGCTTACCGTCCAGCGAAGGCGGCGTGTCGCTCGATCTGGAAATCTTCAGAAGAACCGGTGAAACGGGGCTGCTTTTAGGAACCAGCCCGGCCAGCGTGCTGGAGTCGTAGAAAAACACATCATCCTGGATTTTTGTGAGGGAGGTATTCCGTCGAATGATGTCGGAAAGCCGCGTGCGTTCGATGGCTTCGAGCTGCGCTTCCTTGAAGGTCCACTGATACCAGAACCTGTCCCCATCGCGGATGCGCTCGAACTGGTCGGCGATGATTCTTTGGAAGGTGGGGCCCACGCTGGAGCCGGGAAGGTGGCCTTCGCTCAATCCGCCAATCCAGAGATCGATGGCATCCACACTGCCGTAGAGATCCTTCAATTTCGTTTGAATCGTCGTGTTGGCGGTGATGCCAGCGAAGCTGGTCACGCGGGGCAGTCCATAGGCCGCGCGCACGGAGTTGTAGTCCGAGAGACCATGGTCACGCCCGCGCTGGATATTCAGCGCGGCAAGGTCGAATCCACCCGCTCCCGGAGGGCCGAAGAGGAAATTGCGCAATCCTCCCACAAGCTGCAAGTCGACCTCTTGGGCGCTGTCTGTGGCGAGGTATTTGAGCAGAGGATCAGGGCCGACGGCGTGCAAAACCGAGGGATTGAAGAACGCCTCGGCGAGCTCCAGAGCCTCATCGATCTCGTTGCCTTCATTGTCGAGCATTTCGACATCGTCATTGATGAGCGTGTGGCCGATCCGGTAGGCCGCCGTGGAAAATTCCGTGGCGATGCCCGGATTCACATCAGGTTTGTAGCCCTCGTAGGGACGGATCGCGCCGCGTCCAAGCAATGCGGGGAGAAACTCGCGGTAGGTGATGGCCTGCATCTCGGCGACCACAATTTTCCGTGCGGCTTGGAAAATCTGCTCGTCCGTGAGGCCGGGTGTCGCGGCGGCGATTCCCGCAGCCAGAAGGTTGTGCTCGCGCAGAAAGAGCGTGTGGATGGCGCTCAGCTCGACATTTTCATTCGACCGCACATCGCCAGCGAGGAAGAGTTCATTGTCGGGAAAAATACGGGCCTCATTCGCATTCGCGAGTCCTGCCGTGTTGAGCGGCATCAGATTCCCCTCGCTGGTCTTGAGCAGCCCGCCGGAAAAAGTCCTCAGGGCCGCAAGCCGCGCGGCATCGGACCCATAAATCACCGATCCATCGAGGTAAGCGGAGATTTGGTTCGCGTGCTGGCGGGGGTTGGGAACGCTTGTTTGAAACTCCAATTTGTTTTTGCCCGAAACGAGAGTGACCTGCTCGGCGAAGCGTCCGCTTTTATCCAGAGCCACTTTTCTTCCATTCAGCGTCAGCGAAACAAGATCAGGCGCGTAGAGATCCGGCAAAACCTTTCCGCGCAAAACAAACTTCGACGAATTAACGACTCCGTCCGGCGGCAATTCCAGCGAGACGATCGCATCAGCCACCATCGGACGCTTTGGCGGCAAGGTGGCTGCAAGCCGAGGAGCGGGAGGAGCGCCCTTGGCATCGGCTAGGGCGCGTTCGGAAATCCACCCATCGGTGCCCGAATGAAAATCCACCCGCCACCACCATGTCTCTCCTGCTCGCACCGGCCCCTCGGCGAGCAAGCCGGAGGCTTTCGCGACTTGGTTTCCGGTGATTTCCCCGCCAATGGGTGGGGCTGTCCAAACGGGTGCGGGATTTTTGAGTTGAACCCTGTCTCCAATGCGGAGCGGGCGGTTCGATATTTCTCCAGCACCCATGGCGGTGTGTTGTGCGAGTGAGGGCAGGAGCGCGGCGAGGCTGACTGCAAGGATTGTGTTTTTCATTTTTGAGGGGCTTTGTTGCGAACGAAGGACCATCCTCCGTTTTTGTTTCTGCTCTTTGTCACCCCGGAAATGCGGTTATATGACAAGCGCCCGCCGATTTTTTTTCGATCCGCCAAAAAATCCTTCCTGTCATATTAAATCACTCCCCGAGCCACCAAGTTTGTGAATGAAAATCACAACAACCTTCTGCTCCAAGCCATGGGCGAACCGGAGCTGCGCGATCTCCTCGAGCAGAACCACGCCATGAGCTACGGGTGGGCCTTGAGTTGTTGTGCCTCCCATCCCAACGACGCGGAGGATGTGCTTCAGGAAGCCTATCGCAAAATCCTCGAAGGCCGGGCCCGCTATGATGGCCGCTCGGCCTTCAAGACCTGGATTTTCGCGGTAATCAGAAACACGGCCGCCAGCGAGCGGCGGCGCCACTGGACTCGACTTCTCCGACTTGGCAGCTTCCAAAACGAACACACCAACGACCATGTGGAGCCCCAGCGCGGCGACGCCATGGACGAATCCACAAGGCTTTCGATCTTTCGCAAAGCCCTTGCCTCCCTGCCCCGACGCCAGCAGGAGGTGCTTCACCTTGTTTTCTACCAAGACATGACGGTGGAAGCCGCCGCGCAGGCCATGCTGGTCTCGGTCGGCTCAGCCCGCACCCACTATGACCGCGCCAAAAAGCGCATGGCGGAACTCCTCCGTGAAACAGGCCTTTTCCCATGAATCCAGACGACGCTATCCGCAAATTTTTCGAGGAAATGAAACGACAGGATGCCGCCTATGCGCCTTTGTTCCATCACTGCCTCCCCCACGAGACCCAAGCCTCGCTTCCGCGTCCGGCGTCCCGAGCCCTACTTTTTGCAATGGCCGTAGCGGTGTTGGTGCTCGCTGCCGGCGCTTTGTTTTTCCAAGTTCTCCACAAAGGCCCCGCTCTTGCGGAAAACACCTTCGAGCAGTGGGCCGCACTATCCGATTGGGAACCCTCTTCCGATCAACTCGTCGCCCAACAACTCCCCCTCCACGCCGACGAAATCTCCGCTCCCACGGACACCTTTTTCGAAAACCCCACAACAACCGCCACACCTCACCCAAACTTATGAAATCCGTCATCGCCGCCATCCTGTTTGCCTCTGTTTCAATCGCCTGCGCCCAACCGCCGCCACCGCCACCGGGGGATTTTCAGCCAGGCCCCCAAGACCCCGGCCAACGACCACCCGGCGGGGATTTCATGCGCGAATTCTTTCCACCCGAACTCGTCATGCGCAATCAGAGGGCGATCGGTCTGACCTCCAGCCAACAAACCGCCATCCGCGAGGAAATGGTCCGGGCCATGCCGCGCTTCACCGAGCTGCAATGGCAAATCAGCGCCGAGGAGGAAACCCTCTCGAACCTCGTGAAATCTGGATCAGCAGGAGAAAAGGAAATCATCGCGCAGTTCGAAAAACTTCTCGCCGTCGAAGCCCAAATCAAGCGCCTCCAACTCGAAAATCTCCTCAAAATCCGAAGCATCCTCACACCGGATCAACAAGAAAGTCTGAAGGCGTTGAAAAGACTAAACCGCCCCGGCCCGCCGAGAGAGCCCTAGCCAACCTCCCGGGCTCCACCGCACTTTAAGCCCTCGAAATTGACACCACCTACCAAACTCGCTTTCATCACCCCTCATGATTCGCCCGACTGTCCTGCTGTGCGTGGTTCTTGCCATCGTGCTGGCAGGTTGCGCCACCCCGGAAGGCCCAGCCACCAGACTGGACAAAGCCAATGTTCTGCCACTCGAGTTGGATGATTCTTACCAGTTCCGAAAAATCCTCACCTCGGTCTTCGATCCTTATTTGGTCGAACAGCGGGGGCCGGGTGGAAGAACGGGTGGGGTGATTGATTTTGAGCGCCAGCGCCGGACATGGGGCGCCGTGGACAGCATCGAGGTGGCCAAGCGCCATGGGTCGTATTTTACTTTCTTTTGGAGGACCTCGAGTGATTCCGATGTCACACTCCGCTTGGAATACCGCCAGGCCGGACTCGGCAATTATGTGATGGCCCAAGAACGCTACTATCCCGCCGCCCGCGGTTCCCACCGCTCGACCTTTCAAGTCACGGGTGATGATTTTTTGGAAAACGGTCTCGTCTCCGCTTGGAGAGCATTGCTGATCGTCAATGGACGCGTGGTGGGTCTCCGCCAGTCCTCGATGTGGCGCTAGGGGTTGACTTAACAAGGGACGCGTGATCTTAGGTTCTTTCAGGAATTCATGAGTAAATCGTCGAGCATTCGTGTCGGGAACGCCGCAGGGATAATCTGGATGCAGGTCGATGGCCGGGGCACTTTTGAAAACTGCCAAGGTCTCAAGGAATTTTCCCGCCGCATGATCACCAAGGGGCATGTGGAGTTCATTCTCGATCTCGAAAAATGCGAACTCATGGACTCGACTTTCATGGGGACTCTCGCTGCCTTGGCTTTTAGCCTCCGCGAGACCCAAGGCGGGCTCCTCCGTGTGGTGCGGGCCAACCCGCGTAATTTCTCGCTCCTGGAAAATCTCGGCCTTGACCACCTCTTCTCGGTCGAGCCTGAGCCTTCCGACCCCGCTCCATCCTCGCTGAAAAAAAATCCCGAGCCCGCCGAAGGGCATGATTCCGAAGAAGCACGCGTGCACATCCTCGAAGCCCACGAAGCCCTCATCGAAGCCGACCCTCGAAATGCCGTGCGGTTCCAGGATGTGATTGAATTTCTCAAATCCGAGGCAACCGACACCTAAAGCGGTCCGTTCTTGATTGGTGGGGCTTGATTTTAGAGAGTCCAGTCCTCCTAAAGCTACATGTGGACCGCATACAATCTGACGACCCTGGCACTCGTCGTCGCGCTATTCGCTCTCTATCTATTGTGGTCGCAAATCCGCTCCCACCGCCTGCGCACCCGCTTGAAGGAGTTGCAGACCGAGGAGACCCGCGTATTTGATTTTCTCCATGGGATCGGTGCGGCGTTTTCCGAGGGAGTTCGCAGCTCCGAACTCCACCGGCTGATCGTCGAAAGCGCGATGCGCATCGTGAATGCCAGCCACGGCGCGCTCTACATCGCCGACAAGGCCGGCTCCAGCCTCACGCCATCCCATCTCTCCGAAGGTTGCCCGGCTTTTTTTGAAGTCCCCGCCGAGCTCCTCGCGCAAACCAAAGGCTCGCCCAGCTTGCTCCAAGGCCTGCTCGGCATTCAGCCCGTTCGCCCCGAGAGTCGCGGTCCACTCGCTGATTGCTGGCGCGCAAACGAAGTCCGCATTGTTCCTCAGTTCGACACAGGAAAAAATGTTTCGTGCCCGGCGATATTCGGACCGCTCGTTTATCGAAACAAAATCCTCGGCGTGCTCGCCCTTGCAGGCCACGGCAATCGCCCCTTCGACGACAAGAGCCTCACCGTCTTCCGCACCATTGCGGAGCAAAGCGCCTTCGCCCTCTACAACGAGGCCATCTACCTCGCCGCTGGACAGAAAAAACTCTTGGACCGCGACCTCGAGATCGCCCGCGACATCCAACGCGTTCTCTTTCCCGATGCCGATCCGGTTTTTGCGGGATATGATATCAGTGGCCTGAGCCTCGCCGCCGGCCAACTCAGCGGCGACTATTTCGATTTCATTCCCCTAGGCTGCGATCGCTTGGCTGTGGTGATCGCCGATGTTTCCGGTAAAGGCGTTCCCGCCTCGCTCATTATGGCCATGTGCCGCGGTGTGCTCCGCCGCGAAGCACTCGAAGCCACGCTCCCCAGCGAAGTGCTCAATCGGGTGAACAGCCTCCTTTACCCGGACATCAAGGAAGACATGTTCATCAGCATGGCCTATGCGATTTTCGATGGCCCGGATGGAAAATTCACACTTGCCCGTGCCGGCCACGATGCGCCGTTGCTCTACCGCGCCGCCTCGCGCCATGTCGAGAAACTCAGCCCGAAAGGCATGGCCCTCGGCATTGACAGCGGAGAGGTCTTTAATAGAATTTGCGCCGATTTGAGCCTCGTCCTGGAGCCTGGTGATTGCATCCTGCTTTACACGGACGGAGCCACCGAGGCCATGAACGCCGACGGCGTGGAATACGGTGTCGACCGCCTCGCCCAAGCCCTGGAAGCTGGCGCAGCCCAAGGTGCCGCCGCCGTTCTTCGTCATGTGGCCGAGGATGTCCGGGCCTTTACCGGCCGCGAATCCAAACAAGACGATTTCACACTCATCGCCATCTCTAAAAAATGAACAACCCAAACGAATCCGACGCACAGGACTCCGCCTCCAAGGATGCAGGCCAGGAAGCCGAAATCTCCGAAGTAGACTTCGAAGCCGAGGCCGCCAAGCTCAAGGACCTCGCCCTCCGCGCCCGCGCCGACCTCGATAATTTCCGCAAACGCGCCCTGCGCGAAAAAGAGGAAGCCATCCGCTACGCCAATAACGGCCTGCTCGAGCGACTCCTCCCGGTCATCGACAATTTCGAGCTCGGCCTCGATGCCGCCAAGACGGCCGCCGATACCGCCTCCATCCTTCAAGGAATGTCGATGGTCCAAAAACAACTTCAGGATTTCTTGAAAAACAACGGCCTCGAGGAAGTTCAAGCCGAGGGCGAGGCGTTCGATCCGAACAAGCACGACGCCGTATCCCAGGAATTCAGCGCCGACATCCCCGATGGCCATGTCATCCGGCAAGTTCGCAAAGGATATAAAATCAAGGACCGCCTCATCCGCGCCTCCTCTGTGATTGTTTCCAAAGGCCCTCAATGAGCCGCAAGCGCGACTACTACGAGATTCTCGGCGTCGACCGGAGTGTCACCGAGGACGACCTCAAGAAGGCCTACCGCAAGCTCGCCGTCAAATTCCATCCAGACAAAAACCCAGACGACGAATCGGCCGAGGCGAAATTCAAAGAAGTCGGCGAGGCCTATGAAGTCTTGAGCGACGCCAGCAAACGCGCGGCCTACGACCGCTACGGCCATGCGGCCTTTCAGGGCGGAATGGGCGCTGGGGGCGGAGGAGGCTTCCACGATCCTTTTGAAGTTTTCCGCGAGGTCTTCAGCGGCGGTGGTGGCGGCGGGATTTTCGATCACATTTTTGGCGGCGGGGGCGGCGGGGTGGATTCCTCGGGCCGCCAACGCGGCTCCGACCTGCGATACGATCTTCAAATCTCCCTCGAGGAGGCCGCACGCGGTTGTGAAAAGGAAATCGAAATTCGCAAACTCGACGCCTGCGATCCCTGTGGCGGCTCCGGTGCGCAGAAAGGCTCGAAGGCCGTGGCCTGCCCGACCTGTCGCGGCCGCGGTCAAGTCGTCGTCTCTCGCGGATTCTTCCAAGTGGCTCAAACCTGCCCTGCCTGCCACGGCACGGGACGCATCATCGAAAAACCCTGCCACTCCTGCCAAGGCGAGGGACGCGTCGAAAAAACCAGCCGCGTGAAAATCAAAATCCCCGCCGGCATCGACAGCGAGTCGCGCTTGCGCAGCACCGGCGGCGGAGAGGCAGGACTTCGGGGCGGTGGTTCCGGCGATCTCTATGTGGTCGTTCACATCAAGGAGCACGAAGTTTTCACCCGCAACGGAATGGATTTGAACTGCGAGGTTCCCATTCCTTTCACAACCGCCGCACTCGGTGGCGAAATCCGCGTTCCCACACTCGATGGTGCCGTAAGTTTGAAAATCCCCGCCGGCACGCAGGGTGGCTCGACATTTCGCATTCGCGGCCTGGGCATGCCCGCCCTGCAAGGAACGGCAAAAGGCGACATCCTCACTTATGTGCAAGTCGAGGTCCCTTCGCGCTTGGACAGCGAACAACGTGAGGTCTTGCAGAAATTCGCCGAGCTTTGCGGCGAGGAAAACAACCCGATCAACAAAAGTTTTTACGACCGCGTAAAGTCGTTCTTCAAGTAACCCGCCATGATCCTCAGCGCCCCCCAGATGGTTGAAGCGGAACGCGCCGCCTTCGCCCGAGGCGAATCCGCTGAGTGGCTCATGGAGATCGCCGGTAAGCGTATGGCGGAGTTCGTTCGGCAATACCACCCGCGCCCGGGAACTTGCCGGGTTTTTGCCGGCAAGGGCCACAATGGCGGCGATGTCCTGGTTGCCGCCCGCCACCTGGCTGATATGGGTTGGCGCATAGAGATCGAGCCGCTCTTTTCTCCCTACGACCTCTCGCCGCTCACCGCCAAACAGATGGCTGCGCTTCCGACCAAATCCATGGCGACTGCCACTCATCCGCTCGTGGTGCTGGATGGCTTGCTCGGCATTGGCGCCTCGGGGGACCCGCGGGAGCCGATCGCATCAGCCATTGATCGGATCAATGAACTCCGGCGTAAAAATGCGGCTTGGGTCCTTTCCGCCGATGTCCCGAGCGGACTCGGCCATCTCGGTGTCGAGGCCGATGCCACGCTCACGGTGGGGTTTCCCAAATCCTCCCTTCTTGATGATTCGGCGACGCAATTTGTCGGTCGCCTAGCCGTCGCCTCACTTCCCGGCCTCATCGCACCCCCCGATGCCGACCCTGCCGAGGTTTTGGTTGCAGAAAACCTGCGGCGCCTTTTGCCTCCCCGATCTTTCGACACGCATAAAGGAAGCTATGGCCGCGTGGCGATTCTTGCCGGCTCCCAAAATTACCCTGGCGCGGCGCGGCTCTGCTCCGCCGCCGCAGTTCATGCGGGCGCTGGCCTCGTCACGCTTTTCTGCCCGGCGGAGGTTTCGGCGATCCTCTCCTCGGCCGTCATTCCCGAGGTGATGGTTTCGCCGGTCGAGGATTTCGCCGATGTGCCATTGGAAAATTTTTCCGCCGTTGCCATTGGGCCTGGCTTGGGCCGCGATCGCGATGAAATGGTTCGGCGATTTGTGCACGATTGTCCCGTGCCGTGTGTGGTGGATGCCGATGCGCTGAACGCTGTCTCGGAATCACCCGGTCTTTTGAAATCCTGTGTCGGCGCGCGACTCCTCACCCCCCACCCCTTGGAAATGGAACGCCTCTTCCCCCGCCAAAACCTCTCCCGCCGCGCCTGGCTCGAAGCGTTTGTCGGAGAATTCCCGGTCACTCTTTTACTCAAAGGCTCGCGCACAATCATCGGCGAGGCAGGCGCCGCGACTTCCTTCAACTCCACGGGCCACCCCGGCATGGGTAGCGGCGGCATGGGTGATGTGCTCACCGGCGTGAGCGTGGCCCTCATCGCTCAGGGGAAATCTCCGCTGGAAGCCGCCAAGCTCGCCGCATGGATCTGCGGACGCTCCGCCGAAATTTCGCTCTGTGACGGGCGAATCTCCCCGGAATCCCTGAGCGCCAGCGATGTCATCGATTTTCTGGGAGCCGCTTTTACGGACCTCCGGCACGGCGTTCTGTGAATTCCCAACCCCTTCCTATGCCACAAGCCAAAACCTATTTTCACCAACTCGACGCCCTTCGCGGCATCGCCTGCCTGATGGTGCTCTTCCACCATCTCGTTCCCGGCGCGAGCAGCCACATCGCCCTTGGCCCCCTCGGAGTGCGGTTGTTTTTTGTGATGACCGGCTTCCTGCTGGTCGGAAACCTTCTCCAGCAAAAGGAGCGCGGCGGCTCTTCTTTCTCCATTCTGAAAGTATTCTATCAAAAACGCAGCATCCGGATTTTGCCGGTTTACTTTCTGGCGTTCGCCGTGCTCTGCCTCGTTGGCGTGGAGTCCGCCAAGGCTGTGTGGATCTGGATTTCCACCTTCACGATCAACCTCCACATGGGCCTCACCGAACAATGGCCCGGCAATCTTTCGCACTATTGGTTCCTCGCCACGAGTGAGCAGATGGTTTTCGGCCTCGCGTTGATCCTGCTCTGGCTGCCGGGGCGCTTCCTTCCGTCGGCGCTCGTCCTGCTATTCGTGGGTGCCTGGCTTCACCGCTGGCTCGGCACAGAATGGGGATTGCAGCCGATGCTGGTGTGGTTCTCGCCGCTGTCTTCGATGGATTCGATTGCACTGGGGGCGCTGCTGGGGCTGTTCTACCGCTCCAACAAGGAGGCCATCTCGGCTGTTTCCCGCAAGCCGTGGATCGCCGCTCTGGCTTGGCTCCTGCTGATCCTCGGCACGCTGATCCGGATGAAATTCTCGGAGACGCCACTCACGCATTTGTCAGAAACTCTGGAGGCCCTGTTTTTCGGTTGGCTGATTCTCCGGACTGCGGTGGGTTTTTCAGGCCCTTGGGAAAAAGTCCTCACCTCGCCGATCCTCGTTTACACAGGCATGATCAGCTACGCCCTGTATATCTTCCATCCGATCCTCCATAGTTTCGTCATGTGGGCCTTTGGCGTGGCCGGGCTGCCAAACACCCCGGAAAAACTCCCCGTCATCCTCGCCGTTTTCGCGCTCTCCTATGTCGCCGCCTCGCTGAGTTGGTATCTCTTGGAAAAACCCATCGCCTCCTTCAAGCCGAAGTCGTCCGTGCCGAAAGGCTGAATGACCCGCGCCATGCCAAATCCCATCTTGATATCGATTCGGGGCATATTTAGCCTTCGTCCTCCAATGAGGAAGTTCCTGCTCAGTCTGTGCCTGCTTGCGGCGCTGTC